>RHMC01000100.1 GCA_003719395.1 Streptomyces altiplanensis
GGGAAAGGGGGGCCGGGCGGGCGGCCGGGGCACGGGAGGCGGGCCCGCCGTCCCTGCACCGCGAGGCGTTCGGCCTGACGGCCCACGTGCACCGGAGCAGCGGCGCGACGGCTGAGCGGGAGCGCGGGCGTCTGCGGGGAGCCGCGGACCGCCCTGGAATACGACAGGGAGGTGCACCGTTGCAGGGTTTGTTCAATATTCAACTAGAGGCTTCCCCGCCTCGGAGGTGAGCGCTGTGCAGTTCGGGATCTTCACCGTCGGCGACGTGACGACCGACCCCACCACCGGCAGGACGCCGACGGAGAACGAGCGCATCAAGGCCATGGTCGCCATCGCGCTCAAGGCCGAGGAGGTCGGGCTCGACGTCTTCGCGACGGGCGAGCACCACAACCCGCCCTTCGTCCCCTCGTCGCCCACGACCATGCTGGGCTGGATCGCCGCGCGCACCGAGAACATCATCCTGTCCACGTCCACCACGCTGATCACCACGAACGACCCGGTGAAGATCGCCGAGGACTACGCGATGCTCCAGCACCTGGCCGACGGCCGGGTGGACCTGATGATGGGGCGCGGCAACACCGGGCCGGTCTACCCGTGGTTCGGCAAGGACATCCGCCAGGGCATCCCGCTCGCCGTCGAGAACTACGCGCTGCTGCACCGCCTGTGGCGCGAGGACGTCGTCGACTGGGAGGGCAAGTTCCGCACGCCGCTGCAGGGCTTCACCTCCACGCCGCGCCCGCTGGACGGCGTGCCGCCCTTCGTCTGGCACGGCTCCATCCGCTCCCCCGAGATCGCCGAGCAGGCGGCGTACTACGGCGACGGCTTCTTCCACAACCACATCTTCTGGCCGGCCGACCACACCCGGCGGATGGTCGAGCTCTACCGCGAGCGTTACGCCCACTACGGGCACGGCACTCCGGACCAGGCCATCGTCGGGCTCGGCGGCCAGGCGTTCCTGCGCAAGAACTCGCAGGACGCGGTGCGCGAGTTCCGTCCGTACTTCGACAACGCGCCGGTGTACGGGCACGGGCCCTCCCTGGAGGACTTCACCGAGCAGACCCCGCTGACCGTCGGCTCGCCGCAGGAGGTCATCGAGAAGACGCTGGCCTTCCGCGAGTACGCGGGCGACTACCAGCGCCAGCTGTTCCTGATGGACCACGCGGGCCTCCCGCTCAAGACCGTCCTGGAACAGCTCGACCTGCTCGGTGAGGAAGTCGTGCCGGTGCTGCGCAAGGAGTTCGCGAAGAACCGCCCGGCGAACGTGCCGGACGCCCCGACCCACGCCTCCCGGGCGGCCTCGGTGACCGCCCAGGAAAAGAAAGAGGTGACGTCATGAAGCTCGTGGTCGTATCGGCGGGCCTGAGCGTGCCCTCGTCGACCCGGCTCCTCGCGGACCGGCTGGCGGAGGCCACGCGCACGTCCCTCGGTGACACCGGCATCCGGGTCGTGGAGGTGCGGGAGCTGGCGACCGCCATCGCGAACCACCTGGTCACCGGCTTCCCGAGCCCGGCGCTGTCCGAAGCGATCGACGCGGTCACGGAGGCGGACGGCCTGATCGCCGTCACCCCCGTCTTCTCCGCCTCGTACAGCGGTCTGTTCAAGTCGTTCTTCGACCTGATCGACAACACCGCCCTCGTCGGCAAGCCGGTCCTGATCGCCGCCACCGGCGGCACGGCCCGCCACTCCCTGGCGCTGGAGCACGCCATGCGTCCGCTCTTCGCCTACCTGCGGGCGCTGGTCGTACCGACGGCGGTGTACGCCGCCTCGGAGGACTGGGGCTCGCAGGGAGACGCCCGTACGGACGACCTCCCGCGCCGGATCGAGCGGGCGGGCGCGGAGCTGGCGGAGCTGATGGAGTCGCGCGCCGGGTCCCGCCGGCCCGCCGGCGAAGCGGTGGTGCCGTTCGCCCAGCAACTCGCGGCGCTGCGGACCGGCTGACCCGGGCCGGCCGGTTCACGCGACGGTGAGGTCCGCCCACACGACCTTGCCGACGTTACGTTCCGTCACGCCCCACGCGTCCGCCAGCGCCTCCACCACGAGCAGTCCGCGCCCGCCCTCGCCGTCCCCGTCGTTCCCGGCGTTCCCGGCGGGGCGGGCGCGCGGCCACCGCTCACCGCGCGTGTCCGCCACCTCGATACGCACCCGTCCTCCCCGGAACCACAGGAGCCGCACCTCGAAGTCCCGTCCGGGCACGTGGCGTGCGTCACGGCGTTCGCGGCCAGCTCCGCGACGACATGGGCGACGGCGTCGGAGGGCTCGGTACCGAACGGCACGCCCCAGGCGTCGAGCTGCTGGACGGCGAGCATGCGCGCGAGCCTGGCCCCACGGCGGGTGGAGCTGAAGCGCTGGACGAACTCGGCGGTGACGGAAGCGATTTCGGCGTTCATGTGACAGAGCGTGTCTGCCCCGCCGTACCCTGACCAGGCATGACCGTTGGACGCTGGGTAACTGTACGGATACGCACGGCACGATGTACGGCACGTCGGCCGTGACCGAGAGAGCGGTACGGCATGACGGAATCCGCGAACCAGGAATCACGCCCCGAGCTGCCCTCGGAGGCGGACGGCACCGCGCACCTGTTCCGCGCGCTCGGCAAACAGGTCCGGGTGCTGCGGGAGAACCTCGCCATGAGCCAGAAGGAACTGGCGACGGCGACCCACTGCGGGCTCGACCTCATCTCCGCGATGGAACGGGGCGTACGGACCCCGCAGCCGGAGTTCCTGGACCGCGCGGACGACGTACTGAAGGCGGGCGGGGTGCTGCGGGCGGCGATTCCGGATGTGCGGGAGGCGCAGAAGAAGGCGCGGACGCGGCATCCGGACTGGTACCGGAACTACGCGAAGCTGGAGGCGGAGGCGGTCCAGCTCCTCCACTACGGCAACCAGGTCGTGCACGGCCTGCTCCAGACCGAGGAGTACGCGCGGGCGATCTTCACCCAGCGGCGGCCGCTCCTGAGCGAAGAGATCGTGGAGAAGCGGGTGGCGGACCGGCTGTCGAGGCAGCAGGTGTTCGAACAATGGCCTTCGCCCACCTTCAGCTTCGTCTTCGAGGAGGCGGTGCTCAGCCGACCCATCGGCGGGCGGGCGGTGCATGCCGGGTAGTTGCGGCAACTGCTGCGGCTCGGCCGCCTGCGGGCCGTGGAGTTGCAGGTGATGCCTACGGACCGCGAGGAACACCCCAACATGGACACGGCGTTCAACCTCTTGACCACCAAGAGGGAGCAGCAGGTCGGATACACAGAAGCCCAGGGCCATCCGCACCTGTTCACCGACGCCCGGGAGGTCCGCGAACTCGCGGATCGCTATGCGATGATCCGGGCGGAGGCTCTTACGTCCCGGGAGTCGCTGGCTCTGATCGAGAAGATGCTGGGAGACCGATGAACATCAACGAGCTCACCTGGTTCAAGTCCAGCTATAGCAGCGGCGAGGGCGGCGACTGCCTCGAAGTCGCCTACGACTGGCGCAAGTCGAGCTACAGCGACGGTGAGGGCGGCCAGTGCGTAGAGGTCGCCGCACACCCCACCACCATCCACGTCCGTGACTCCAAGGTCACCGACGGCCCGCAGCTCGCGGTCGCGCCGGACTCCTGGGCCGCGTTCGTCTCGTACGCCCGCGCCTGACTCCGGCCGGCCAACTGTCGGCCTTCGGGACCTGATGGTGGTCCTGGAGGCCGTCATGCTCCCATCGGTGTCGCGCCGGACTGACGTCCTCGTCGTTTCACGGAGGCGACCACGGCAGCGAAGGCGATGGTCACGGCGAGGCTCCCCATCATCACCATCACCACGCCGACCATGAAGAGGCCGCTGGCGTCGTCCGACCAGTCGTAGTAGGCCGCGACGGTGAGGCCGAGTGGGACGCCGAGCACGGCGACGAAGTGGTGCCGGGACGCGGCCCAGTACACCGGGGCGAGCAGCGTCAGCACCAGCCCGATCACCTGCCACGCCTCGTACGGACCGGTCGTCGACCCGTCGGGTTGCACGTCGCGGTGCTGGTCCCAGCCGAGCCAGGCGGCCCATGCCGCCATCGCCAGCACGGCGGGTACGAAGGTCACCAACAGGTGGAGAACGGGCTTCGGCAGTCGTTGTCGCATGGCCACAGCATTCCGCCTCCCCCCGTCGCCGGGCAGAGCGCGCGTACTCAGCTGTGGTGAGTACTTCGATCGGTGGTCCGTCGGCCTGACGGGGTCATGTCGCTGCGCATATGCGGAAGTTGGGCGCGGTGCTGTACGGTGACCGCGTCATCACCCTTCGTGTCCGTCCGGACGCGGGGCGGTCCCCGGCGGTGCGCCAACACCAGTCCGAGGACCTTCACCATCGAGGACTTAAGGGAGTCCCGAGGATGCTTCGGCATGCTATCGCGCCCCTTCGGCGCTACACCAAGGCTTCGCACGACGTCGTGCAGCATCCGCGTCTCAACAGCGACGCGAAGATCCTGCTCCTGTACGTGCAGGGGCTCCCCGAGGGCTCGACCGCCAAGTCCCTCAGCGCGCACGCGGAACGCCTCGGCATCAAGGGCCGGGCGTACCAGAAGGTCAAGCAACTCCTCGCCGCCTGCGGCTTCCTGCACGAGTGGCGGCACCAGAACGAGCGGGGCCGCTGGGTGACCGATCAGCTCCTGGCCAACGTCCGCCTCACCACCGAGGAGGCGACGGCCGTCCGGGACGGCGGCGTACCGAGTACGCACATGCGGACGGTCGGTGAACCAACTCCTCGGGTGGTCGGTGACTCCCCTTCGGGGGTTAACAACGGGGAGAAGAACACTCCCCACCCACCCACCAAGCCGCAGGAGCCCGAAGCGGAACCGGCGGCCCCTGCCACCTGACGACGTCACGACGACCCCGAACGCGCGCTCGCGGAGACCGTCCTGCTGTCCCTGCGCCAGACCCGCCGCGAACTGCACCTGGGTGAGCGTGAGGCCCGTACGCTCTCCGGGATCGCGGCCGCACTGGCTGCGCAGAGGCATCAGCACGGCCGACCTGCGCCACGCGCTGACCAGCGGGCTGCCACCGGCCGGCGTCCGGTCCGCCGTCGGGTTCCTGCGGCACCGCCTGACGGAGAAGATGCCGCAGGAGCGGGCCGCCGCACGCCCGCCGCACGACGCCACACCCCGGCAGGAGTCCCACCGCCCGAAGCCCCTTGTCACCTGCGAGGGCCCCGGCCCCGAGCACGTCTTCCGTCCCCTGGCCGACGAGACGCGGTGCGGCCACTGCCGCCAGGAAGCGGCCTGGAAGACCCACACCGCGAAGCACCCGCCCCACGCCCCGGCCCCGGCGCTGGGCGCGAGCTGAGGTCCGCCGTGCACGCTGATGACGAGTACGAGATGGAGCCGGAGCAGGTGGACGCTCTGTGCCGGGCCGTGGTGCGTCTTGCCGCCTGAGTTCTTCCTCGACCGGAATCTGGGCCGGCGTGTCGCCGAAGAACTTGGGGCGCTCGGATGGCGCGTCCAGCTCCGTGCGGTCCGACCGCATCGACCGGACATGGCCGTGATCGCTGTCGCAGGCCCGGTGCCGGTGCCTACGATGCCGTGGTGGTTCACGATCCGGTCGCGTACGTACGGTTCCAGGGCACGGTTCCCCGGGCGCGGGGGAACTTCCCCGGGGTCTTCGGGCTCGTCAACAGCCTCGCGCGGGACGGGAAGCTGACGGCGGAGCAGGAGCGGTTCCGGCGTACGAACAACGACTGGTACGACGCGGCGTACACCGACCCGAGCACCGTCGATCCGACGGTCTACGACGAACGCGTCAACCCGGGCGCGGCGGCCTGGTTCAAGCCGACCGCCGTGGAGCTGATCGCGCGCGTGGGCGGTTATCTGGAGATCCTGGCCGCCCACGGCGTCGAATACCGGCTCGTACGGTCGACGGATCCGGGGCGCGTCGTCTACGAGGACGCGCACCAGATCGTCGTCGTCCCGCACGGCTGAGGGGAGCGAACCGGCAGCCGCGACCGCCGACTACGGCGCGGCGGGGCCGGTGGCGCGCGCCGCTCAGATGCCGAACTCCGTGGGCGGCACACCGAGAGCGGCGCAGGCCTCGCGGATGGCGTACTGCTCGGACGGCTCGAAGTACCCGTCGGCGGCGCGACGACCATGCCGGTCTGGATGACCGCACGAGCCTCCGCGGGCTTCTTGGCGGCCTTGGCGATCACCTGGAGCACCTCGGCCTTGCCCAGTTCGAAGTTGGCCAGGAGCCGGTCCACATGCTGGTTGAAGCGCTGGCGGAGCTGGTCCGCCGGGAAGTTCTGCAGGACCTCGTTGGAGACGATCAGCTCCTCCACGCGCTGCCGCTCCGCCGGCTCCACCTGCCCGTCGGCCGCCGCCACCAGGGCGCACATCGCCATGCTGGCGTCCCGGTAGGCGCCGCTCTTGAGCTCGGTCTTGACCGAGGCGAGCTGGGTCTTGAACAGACCGATCAGCTGGGCCTTCGACCCGCCCGAGGCCGAACCCGAGCCCGAGCCCGAGCCGTGGGATCCGGACCCGCTCTGCCCGTGGGCGCCGCCCTGTCCGTGCCCCCCGCCCGTGCCCCGACTGCTCTGGGACTGCTGGAAGCTCTTGGCCTGGTCCTTGATCCGGTCCCAATTCACCACTGGTGCCACCTCGGGTTGTACGGCTGTCGACTGCCTTCGCGATCTGTCAGGTGAACGTCTCGGGGAGTGATCGGGTTCCCGGATGGCAAAGCCGGAGCAAAGAAGGCCGTCACTTGCGGTTGTAGAGCCGCATCGTCACCGTGCCGAACACGACCAGCAGCACCGCCGACCAGCCCAGCGTCCAGCCGATGTCGGCGGCCGGCCAGTTGCCCGCCATCAGTTCGCGCACCGCCGTGGCCACGTGCGTCACCGGGCTGTTGTTCACGAACGCCTGGAGCCAGCCCGGCATCGTCTTCGGGTCGACGAAGACATTGCTCAGGAACGTCAGCGGGAAGATCACCATCATGCTGACGCCCATCACCGACTTCTCGGTGCGCAGGAGCAGGCCGAACATCGTCCAGATCCACGAGAACGCGAACGCGAAGACCATCAGCAGCGCCACACCGGCCACGACGCCGAGCACCCCGCCGTGCGGGCGGTAGCCGATGACCAGGCCGACCGTCAGCATCACGACGGACGCGATCAGGTAGCGGATCACGTCGCCGAGCAGGTAGCCGACCATCGGCGCCGGGCGCCAGATCGGCAGCGTACGGAAGCGGTCGAAGACGCCCTTGGTGATGTCGGTGTTGACGGAGACGCCCGTGTACATGGTGATCATGACGATGCTCATGGTCAGGATGCCGGGCAGCAGGAACTGGATGTACTCCGCGACCGATCCGGCCAGCGCCCCTCCGAAGAGGTACGTGTACATCAGCACCATCATGATCGGGAACGCCGTCACGTCGAAGAGCTGCTCCGGCACGTGCTTGATCTTGAGCATCGCGCGCCAGCCGAAGGTGAGGGACGCGGAGAGCGCGCTCGGGCGCGGCGGCCGGTCCTTGCTCACGAGAAGCGCGGCCAGTTCCTCGGCCTTGGGCGCTTCGAGGGCGAGTGCGTCGAGGCCCTGGCCCTTGTCCTTGGTCGCGACGGTGCTCATGCCGTGGCTCCTGTCGTGGTCTCGTCCGTCGTCTCGTCCGTCGTCCCGCTCTTCTGGTCGGTCAGGGCCAGGAAGACCTCGTCGAGGCTGGGCTGGCCCAGCGCGAAGTTGTCCACGGTGATGCCCGCCGCCGTGAGCTCCGACAGCGCCCGCGCGGCCTGTTCCGCCGCGCCGAGGTCGCTCGCCCGCCCGTTGACCGTCGCCGTCAGGGCGACCGGGTCCGCGTCCAGCTGTACGGCGGTGTCCAGCGCCCGCGTCAGCACCCGCTCGGCCTCGGGTCGCTGCGCCGGGTCGCGCAGCCGCAGGTGTACGGAACCGGAGCCGACCGACGCCTTGAGCTCGCCCTTCGTGCCCTCGGCGATGACCTTGCCGCGGTCGATCACGGCGATGCGGGACGCCAGGTGGTCGGCCTCGTCCAGGTACTGCGTGGTCAGCAGCACCGTCGTGCCCTGCGCCACGACCGCCCGCACGATGTCCCACACCTGGTTGCGGCTGCGCGGGTCGAGGCCGGTCGTCGGCTCGTCGAGGAAGAGCAGGTCGGGTGTGTTGAGGATGCTCGCGGCGATGTCGATACGGCGCCGCATGCCGCCGGAGTAGTTCTTGACCTGGCGGCCGGCCGCCTCCGCGAGCCCGAACGCCTCCAGGAGCTGGGCCGACCTGGCGCGTGCGGCGGGCTTGGAGTGGCCGAGCAGCCGGCCGAGGAGCACCAGGTTCTCCGTACCGGTCAGGTCCTCGTCGACCGACGCGTACTGACCGGTGAGGCTCACCCTCCCGCGCACCGCGTCGGCTTCCCGCACCACGTCCCTGCCGAAGACGCGCGCCTCGCCGCCGTCCGGGCGCAGCAGGGTCGCGAGCATCTTCACGGCGGTGGTCTTGCCGGCGCCGTTGGGTCCGAGCACGCCGTACACGGTGCCCGTCGGCACGGCGAGATCGATGCCGTCGACGGCCCGGTTCTCACCGAACACTTTGACCAGGCCCGCCGTCTCGATGGCGAGCTCCGGGCCGGGGTGTCCACTCATGTCTTCCGCCCCTCCGAGGGGTCGTCGGAACCTCTTTCCCAGTGTTGACCGGCCCGGCTCCGAGAAGTAATCGTTCTTTGGTCCTACAGCTCATTTCCCCACCCCGCCCGCCGTGCGCGGCGCATTGGAGCTGCACGGCGGCCGGAGGTGTGCTGGGGTGGGGGTGGGGTAGTGGAGTGGTCCGGGCGATCCGACCGATCCGACGGAGGCGAGCCGCCATGGAAGACGCCAACCAGAAGATTCTCGACACCATCAACAGTCTGGTCGGCGAGGAGCGCGAGCTGCGTGAGCGCTCCACCCGGAAACTGGGCCTCGACGACACCGAGCGCACCCGGCTGAAGGCTGTGGAGGTCCAGCTCGACCAGTGCTGGGACCTGCTGCGCCAGCGCCGCGCGAAGTCGGAATTCGGCGAGGATCCGGGCGAGGCGAAGGTGCGACCGGCGGTCGAGGTCGAGAATTACAAGAACTGAATCCGCAGGAATCTACGGAAATCCACAGGAAGTGGACAGGCCAGGCGGATGCGGCAGCGTTCCCACTCCAAAAGTTGTCCACAGGCTGTGGACAGTGATACTTCTCCGAGTCGCTGACGTGCACAAGGAGTTCGACTTCGATCTGTTGAGGGCATGGCTGAGCAGAGAGCAGGGGGCCGGCTGACGCCGCCCGAGTGGCTGACGCAAGGGCTGCGGCCGCAGCGGGCACCGGTCCCGTGGGCCGCCGCCGTCCGGGCCGGGATCGCGATGGCCGCGCCGCTCGCCGTCGGGTTCGCCGTCGACCGGCCGGCGTACGGGGCGCTCGTGTCGATGGGCGCGCTGTCCGGCGTCATCGGCGACACCGCCGACGCGTACCGGATGCGCCTGCTCAACATCGCCGTCCCGCAGCTCTTCGGCGCGGTCGGCGTCACCCTCGGCACGCTCGTGTACGGGCAGGGGTGGCTCGCCGTCGGAGCCCTGACGCTGGTCGCGCTCGTGTCGGGGATGATCTCGTCGATCGGCGCGGTCGCCTCCGTGTCCGGCCTGCTGCTCCTGCTCCAGGCCGTCGTCGGAGCCGGGCTGCCCATGCCGGACCCCTGGTGGACGGCGCCGCTGCTGCTCACCCTGGGCGGCCTCTTCGTCCTCCTGCTGACCCTGGTCGCCTGGCCGCTGCGGGGCGGGGTGCCGGAGCGGGGTCGCGTCGCGGACACGTACCGGGCGGCCGCCGGCCTGCTGGAGGCGGCGGGCCGGGACCCGGACACGTACGACGCCCAGGCGCCAGGCCGTCACGCAGGCACTGAACACGGCGTACGACCTGGTCCTGGCCCGGCGGGCCCGCGACCACGGCCGCCGGAGTCCGCTCGTACGCTGCTCGCGCAGCTCAACGTCGTCGTACCGCTCGTCGAGTCGGCGCCCGCCGCGCATCAGCGCGACGGCCGCTGCCGCCCGAGATCCCGGCGCCGTACGGGGGCTGGCGGACGCGGTCGCGGACGGGCGCCCGGGTGCGGGTGCGGGGGCGGGGGGAAGTGGAGCTGGACCTGCCCGCGCCCACCTCGCCGTCCGGGCGCGCCGTCGACCACGAGCTGCGGCACGCGGCGGCCGTCGTCCTCAGCGCGGACCCCGACGCGGCCGGCATCGCCAACGCCGACGACCGGCTCGGCCGCCCCGCCGCCCTCGGCGTACGGATCCGCCGCGCCACCCGCGACGTCCTGCTCTCCCGCGCCTCCTGGCACTACGGCCTGCGGCTCGCCCTGTGCATCGGCCTGGCGCAGGCGCTCGTCTCGCTCATCTCCGTGCCGCGCTCCTACTGGGTCGCGCTGACCGTGGTGTTCGTACTGAAGCCGGACTTCGGGTCGGTCTTCTCGCGGGCCGTGCAGCGGGCGTTCGGGACGGCGCTCGGGCTGGTGGTCGCCGCCGCGGCCTGGCGGAGCTGGAGCGGGGGTGGTGGGACGTACCGGTGATGGTGGTGCTGGCCGCGCTCATCCCGGTCTTCACGGCGAAGGGGTACGCGTTCCAGACGGCCGCGATCACGCCGGTCATCCTGCTGCTGTCGGACGTGCTGAACCACCAGGGGTTCGGGCTGGTCCTGCCGCGCCTGTACGACAGCCTCCTCGGCTGCGCGATCTCACTGCTGGCCGGATACCTGCTGTGGCCGGAGAGCTGGAGCACGCGGGTGGGCGCGCGGCTCGCGGACACGGTCGCGGACACGGCGGGCTACGTGGAGTGCGCGTTCGGCCCGCCGAGCCCGCAGGGCGAACGGCTGCCGAGCTGCTGCGCGGCGTCCTGTACCGGGATCTGTCGGTCGTGCGCTCCGAATTCCAGCGCGCCCTGACCGAGCCGCCGCCCGACCGGGGCGCGGGCGGCGGCGTGGTGGCCGCTGGTGGTCGCGACCGAGAGGATCGTGGACGCGACGACGGCGGCCCGGGTCCGCGTCAACCACGGGGCGCAGCCGCCGGACGAGTCGGAAGTGGCGGAAGTGGCGCGGGAGTTGCGTGAGCTGGCGGAGGGGCTGCGGGCGAGCGACACGCTGGTGGAGGTACGGGCGGACCTCCCCGGCGACGACGAGCGCGCCCTCGCCCCGCTGCGGCAGGAGGTGGCGGCGGCGCGGGCGGTGGCTTCGCCGGTGACCCCACGAGGGTGACGCCGCCGGGTGCGGTGCCTCTGGGGGCGGCGGTTGCGGGGGCTTTGGGGGCGGTGACGCGCCGGGGCGTCTCCTCGGGTGCCGAACGTTCGGGCACCGGGATCTGCTTCGGGGTGGCTGCGTTCGACGCCCTGCGGGGAGCGCCCCGGCACGTCCCCTCCCGGCCACCGTGGAGGCGTCACCGGCGGCCGTTTGACCGAAGGCGGCAAGCGTGCCCGCCGCTCCGCCGAGTTGTGCGGGGAGGGAGAGGGCTCGCAGGCGGGCGTGTGCGTCGAGGGCGAGGCTTCGCCAGCCCGCTGCCTTCAGGCCGAAGGTGGTGGGGACCGCGTGCTGGGTCAGGGTGCGGCCCGGCATGGGGGTGTCCCGGTGTTCCGCCGCCAGGACGGCGAGGGCCGCCGCCGTACGGGTCAGGTCGGCCGTGATGAGGGGGAGCGTGCGCGCGGCCACCAGCATCATCGCCGTGTCGACGATGTCCTGGCTCGTCGCTCCCCGGTGCACGTACGGCGCCGCCTCCGGGCCCGCCGCCGCCGTCAGGTCGGCCACCAGCGGGATCACCGGATTGCCGCCGGACCTGGCCCGCAGTGCCAGGTCGCGTACGTCGAGCGGTCGGCCCGCGCCGCCGCCGTGACCGCCTCGCCCGCCCAGACGGGGCCCTGCGCCCGGGTCAGGGCCGCCTCCGCGTCCAGCATCGCCTGGAGGAGGGCCACGTCACCGGTCGCCGCTTCCGCCGCCGTGCCCGCTCGTACGGGGGAAAGGAGGCCGTGGTCGGGAGAGGTCTCAGCCGAAGTCAAGGAAGACCGTCTCTTCCTCGCCCTGGAGGCGGATGTCGAAGCGGTGGGTGCGGTCGCGGTCCGGTTCGGGCAGGGCGATCAGTGTCGCGCGGCGCTCGGGAGCCAGCGAGGCGAGCAGCGCGTCCGGTCCGTCCGCCAGGTACGCGCGCGTGAAGAGGTGGTGGGTCAGGCCGCGCGCGAACACGCACACGCTGATGTACGGGACGGGGGAAGGAGCACCCGGGGGGAGGGTACGGACGGTGTAGTGGCCGTCCGCGTCCGTCGGGACCCGGCCGAAGCCCGTGAAGTCCACGCCGTTGCGGCCGAGGAAACCGCCGGTCACCGGATCCCGGCGCATCGATCCCGGAGCGCCGGCCAGTGAGCCGTCCGGTCCCGCCTGCCAGAACTCGACGATCGCGTCCGGGACCGGTTCCCCGGCGCCGTCGTAGACGTACCCGTGAAGCGTCAGCGCGTCGGGATGTCCCGCGGGGGCGATGTCGCCGCCCCCCGGGAACGGCAGGGCGTACCCGTAGAAGGGGCCGACGGTGTGCGAAGGGGTGGGCGGCAGGGACGGCATCAGCGGCCTTCCTCGATCCAGGTGGCGGACGGGCCGTCGAGGACGATGTCCCAGCGGTAGCCCAGCGACTGTTCGGGGCGGGAGAGGGAGTGGTCGTAGGCGGCGACGAGCCGGGCGCGCGCCGCCTCGTCCGTCACCGACTGGAGGATCGGGTCGTACGCGAAGAGCGGGTCGCCCGGGAAGTACATCTGGGTGACCAGGCGCTGCGTGAAGGCCGAACCGAAGAGCGAGAAGTGGATGTGGGCGGGGCGCCACGCGTTCTCGTGGTTGCGCCACGGGTAGGCGCCCGGCTTGATGGTGGTGAAGCTGTACGAGCCGTCGTCGCCCGTCAGGACCCGTCCCACGCCCGTGAAGTTGGGGTCCAGGGGCGCCGGGTGCTGGTCCCGCTGGTGGGCGTACCGGCCGGAGGCGTTGGCCTGCCACAGCTCGACGAGCTGGCCGCGCTCGGCCGGCCCGCGCTGTCGAGCAGCCGCCCGGAGACGGTGATGCGCTCGCCGAGCGGATCGCCCAGCGTGCTGCCGGGTCAGGTCGTGGTCGAGTTCGGTGACGTCGGTGTGGCCGAAGACGGGGCCGGAGAGCTCGACGGCCTCGGGATCCCCGTCGACGGCCACCAGCGGCTGCTTCGGGTGGCGCAGGAGGCTGCTGCGGTACGGCGGGAAGTCGCGCGGCGGGTGGTGCGCGGCCGGGGCCCCGGCCGCCCGGGCCTTCTCGTAACCGGTTCGGATCCCGGCGATCTCGCCGTCGATGTCGGACTGCGTGAGAGGGGGCGGCGGTGTCATCGGGCGTCGTCCTTTTCTGCGGACTTTCCTGCGGACTTGAGGGCGCGCAGCGCGGCCAGTTCGGCGGGTGACGGGGGCTCGGTGACCCCGACCGTGCCGGCGGTCTTCAGCTCCCAGCCGGTGGCGGCCCGCACCTGTTCGACGGTGATGCCGGGGTGCAGTTCGGTGAGGACGAGCTCGGCGGTGGCCGGGTCGGGGCGCAGGATTCCGAGGTCGGTGATGACGGCGACCGGGCCCGCGCCCGGCATGCCCAGCTCCTTGCGGTCACCGGGGCCGGAACCGTGGCCGAGCGTGGTGACGAAGTCGAGCCTGCGCACGAAGTTGCGGGTGGAGTGGCGCAGCACCATCAGCACCTTGCCGCAGTTCGACGCGATCTCGGGTGCGCCGCCCGCGCCCGGGAGCCGGCCCTCCGGCTTGTCGGGGCCCCGGTCCACGACCGTCGTGTTGATGTTGGCGAAACGGTCGACCTGGGCCGCGCCGAGGAAGCCGACGTCGATCCGGCCGCCCTGGAGCCAGTAGTTGAACATCTCGGGCACGGGCACCACCGCGTCGGCGGTCTCGGCCAGTTCGCCGTCGCCGATGGAGAGCGGCAGCCGGGTCGGCTTGGAGCCGATCGTTCCGGACTCGTAGATCAGCACGAGACCGGGGTTGACGGTGTTGCGGGCGAGGTTGGCGGCGGTGGACGGCAGTCCGATGCCGACGAAGCAGGTCCGCGCCCCGGCCAGCGCGCGGGCGGCGTTGACCTCCATCAGCTCGTCGCGGGTGAAGTCGGTGAAGTCCTCGGTCGTCGTCATCGGACGCCAGCCCCTTCGGTTCGTACGGTGTCGGTTCGCACGTGCGTGTCCAGCCACTGAGCGAACGTGCCCCGGTCCCGGGCGATCGGGTCCCACGCCTGGTAGAAGGCGTTGTCGCGCACGGTGTATCCGGTGGCGTACGACGGGTGGGCGCCGCCCGGCACCACCGCGACCGCGTCGATGACCCAGGTCGGCAGGACCACGCCGCCGGGCCGGGGCGTCAGCTCGTCGACGATCTCCTCGACCGTCACCAGCACCCGGTCGGCGGCCAGCGCGGCCTCCTTCTGCACACCGGTCAGGCCCCACAGCTGGACGTTGCCGTCGTGGTCGGCCTGCTGGGCGTGGATGACCGTGACGTCGGGGTTGAGCGCGGCGACGGCGGCCAGCTCCTCGCCGGTGAACGGGCAGGTGACGGAGGAGACCGTGTCCGTACGGGTGGCGAGGTCGGAGCCGCGGTAACCGCGCAGTACGGCGAACGGCAGGCGTGAGGCACCCGCGACGTAACGGTTGGCCATGCCGGCGTGGCTGTGCTCGTCGAGCTCCAGGGGGCGGGGCCAGCCGTTCTCGACGGCGTCGCGGAAGCGGTGCAGGGAACCGACGCCCGGGTTGCCGCCCCAGGAGAAGATCAGTTTCTTCACCAGACCGGCGCCGATCAACTGGTCGTAGATGACGTCCGGAGTCATCCGGGCGAGGGTCAGGTCGGTGATGCCCTGGCGGACGACCTCGTGCGCCGCGGCGTACGGGATCAGGTGGGTGAAGCCCTCCATGGCGAGGGTGTCCCCGTCGTGGATGAGGTCCGCCACGGCGTCGTGCAGGCTGCGTATGTCGGCCATCGTCACTCCGCGAGTTGCTCAGTGTGCTGACTAATTTCTCGTCGAGGCCGTACAATTCCACCGAGTTACGCCCACGTCAATGGCTCAGTACACAGAGCATCACCCGCGATTGCAGGAGGCCCGCATGGCTGCGGTCGATCTGAGCACCCACCCCGGGCACCTCGCCCGGCGGCTGCAGCAGGCGCACACCCTGCTGTGGACCACGATGGTCTCGGAGGAGACCACGTCGCCGCAGTTCGCCGTGCTCAACGCGCTGGCGGAGAAGCCGGACATCGACCAGCGCACCCTGAGCGGGCATGTCCACCTCGACCGCTCGACCATCGCGGACCTGGTGGCGCGCCTCGGCCGGCGCGGCCTGCTGGAGCGGGGGCGCGACCCGCAGGACGGCCGGCGCAGCGTACTCAAGCTGACGGACGAGGGCGCGGCGGTGCACCGCAAGCTGGTCACCCGGACGACCCGGATGAACCGGGTGTTCCTCGCCCCCCTCGACGAGGGGGAGCAGGAGACGCTGCTGCGGCTGATCGGCAGGGTCGCGGACGCGGCGGAGGAGCTCCGCGCGTAGTCCCTCGATGTCCCTCGATTTTTTCTCTGCGATTTTCCGTTCGAGCGATGAGTTTCGCGCGGGGCCCGGGTCTACCCCTGCACATGGCAACGACGGTACAACGGCGGCACCGCGCCGCCGGCGAGAGAAGAGAGAGCACGGCTCATGCCTCAGATGATCTTTGTGAACCTGCCGGTGAAGAACCTCGACACCACGAAGTCCTTCTTCGGCAAGCTCGGGTTCTCCTTCAACCCGCAGTTCAGTGACGACCAGACCGCCTGCCTGGTGATCAGCGACACGATCTTCGCCATGCTGCTCGCCGAGCCGCGCTTCAAGGAGTTCACGAAGAAGGAGATCGCGGACACGAGCCGGACCACGGAGGTCCTGCTCGCGCTCAGCGCCGACAGCCGGGAGAAGGTCGACGAGCTGGCCGACACGGCCCTCGCGTCCGGTGGTTCCCCCGCGAACGAGCCCCAGGACCACGGCTTCATGTACGGCCGTTCCTTCCAGGACCCCGACGGGCACACCTGGGAGGTCGTCTGGATGGATCCGTCGGCAGTCGAGGGCCAGGGCTGAGCGGCGGATCGCTCGCCGCGCCGTCCGGCGCCCTGCTGCCGTATGTGGCCGGGAGGCCGTCAGGCGGAGGCGCACGTCGATGACGAGGTCGCTTCCGACGACGGAAGCGGCGTCGGCGGAGGCCAGGTACAGCACGGCGGCGGCGACCTCGTCGGCCGTCGAGACCCGGCCGAGCGGCGACTCGTCCTTCATGCGGACGGCTCGCTCCGCTTCGCTCTCGCCGGGCCGCAGCGACATGGTGGTGGCGGTGGCGCCCGGGCTGACCGCGTTGATCCGGACTCCGTCCTGGACGTGGTCGAGGGCGGCGGCGCGGGTCAGTGCGGAGACGGCGGCCTTGGAGGCGAGGTAGCCGGCGACGCCGGGGATGCGCCGGTGGGCGCCGAGGTTGGAGGAGATGTTGACGATCGCGCCGCCGCCTTCCTGGGTGCGCATCACGTCGATCTCGGCCTGCATGGACAGGAGTACGCCCGTGACGTTGACGTCGAGAAGCGTGCGCCAGTCGTCCTCGGACAGCTCGGCGACGGGCCCGCCGCCCCGGAAGACGCCGGCGTTGTTGACGGCGACGTCGAGGCTGCCGAAGCGCTCGACGCCCTCGCGGACGAGCGCCCTGACGTCTCCGGAGCGGCTGACGTCGGCGATCACCGCGACCGCGCTGCCGCCCGCCCGCCGTGCCAGTGCGACGGTCTCGTCGAGGGGTGCGGCACCGCGCCCGCGCGACGACGTTCGCCCCTTCGCGGGCGAAGGCGAGCGCGAGGGAGCGGCCGATGCCCGAGCCTGCCCCGGTGACGAGGGCGGTCTTGCCGGAGAAGCGAGCAGTCATGATCTGTCCGTCCTTTTATTGGAACGAGCGTTCTGTTATTGGGGTGTAAAAAGAGACGCCCCGAGGGGCGTCTCGAAAACGGATCGCGCGGTTCAGTCGAGGAGCGCCAGCGCCTGCTCGGCCGCGTCCCGCACCCTGGCCGGGTCGCTGGACGCCTTGCCGACCACCCGCAGCCCCTGCATCAGCACGAGCAGCATGCGGGCGAGCGCCCGCGGATCGCGGTCCTCGGGCAGCTCGCCCTGGGTCCGCGCCCGTACGAGCGCGGAGTGCAGCAGGGTCTCCAGGTGCTCCCAGTTCACCTCCACCCGGCGGGCCGCCGAGTCGTCGTGCGGGGCCAGCTCGGCGGCCGTGTTGGTGACGAAGCAGCCGGTCAGCCGCTTCTCGTCGGAGGCGGCCTCGGTGGCGAACCGGCGCAGCACCGCCCGCACGGCCGGCAGTGCGGGGCCCGGCTGGGAGAGCTCGCCGAGCAGGCGCGGGTTGTGGGAAGCGGCGTACCGGTCGAGGGCCTTCAGGTAGAGCTCGTGCTTGTTGCCGAAGGTGGCGTAGATGCTGGCACGCCCGATGCCGAGGTGTTCGACGAGGTCCGCCATGGACGTCGCTTCGTAGCCGCGCCGCCAGAACAGCTCCAGAGCTGCCTGCAGCGCGGCGTCGGGATCGAATTCCTTGGTCCTGGCCACGTCATGGACCGTAGCCTTATTGGAACGATCGGTCAACTGGCTTGGACGCGGACGGCGAACGTCTGGACCGTGACCGATTCGTCGTCCAGACAGTGCCCCGTCTCCAGGTCGAAGCGCTGCTTGAGCAGAGGCGACGCGACGAAGGGCCGGCCGTTCGCGGACCCCGTCAGGCCGCGGGACAGGACCTGGGCGCCGGAGAAGGGGTCACGGTTGTCGATGGCGTACGGGCGCCCCGCGCGGTCCGTGAACAGCGCCGCCTGACGGCCGTCGGGGAGCAGGGCCGCCACGCCGCGCCCGGGCGTGAGGGCGGACAGTTCGCAGGCGGTGAACCAGGAGTCTTCGATGCGCAGTTGCAGGGTCATCCGGCACGGGTCCCTTCGAGGGTGAGAATGGTCAGGTCCGGCTTCATCTGGTCGCGCTCGGGGACGAACCGTACGGACGGGTCCGGCGCGTCGGGCGCGTTGACGAAGGACACGAAGCGGGACAGCCGCTCGGGGTCGTTGATCGTCTCGGCCCATTCGTCGCGATAGCCGCAGACGTGATCGGCCATCAGGGCTTCCAGCTGTTCGCAGATGCCGAGGGAGTCGTGGACGACCACGTCCCTGAGGTGGTCCAGGCCGCCCTCCAGGCGCTCCAGCCAGGTGGAGGTGCGCTCCAGGCGGTCCGCGGTGCGGATGTAGAACATCAGGAACCGGTCGATGAGGCGGACGAGTTCCGCGTCCGACAGGTCCTGGGCGAGGAGATCGGCGTGACGCGGGGTCGCGCCGCCGTTGCCGCCGACGTAGAGGTTCCAGCCGTTCGCGGTGGCGATCACACCGAAGTCCTTGGACTGCGCCTCGGCGCACTCGCGCGCGCACCCCGAGACCGCCGACTTCAGCTTGTGCGGGGCGCGCAGACCCCGGTAGCGCAGCTCCAGGTCGATGGCCATCCGGACGCTGTCCTGGACGCCGTACCGGCACCACGTCTGTCCCACACAGGACTTCACCGTCCTGAGGGCCTTGCCGTAGGCGTGACCCGACTCGAAGCCGGCGTCGACCAGACGCGTCCAGATCAGGGGGAGCTGGTCCACGCGGGCACCGAAGAGGTCGATGCGCTGGCCACCCGTGATCTTCGTGTAGAGACCGAAGTCGCGGGCCACCTCACCGATCACGATCAGCTTCTCGGGGGTGACCTCGCCGCCCGGGATGCGCGGCACGATCGAGTACGAGCCGTTGCGCTGCATGTTGGCGAGGAAGTGGTCGTTGGTGTCCTGGAGGGCGGCCTGTTCGCCGTCCAGGATGTAACCGCTGCTGAGGCTGGCCAGGATGGATCCGACCGTCGGCTTGCAGATCTCGCAGCCGTCGCCGCCGCGGGCCGCCTCGCGGCCGTGCGAGTCGAGAAGCTCGGCGTACGAGGTGATCCGCAGGGTGCGGACGATCTCGTACAGCTCGGAGCGCGTGTGCGGGAAGCAGCCGCACAGGCCCTTGTCGCCGGTCTGGGGGAGCAGCTGGCCGATGAGCTTCACGCAGCTGCCGCAGCCCGTGCCCGCCTTGGTGCACTTCTTCACCTCGGGGAGCGACGAGCAGGCCGTCACCGCGCCCTTGGTGACGTTGTGGCAGTTGCAGACGACCGCGTCGTCGGGGAGGGCGGACGGGCCGAGGGTGACCTGGCCGCTGCCGGCCGGTGCGATCAGCTGTTCCGGTGCGACGGGCGGTACGGAACCGGTGAGCGGCCGCAGCATCGCGTACGCGTCGGCGTCGCCGACCAGGACGCCGCCGAGGAGCGCGCCGTCCGGGCTGATCACCAGCTTCTTGTAGACACCGGAGCGCGAGTCGGAGTACGTGACGTCCAGGCAGCCCTCCGCGTGGCCGTGCGCGTCGCCGAAGGACGCCACGTCCACGCCGAGGAGCTTGAGCTTGGTGGACATGTCCGCACCGGTGAACGCCCTGCCCGCCTCTTCGGCCGTTCCCGCGATCGTTTCGGCGGCGGTCTCCGCCATCTCGTAACCGGGCGCCACCAGGCCGTACACCCGGCCGTCCGACGCCAGCGCGCACTCACCGATCGCGAAGACGGCGGGGTCGGACGTACGGCACTGCTCGTCGACCGCGATGCCGCCCCGCTCGCCGACCGACAGGCCGCAGTCCCTCGCGAGCTGGTCGCGCGGCCGCACGCCCGCCGAGAAGACGACGAGGTCCGTCTCCAGCGTCGAACCGTCCGAGAGGGACATGCCGTTGACGGCTCCGGCGGCGTCGGTGGTGACGGCCTGGGTGCCGACGCCCGTGTGGACCGTCAGCCCCATGCCCTCGATCGTACGGAGAAGGGCCGCGCCGCCGCCCTCGTCGACCTGGACGGGCATCAGCCGGGGGGCGAACTCCACGACGTGCGTGGCGAGTCCGAGACCGCTCAGCGCGCCCGCCGCCTCCAGGCCCAGCAGCCCGCCGCCGACGACCGCTCCCGTGCGCGCTGTTTTCGCGTACGCCTCGATCGCCAGGAGGTCCTCGATGGTGCGGTAGACGAAGCAGCCTTCCGCGTCCTTCCCGGGAACGGGCGGTACGAAGGGGTACGAACCAGTGGCGAGGACGAGCGTGTCGTACACGAAGGTCCGTCCGGCGCGCGAGGTGACGGTGCGCGTCTCACGGTCGATGGCCGTCGCCGGGTCGTCGAGGTGCAGCTCGATGCCGTGCCGGTCCATGAAGTCCGGCTCGCCGAGCGCGAGTTCGTCCGGGGTGCGGCCCGAGAAGTACGAGGTGAGCTGGACGCGGTCGTACGCGGGGCGCGGCTCTTCGCACAGGACGACGACGCGGGCCCTGCCGGTCACGCCCCGCTCCGCGAGGGCTTCCAGGAAGCGCTGGCCGACCATGCCGTGGCCGACGACCACGATCGTGGGGGGTGTGGACATCTCAGGCGCCTCCAAGCAGATGGAACAACGGGGTGGAGGGGAGCGGTTCGTCGCCCTCCCAGGTACGGGCGAGCTCGCCTACGGCGCCGAGATCTCCCAGGAGGATTCCGCCGATCAGCCGGTCCCCGCGAACGACGACTTTGCGGTACGCGCCACGGGTCGCGTCGGTGAGACGGACGACGTCGTCGCCGGGGAGCGGGTTGGTCTCCCCGAAGGCGGCGAGGTCGAGCGGCCCGGTGGCGGCGAAGGCGGCAGTGGCAGTGGCAGTGGCGGCGTCGGGGCCGGCAGTGCCGTTGCTGTTGCCGCTGAGGGTGAGACGGGTGAGGGCCCGGGTGCCGGTGTAGCGGGGCGGGAGACCGCCGGCGGGGCCGTGGGCGGAGATCGCGGGCCCGGCTGTGGCTGTCGCTGTGGCGACGGCGTGGTCGGCCGGCGGGGTGGCGGACGGTGCGGCCGGGTGGGAGGACAGCAGCGCGGCCAGGATGTCGGCCTGTTCGAGGGCGGGGCCCGCGAGACCGTACACGCGGCCGTCGTGCTCGCGCAGTCGCCGATGGCGCGGATGTGCGAGTCCGAGGTGCGCAGCTCGTCGTCCACGACGATGCCGTGCCGCACCTCCAGGCCCGCGGCCTGCGCGAGGCCGACCCGGGGGCGTACACCGCAGGCCAGGACGACGAGGTCCGCATCGAGGGCGTAGCCGTCGGCGAGTTCGACGGCCCGCACGGCCTTGGCCTCGCAGCGCAGGCCGCGTACCCGGCACTCCGTGTGGACCTCGACGCCCAGTGCTTCCAGGTGGCCGCGCAGCAGCTCGCTCGCGGCCGGGTCGAGGTGGCGCTGCATGAGGTGTTCGCCCTGTTGGGCCAGTACGACCTGGGCGGCCGCGTTCCGCGAGCGCGCGGGCCGCCGAGACGCCGAGGAGCCGCCGCCGATGACGACGGCGCGGGTGCCGGTGCGTACGGCGGCGGCGAGTGCCAGGCAGTCGTCCAGCGCACGGAAGGGATGGACACCGTCGGGGAGTTCGGCGCCGAGGCCGCGCAACGGCGGCAGGACCGGGTTCGAACCGGTCGCCAGGACCAGTGTGCCGTACGGGACGACGCTGCCGTCGTCGCACTGCACCACGCGCTCGGCGCGGTCGATGCGGACCACCCGCACCCCGCGCCGCACCGGAGTCCCGGGCAGCGCGATGACGTCGGGGCCGTAGCGCCCGGCGAGGACCTCGGCGAGCAGCACCCTGTTGTACGGGGCGTGCTCCTCCTCGCCGATGACGGTGACCGCCGGCGCGGCTTCCCCCGCCGGTCCTGCCGGCCCGGCCGCCGGGAGTGGCCGGCGGGTCAGCTGCCGGGCCAGTCGGGCACCCGCCGTCCCGCCGCCGATCACCACGATGTCCTTGCTCATGACCGCAGCCTGCGGGGGCGGTGTTACCCGGCCGCATCCCGCCTGTTTCCCGTGGGGAACACTGCGCTCAGCGCACCTCGCCCCGCGCTGTGAGGGACTGGGGGGCCGGCCGGGGACGGGGCGGACCGAAGCCTGGACTTCCGTACGGGCACCGTCGGACCGTGCCTGCGCGCCCGCCAGTCCGGACGCGTGGGCACCACACAGCAGACACCGGCGGCTCCGGCCGCCCCCGGCCGGGCGCCCTCCGCCGGAACCTCAGATGTCACTCAACTCTGCGGGGATTGACGGGCGCCGCGCCCGTCCCCTCCCTTAAGGTCGCGATCATGCCCGACATATCGCTGACCACGCTTGTTGTCCTGTGTCTCGCCGCAGCCGCGGCCGGCTGGATCGACGCGGTGGTGGGCGGGGGAGGACTGCTGCTCCTGCCGGCCCTGCTGCTCGGCCTGCCGCACGTACCCGCCGCGCACATCCTCGGCACCAACAAGGCTGTGGCCATCGTCGGCACATCGGGCGCGGCCGTGACGTACCTCCGCAAGACGCCGGTGAAGGTGGGGACGGCGGTACGGATCGGGCTCACGGCCCTCGCCGGTTCCATGCTGGGCGCGTTCTTCGCCGCCGGGATCAGCAGCGACGTACTGCGTCCGGTCATCATGGTGGTGCTGCTCGCCGTCGCGGCCTTCGTGCTCCTGCGCCCCTCCTTCGGCCGCGCCGCCGCCGACGGGGCGAAGGCGCCGGTCACCCGGGCCCGTACGGTCACCGCGATCGTCCTCGTCGGTGGCGGCATCGGCTTCTACGACGGCCTCTTCGGACCCGGCACCGGTACGTTCCTGGTGCTGGCCCTGACCGCCGTGCTCCACCTCGACCTGGTCACCGCCTCCGCCAACGCCAAGATCGTCAACGTCTGCACCAACGCCGGCGCGCTCGCGATGTTCGCGTACCAGGGAACGGTGCTGTGGCAGCTCGCCGCGCTCATGGCGCTCTTCAACCTGGCGGGTGCGATGGCGGGCGCGCGGATGGCGCTCAGGAAGGGCAGCGAGTTCGTGCGCGGGGTGCTGCTGGTGGTGGTCTTCTCGCTGGTCGCGAAGCTGGCGTTCGATCAGTGGACCTAGGGCATCGGGGGCATTGGGGACGCCGGGGGCACTGGGGCAGGCTCAGCGCACCGCCGTGAGGTGCGCGTACGCCACCACGTTCCCCTCGTAGCCGGTCTTCTCCGAGAAGGCGCCGCCGCAGGTGATCACCCGCAGCTCGGCCCGCCCGGAGGCCCCGTACACCCGCTGCTCGGGGAAGTCCTCGTTGTCGTACACCTCGATGGCGTCGATCGTGAAGACGGCGGTACTCCCGTCCCTGCGGTCGACCTCGACGGTGTGGCCCTTCTTCAGCGCACCGAGGTGGTAGAAGACGGCCGGTCCCCGCGCGTTGTCGACGTGCCCGACCACGACCGACGCGCCCTCGGCGCCCGGCGGGGTGCCGTCCTTGTACCAGCCGGCGACATTGCGGTTCGCGGCCGGCGGTACGTCGAGACTGCCGTCGGGGCCCAGGCCCAGGCGCATGACGGGGGCGTCCACCCGGACGGCGGGTATCCGGATCCGTACGGGCTCGGAGGGCCGCAGCGGTTGTGCCGACGGGGCCGCGCTCCTCGCGACATGCCGGGGGGACCCGGCGGCGAACGCCTCGGCGGGCGACGGCTGGGGAGGGTCCTGCCCTTCGGCGCCGTTCTGGATCAGCCACAGCCCGGTGCAGACGGCGATGGCGACGAGCCCGCCCTTCGTGCGCCGGTCCGTCATCGGTGATCGCCCTCCAGTCCAGAGTCGTCGGCCCGCCGGGACGCACGCCCCGCGTGCCCCCGCCCGGCTCGGGGTCGGGGCGGAGGCACGCGGAACTCCGACGGTACGGGCGGCAGCAGAGGCCGGCCCGTCAGCTGTCCCGCGTGCCGCTCGCCCGGCGACGCAGGAGCCAGTACCGCCGACGGCGGTCGCGGCCAGCACGGCCGCACCCGCCGCGATCTGGGTGGTGTCCGAGCCGGCGGACCCGCCGACACCGGTCTTGACGTGGCCCTTGGGGTGGACGGGCCGGTGGGCCGGGGGATGTGCGGGGTGCGTGGGGTGCGTGGGGTGCGTGGGGTGCACGGGGACAGGAGTGGAACCCGCGGTCACGGTCAGGGACCCCTGGGCGGTGTCGCCGTTGTCGCAGGCCACCGCGATGTCGTAGCTCCCGGGCAGGGCATCCGCCGGGATCTCGAACTCCCCGGTGACGACCTCTTTGTGCGTGGCGGGCCGGAGAGGGAAGTCGCCTGCCTCCAGGGCGTTGGCGTCGCCCGTGCCGCCGCTGTCGGAACCGCAGGCGGTGGTGTTCACCGTGATGGTGGTGCCGGGGCCCGCGCTCGCCGGATGCACCTCCAGCGTGTGCTCCAGAGCGTCGTTCCCGGCGTACGCCGGACCTGCGCCGAGGCCGGACACGGCGGCCGCCAGTGCGGTGCCGGCCAGCAGAAGTGCAGGGCGCATGGTGATCCTTCCGGACGCGTGGGTACGGCACTGCCTCCGAGATAACCGGCGGTACGCGCCCGGCGCCTGCTGACGCCGGGTCAGATCGGCTGTCCCGCCCCGCGTGCCACGTCGAGCATGCGGAGCGTTCGCCCAGGTCAGCGCCGGGGTGGCGGGAGGCCGGGCGGTCCGTCCCGCGCCGCGCCCCGAACGGGTGACGGGGACGCCGCACGCCGGTCCGCGCCCGCCGGCCGGCGGTCTGTCGGTGCCCACCGCGCAGACCGTGCCCACCGGCTGAGCGGCGCCCACCGCGCAGACCGTGCCCACCGGCTGAGCGGCGCCCACCGGCCGACCGGACCGATCCTCAGACGCGGTCCCAGGGCGTCGCCTCGTACACCGACACGACCGTCTTCATCAGCTCCTCGTCGACCGCGAACTCCACGTCGTCGATACGCCGCACCGGTGCGATGCCCTGCGAGTTCGTGACGAACACGGCCCGGTAGCCGGCGAGGCCGTCCAGCGTCACCGGTCCCCGTACCGACGGCAGGCCGCCGGACTCCGGAAGACGGGTTTCGAGCAGGGTCATGGTGATGCCGTGCAGCGACGGCGCGTCGGGCCAGACGACCGAAGCGCCGTCGTAGAAGGCGACGTTGGTGATCGCACCCTCCGCGACCACCCCGCCCGGGCCGGTCAGCAGCGCGTCGTCGAAGCCCGCGCGCCGCGCGATCCGGCCGTAGTGGGTCTGGGCGAAGCCGCCCAGGTGCTTGATGTGCGGGAAGGGACGTTCGTACGGGACGGACATCAGGGCCTGCGGTGCCGGAGGCATGGTGACGGGCGGCCGGACGGTGACCATCAGGGTGGTGGCCTCCGCCTCCGGGGCCCAGAACACGTACACCCGCACCGCGCCGTCCCGGACCCCGGCTCCGTCGAGCGCGTGCCGCACCCGCTCGCGCACCAGTTCCCCGTCGAGTCCGGCGCCGAACACCTCCCGGGTGGCGGCGTCGAGCCGCGCGAGGTGCAGGTGGAGCCCGCGCACCCGGCCGTCCCTGACCTGCATCGCGGTGAAGTGCGCGTAACCGCCGTACAGGGTGGGGACGAGGAGGTCGTCCGCCGTGGTGACCCTGCGGCCGTCGATCTCGATGTGAGGCGCGGCGGACGTGGGAGGCGTGGGAGACGCGGCGGGCGTGGTGGGTGTGGTCATGTGCTCACCGTAGGGGGGTGCTCGGTCCTCGATCGGCGGGCGGGCGGCGGGGGCCGTGCCCGTGCCCCGTGCCCGTGCCCGTGCCCATGCCCGTGCCCTGCCCCATGCCCGTGCCCCGTGCCCGTGCCCGTCGTCCCGGCAGGCCG
>RHMC01000101.1 GCA_003719395.1 Streptomyces altiplanensis
GCGGGGGTCGCGGGGGCGGCAGTGGTCGTGGGGGCTGCCGGTGCCGCGGAGGCCACGGTGGCGGGGGCGAGACCGCCGGACAGGGCGGCGATCAGGGTGGCGCTCATGGCCAGACGTCGGTGCGTCGACAGGGGCACGTGGCTTCCTCGTTCTCGACTTGTCGGAAAAACGGCGCACGCGTGGGGTGCGCCGCGGGGGCTTGGGAGGAGCGATCACTGCGCGCTGTCCGGAATCCCCATGGAGCATGAGTGTCAACGCGTCACGTCGGTTCCTGTCACGGGGCGCCGGTATCCCGTCCGACAGGGTGTCAGGACCGTTTCGCTGGTAGACCGCGGAGCGTCGCCGGGGTTCGGAAGCGGTCCGGGGCACAGAAGAACCGTCCCGGACAGGGGCGGGGCGATGGGAGAGAGGTCGTCGGCATTTCTGTGTGCCTGCCGGACGGGGCGCCGCTCAGGCGCGAACCGCCGCCTTATCCCGCGCATGTCCGCTGGGCTGGAACACTCTGAACACCGCTCGGATGCAGAGGCAGCAGTCCACGTCCCCTTCGAGAGGCCCGGGTTGATCCCGAGCCTGAAGCCGCCCGGGGCGACTGGGCGACCGATGAGCCCCGCTTTACCGGACCGTGGGCCCGGGGCGGCACCGGCCGTAAGGCCGTCGTCGCCCTGGCCCACTCCGTCACCTTCTCTGCACCAATCCGAAGGCGCTGAGTGTCTGGGCGAGACGTCAGGCCGGGGTGCGCAGCCCCGCCAGGAGCCGGTCGAGCGCCTGCTCCCCGGCCTGCGGGTCCCCGCCCCGCGCGATCCAGAGCGCGGCCTCGTTCATTGCCCCCGAGAGCAGCCGGGCCAGGGGCTCCACCGGCTGATCGGCGATGATCCCGGCTGCGGCGAGCGCCGTCAGGGCCTCCTCGAGGTGCCGGGCGGAGGACTCCTCGTCCAGGGCCCGCCACTCGTCCCAGCCCAGCACGGTCGGCGCGTCGACCAGCAGGATCTGTCGCACCGCCGGGTCGGTCCCCGCGGCCAGGAAGGCCCGGCAGCCGGCCTGGAGCTGCTCCCAGAGGTTCTCGTACCGGTCGGCTGCGGCCGCGACCCGCTCGCCCAGTTCCTGCTGCACCTCGGAGACGACGGCCCGGAAGAGCCCGGCTTTGCTGTCGAAGTGGTGGTAGGCGGCCCCCTTGGTGACCCCGGTGGCCCGCGCCACCTCGGCCAGCACCACGTGGTGGTACCCGTCGGCGGCGAACCGCCGCCGTCCTTCGGCCAGCAGGGCCCGCCGCGTGGCCGCCCGCTGCTCCGCCCGGTTGACCGCCATCGCGCGCACCGCCCTTTCCATTTCGCGTACCGGGGGTATGCTAACGCCATGACTCACATACCCCGGGTATGCGAAATGAAGCGGAAGGACCTCTGCCATGGCGAACGAACGCACGACCATGCCCTCGACCCAGCTCGGCGGTTTCTACCCGGTGCTCGCCACCTCGGACGTGGCGGCCTCCCGCGACTTCTACACCCGTCACCTCGGGTTCGAGGTGACCTTCGAGGCGGACTGGTACGTCAGTCTGCGCCGCCCCGACGCCCCGGAGTACGAGCTGGCCCTCCTCGACCACACCCATCCGACCGTCCCCCAAGGCCACCGGGGGGCGCTCCAGGGCGGCTTGCTGCTGAACTTCGAGGTGGACGACGTCGACTCCGAGCACCAGCGGCTCGTGGCGGAGGCCGGCCTGCCCGAAGTACTGCCACTGCGTACGGAGGAGTTCGGCCAGCGCCACTTCATCATCACCGCCCCCGACGGCGTGCTGATCGACGTCATCACCGTCGTCCCGCCCAGCGAGGAGTACGCCGCCCAGTACACCAACACCTGATTCCCGAACCAAGCCCCAGGGATTCAGAGCAACTCGCGGACCAGCGCCTCCTCTGTGCGGCGGCAGGGCGAAGGCTCCACCGGGTCGACCTGATCCACCAGACGGTGCAGTCAACGGATCAGCCTCTGACGCCCGGCAGGCAGCGCTGCTCATGCCCTTGATGACCAGCCCTTCAACGCCCTGTACTTCCGTCCAGGAGGTCAGCCGCTCCTGGGCGACGGCCGGGTCGGTCGTCGTCGGGCACAGCGTCCACGGCGGCGACAGCCCGCGCTCGCGAAACAGGATCTCCAGCGCGGCGCGGCGGTGCTCGTACGGTTCGGCGAGCAGCTCCTGGCCGTCGATCTGCGGGTGGTCGAAGGCGATGAAGTGTGCGGGCATCGCATCGACCAGCTGCGCGACGGTCCGGCCGCCGGAGGAAGCGCGGCGCTGGAGCGCCTCGGAAGAGAGCCTGTCTGGTGACCACACCACGACTTCGCCATCGAGGACCAGGCCGTGCGGGAGCTGGCGCGCGGCTGCGAGGAGGCCGGGGGAAGTGGCGTGGGGGTCAGCGAGCCGCGCCGCGGCTGCAGAAGCGTCGGGCCACCCGGCCGGGCCGGAGTGAGCAGGAGCGCCCGGTAGCCGTCGGACTTGGCCTCGAATGCCGGGTTGCCCGGCAGGACGCCCGGCGCGGGCACCGTTTCCCCGGTTTGGGCGAGCATCGGCTCCACCGGAGACTTCAGCACCATCGCGCCGCGTCGGTCAGCCGAGGCAGTTCTCGGGATGCGCCGGCTTCTGCAGCTTCCAGACCCCCCCGGAGCAGCCCGACGGCAGGGACGGGAAGCGATGCCCCTTCACGTCGGCGCTCCAGTGGTGTTCTCCGCCGCAGTCGCATCCGTGGATCCCGCCGGCGGGCACGATCTCACCGGGAGGTCACGATGTCTTCTCCTCGCTCGTGGCTTCTGTCTACGACGACGCTGCGCACGGCGCGACCCAGGCCGTCTCCGGGGGTTCGCCGGAGTCCGCGCGCTCGGGGTAGCGCGGCCCCCGGCGAGAGGGGCAGCAGCCTTGAAGGTCCGGTCCTGTCGTCGGACCGCGGGCTGCCGTCCCTGTCTACGGGTCCGGCCGCACCCGCGCGACCGGCGAGCGGCAGCAGGCCTACGGTCCTCACCCGTCCGGGCGGTCGTACGGCTGCCGGCGCACCAGGCCGCTGCGCCGGTCGTCGCCAGGAGCATGCCCCGATGAGCAGCACATCGCCGAACCCGGGCTGGTGGTCCTGGACATCATCGCCGCCGACGGAGACGCCATCCGCGCGGTGATGGACGGACTCCAGCAGCAGTGGGCGGCCTCCAGGATCACCCCGGTGTGGCGTACGCCGGGAGAGCCCGGCGTACGGGCGCGGGTGTACGCGGACGTACGCCGCCACCCGGACCCCGCCGGCCGGCCGCCCCCAAAAACACCTGCCTCTTCCCTCGGCTGTCACGTGGGGAAAAGGCGTCATCGTCTACGGGTGGCTTGCCCACGGGGGCTGACCTGCGAAAATTGACGTCACGGCTGCGGTACCCGGCACTCATGGAGCGCTTGTCAGTCGGGACGTGCGGGATGTGGAGTCGGGACGTGCGGCCCCTCGTGACTTCCTGTCCGGTGTGTCACTGTGCGTAGGGCGACTCGCGTCCCGCTCGAAACCAGCGAATGACCGTACGGACAAGTCGGAGGAACGCATGCGCAGGGCCAAGCGGCACGACCGCTCCACTCTGACGGACGAGGACCTCTCCGCTCTGGACGCCCACTGGAGGGCCGCCAACTACCTGTCCGCCGGGCAGATCTACCTGATGGGCAATCCGCTGCTCAAACAGCCGTTGGAACCCGCTCACATCAAGCCCCGCCTGCTGGGGCACTGGGGGACGTCCCCCGGCCTCAACCTCGTGCACACGCACCTGAACCGGATCATCAGGCAGCGGGACATCTCCGCGCTCTGCGTCTGGGGTCCGGGTCACGGTGGCCCCGCCGTACTGGCCAACTCCTGGCTGGAGGGCAGTTACAGCGAGACCTACCCCGACGTGAGCCGGGACGAAGCCGGCATGGAGCGGTTGTTCCGGCAGTTCTCCTTCCCCGGCGGGGTCCCCAGCCACGTCGCACCCGAAACCCCCGGGTCCATCCACGAGGGTGGTGAACTGGGCTACGCCCTGTCCCACGCCTACGGCGCCGCACTCGACAACCCCGAGCTGCTCGTCACCTGCGTCATCGGTGACGGCGAGGCCGAGACCGGGCCGCTCGCCGCCTCGTGGCACTCCAACAAGTTCCTCGACCCCGTGCACGACGGAGCCGTCCTTCCGGTCCTGCACCTCAACGGCTACAAAATCGCCAACCCGACCGTGCTCGCCCGGCTCCCCGAGACGGAACTCGACGAGCTGCTGCGCGGATACGGACACGAGCCCCTGCACGTCACCGGCGACGACCCCCACCAGGTGCACCGGGCCATGGCGGCCGCTGGACACCGCACTCGACAGCTTCGCCCGGATCCAGCAGGACGCCCGCACCGGCGGCGCGGCCGAACGCCCGCGCTGGCCCGTGATCGTCCTGCGTACACCCAAGGGCTGGACCGGCCCCACCGAGGTCGACGGACTGCCCGTCGAAGGCACCTGGCGCGCGCACCAGGTGCCGCTCGCCGGAGTGCGTGACAACCCCACCCACCTCACCCAGTTGGAGGAATGGCTGCGCTCGTACCGCCCCGAGGAACTCTTCGACGAGCACGGCCGGCCCCGCCCCGAGGTCCTGGCTTGCGTACCGGAAGGCGACCGCCGGCTCGGCGCGACCCCGCACGCCAACGGCGGCCTGCTCCTGCGGGAGCTGCCCATGGCGCCGCTCGAACGGTTCGCCGTACCCGTCGACAAGCCCGGTGCGACCCTGCACGAGCCCACCCGGGTCCTCAGTGACCTGCTGGAAAGCGTCATGGCGGACACCGCCGACCGCCGCGACTTCCGCCTCGTCGGACCGGACGAGACGGCGTCGAACCGCCTCCAGGCGGTCTTCGACGCGAGCGGCAAGGCCTGGCAGGCCGGGACCCTGGAGAGCGACGAGCACCTGGACCGCCACGGCCGCGTGATGGAGATCCTGTCCGAGCACACCTGCCAGGGGTGGCTGGAGGGGTACCTCCTCACCGGCCGGCACGGACTGTTCTCCTGCTACGAAGCCTTCGTCCACATCGTCGACTCGATGGTCAACCAGCACATCAAGTGGCTCAGGACGTCGCGGGCGCTGCCCTGGCGCGCCCCCGTCGCCTCGCTCAACTACCTGCTGACCTCCCACGTCTGGCGCCAGGACCACAACGGCTTCTCCCACCAGGACCCGGGCTTCGTCGACCACGTCCTCAACAAGAGCCCAGAAGTCGTCCGGGTCTACCTGCCGCCGGACGCCAACACCCTGCTGTCGGTCGCCGACCACGCGCTGCGCAGCCGCGACCACGTCAACGTGATCGTCGCCGGCAAGCAACCGTGCTTCGACTGGCTCTCGCTGGACGAGGCCCGCCTGCACTGCGCGCGCGGCGCCGGTGCCTGGGAATGGGCAGGCACCGAAACCGCAGGCAGGGAGCCCGACGTGGTGCTCGCCTGCGCGGGTGACGTCCCCACTCAGGAGGTACTCGCGGCGGCCGGCCTGCTGCGCCGCCATCTGCCCGACCTTGCCGTACGCGTCGTCAACGTCGTCGACCTGGCCCGCCTCATGCCCCACGAGGAGCACCCGCACGGCATGGCCGACCCGGAGTACGACGCGCTGTTCACGACGGACAAGCCGGTGATCTTCGCGTACCACGGCTACCCCTGGCTGATCCACCGGCTCGCCTACCGCCGCACCGGCCACGCCCACCTGCATGTACGCGGCTACAAGGAGATGGGGACCACCACCACGCCCTTCGACATGGTCGTGCGCAACGATCTCGACCGCTACCGCCTCGTCATGGACGTCATCGACCGCACCCCGGGACTCGGCGTGCGCGCGGTGGGCGTACGCCAGGCCATGGCGGACGCCCGCACCCGCCACCACGCCTGGATCCGCGAACACGGAACGGACATGCCGGAGATCGCCGACTGGTCCTGGGACGGGTGAACCGCGTACTGCCGACTGAAACGATCAGTCAGCGGCTCGGTTGGCCTCAGGCCGTGTCCGTCGGCTTGAGGCCCTTGCCTGTTCCGGTGAGCTCGCGGCCGATGTCAGCTCCGGCCGGCACGCCTCCGGCCACCGGTCCCATGCGCCGGAGACCAGGTGCGAGGACGAGGGTGACCGCGACAGAGGCGGCGGCCATCACGGTCATGGCGGTCGCGGGTGAGGTGAGCTGCGCGATGCCGCGCGCGACCGCCGCGGCGACGCCCTGCATGGTGAACATCCCTGAGGAGTGCAGCCCGAAGGCGTGACCCTTCAGTTCGCTCGGGACCAGGGACATCAGGCGTTCCTGGAGCAGCAGGTTGGCGGAGAAGCCGATCGACCCCACGGTCACGGCAGCGAGCGCCACGGGCAGCGGCGGGTGCAGGACGAAGATCAGATACGGGGTGGCGAGCAACAGCAGCAGTGGCGGCGCGCCGAATCTGTCGCGCCAGTGGCCGGGCAGGAAGCGGCCGGTCAGGGTGTCCCCTGCCAGCATGCCCACCGCGGTGAAGGCGAACAGGAACCCCGCGTGGCGTGGTGCGTAGGAGACGAAGAGGGACTCGCAGCCGACGACGAGTCCGTTGGGTACCCACAGGGCGAGGTAGACGCGGCGCCGCGGTTTCGCTGCCCACAGGCGCGCGTTGGTCCGCCAGGTCTCGCTCGCGGACGGCCGGCCTTTTGCGCGCGGCGGCCGCCTCGTGAGACCGATGCGCGCTACGGCCGCAGCAACGACGTAAAGGGCGGCGCCGGTGAGCAGGGCCCCGCGCGGCGTCAGGACGTTGACGAGTACGCCGCCGAGGGCGTAACCGCAGATCTGCAGGCTTCCCGCACATATGTTGAGCACCGATCGGCCGAGCAGGTAGCCCTCTGCGGGGAGGATCTCGGTGAGCAGCCCGTAGCGCACTCCCCCGCCGACCGAGCCGGCCATGCCCTGCACCGACAGGATCACGAAGATCGCCCCCACGGACAGGCCGGGCAGCGCCAGGGCGGCGGTGGCCACGGCGAAGAAGAGCGCCAGGCCGACGGTCGCGGCACGCGGAGGCTGGCGGTCCGCCGCCGACAGCAGGACACTCGCGCCGATCATCTGTGCCAGTTTCGGGCCGAACATGCCGAGGGCGGCGAGGAGCGGCGAGCCGGTCACGTCGTAGACGAGCGTCCCCAGGGCCAGCCCGCTCGCCGTCAGGGCCGCCACGTGGGCGGCGGTGGCCGCGAGCAGTGGGGCGAACTCCGGGACTTTGAAGAGCTCTTGGTAGGTACGCATGGGCGGAGTGTCGGCGGACGTTCGGGCGCGGAGTTAATGTTTCGCGGGGAGGCGAAACCATTGGGCTGGTGGGAAGTCAACGCGGATACGCTCGCGAGCAGCCGGTTCGTCGTGTCGCCCCTCTGCGAGACGACAGCGAGCCTGATGGCCCTGGAGAAGGACTCGTCCGCGCATCCGGCCGAGCGCCGCTGGCTGGACAGTCACGGGCCCGCCTACCGGCAACGGCTGGCCGCCGATCCGGTCACCGCCCTGCTGGTGCGCGTCGCGCTGGGCAGGCACCGGTGGATCGCCGACTTCCTGACGCCGGTGCCGTCCCGCGAGGGTGAGGCACAGGGCGGTGCGGAGTTCTACGACGAGCTGGCACGGATCCGCGAGACGCCGGCCGGCACCGCCCGCGCCGATCTCGAGATCGCTCATCGCGGGCCGTTGCCGGGCCCGTTGCTGCGCCCCGATCTGCCGGAGCGTATCGCCGACCTGCTGGAGTGGGTGTGGCAGGAGACTGTGGCGCCCGACTGGCCGCGGCGGCGGCGCGTCATCGAGGCCGATGTGGTTGCGCGTACGGGCCAGTTGAGCCGGGCGGGCTGGGCGGCCGCACTGGACGACATGCACCCGGAGATGCGGTGGCTGGGCGGCAACCGGCTGCAGATCAACACCCGTGCCTTCCCGCCCCGGCAACTGATGGGTTCACGGCTGCTGTTCGTGCCGGTCACGCCGCGCAGGGGATGGATCTCCATGGACCGGCCGGACTCCCACGGCGTGGTGCACCGGAACGCCGTGGTGTACCCGTGCTCGGGCACGCTGGCGGAACCGGAGCGGGCCGCCGCTCCAAAGGCGCTGGCCAGGCTGCTCGGTACCGGGCGGGCGGGCGTGCTGGTGCTCCTGGACAGCCCGATGAGCACGACGCACCTGGTGGCGATGACGGGCCAGGGCCTCGGCTCGGTGGGCCGCCACCTCAAGGTGCTCCTGGACGCCGGTCTGGTCGGCCGCCGCCGTGCGGGACGGTCCGTGCTCTACTACCGCACGGCTGTCGGCGACGTGCTGGTGCGGGCGCAGGACTCCTAGCGACCGCGGGGCCTTACTGATCGTAGATCTTGCGCAGGTTGTGGCAGGCAGCCGGCAGTCGCCACTCGCCGCGGGCCCCGCTCCTCTTTGTCGACCAGGCGGCCCGTTTTGACCATGCCGGTACTTCTGCGCGAGGTGCAGCGACTGAGTGAACAGGGCCACGAAGGCGTCAGGTGGCGGCGGAACCGCGAGATCGAGCGGAAACCCAGGGTCTGGCCGGCGGCCAGGAACCGGCACGCCATGTCGTCGGTGTGCTTGCGCTCGATCGCCCACAAGGAGCGCACCCCGGTGGTGCAGCCGTAGATCAGCAGGCGCAGCATCAGTCGCGGGTCGTAGGGCGGGCAACCACGCTTGTCGGTGCAGTAGGCCAGGGCCGGCCCCAGGTCCGGCACGTCGTCCACCAGGTCGGCGACGGACCGGGCGAGGTGGTCTTGGGGCAGCCAGGCGTCCATCGGGTTGTGGTGTGCGTGCGCGCGGCCGGAGCGGCGCGCCAGGTCCAGAGGGAACGGGTTGATCAACGGCCCAGATCCGGCATCACGGTGCAGATCGCAGAACCTGCGCAGCACCGTCTCGCTGTGGGCGACGGTCGACGGGGCATAGCCGAGCCCAGGGCTCATTTTCCCGGTCACCGGGTCCGGGGCGCCGACGCTGCGGGCCGGCCGCCGCTTGGCCGCGGTCGTTCGCGGCTGGACCGTCAGCTGGATCCAGCAGCTGAAATCCCGGGCGTCCACGCGCGTCACTCGATCCCACGACACCTCGACCGCGTGCAGAAACCGCCACCACCGCAGCAGGTCCATGCCATAGGAGTGGACGGTCGCCGCCGCCTTCCCGGCTGCGAACTGCCCACAGCGATGATGCGGTCTTGGGGACTGGGCCGCCATTGGCCGGGTCGTACGGCGTGCAGAAGGCGTTCAGCGGTGCCAGGACGTCCACTTCCGCCGCGGGGTCGGCGGTGTCGCCCGCCGCGACGGCAAGGACCCCGTTGACTGGGTGGGATGGGCGGTTCGCACGGCCAGTCCTGTGGCGACTTCCCCAGGCTGCAGCGGCATGAAGGGGCGGCGGCTAATGACCGCCCCGCGACGATGGGTGCGGGAGAACACGGGTGGGCCCCTGCAGCAGGCACGGCAAGTTGGTGCGGGACCGGATCCCGCAGATTATCCGCGAGCGAGGACGGGGCCGAGCCGATCACCTACACCGCGGGCCGGGAGGAATATCGCAGCCGGCTGCGGGACAAGCTCGGCGAGGAGGTCGCCGAGTTTCTTGAGGCGGGCGAGGAGGCGGCGCTGGAGGAACTCGCGGACGTGCTGGAGGTGGTGCGCGCGCTCGCCGCAGACCTGGGGGGCGACGCGGGTCAGTTGGAGAAGATCCGCGACGCCAAGGCGGGTGAGCGGGGCGGCTTCGCCGAGCGGATCGTCCGGACGGGCAACCGCTGACCCGCAGCCGTCTCGGCGATCAGTCGGTGCACAACTGGGTACGCGAGTGGGGGGACAGGTGTTGGTACGCGGTTTCGTGCACCAGGCCGCAGGGGGCTGAGGCCGTTCGCGGGTGCGGCCCGGGGGCTTGTCCCCCATGCGAGCTACAGCCAGGTGTCCACCGTGAGGTGACGATCTCCGGCCGCCGGGTCCGTAGTGTCCGGTGCAACCCGCGGCGCACCGGCCGTGGCCCGACAAAGGGGTTCCCGTGAGGTTTGTCTGGCAGTTCCTGGCCGTCATGGCGATATATGCCCTGGGCGGCAATGCCGTTAACGCGGTGAAGGAGAACGACTGGCTCACGCTCGTCGCCGGTCTCGCGACGGCCGCGCTCACGGTGCTCGTGTACGGGTGGGTGGTGCGGCGCACCGAGCACCGGCCGGCCCTGGACGTGGCCCGGGAAGGCGCCGCCGCCAAGACCGGCTGGGGGATGCTGATCGGGGTCGGGATGTTCGGGGCCGTCATCGTGAACCTCTTCACCGCCGGGTACTACGAGGTCGACGGCCTGGGCTCGCCGACCGGAGCGATGGGACTGGTCGGCTTCATGGCCGCCGCGGCCGTGGCGGAGGAAGTGGTGTACCGCGGTGTCCTGTTCCGGATCATCGAGGAGCGGGCCGGCACGTATCTCGCCCTGACGCTGACCGGCATCATGTTCGGCCTCTCGCACCTGCTCAACGAGAACGCGAGCCTCTGGGGCGCCATCGCCATCGCCATCGAGGCCGGCTTCATGCTCGCCGCCGCGTACGCCGCCACCCGCTCCCTGTGGGTCCCGATCGGCCTGCACTTCGGCTGGAACTTCGCCGCGGCCGGCATCTTCAGCACCGAGGTGTCCGGCAACGGCACCCACCAGGGGCTGCTGGATGCCGCGACATCGGGACCGAAGCTGCTCACCGGCGGCGAGTTCGGTCCGGAGGGCAGCGTGTACGCGGTGGGTTTCGGGGCACTGTTGACGATCGTGTTCCTGTGGCTGGCCCACCGGCGCGGCAACATCGTGCCCCGCTCCCGGCGCGCCGCGCCTGTCAACTCCACCGCTACACTTTCCCGGTGACCGATCGTCGGCGGATTCCGGAGCTGTGGCACCGGCTCGATGTCACGGTCCGGGACCTCCCGCTCGGGGTGCTGGTCCTGGTCGCGTCGCTCCTACCGGGGTTCCGCGGCAACGGGACGGAGATCGGCGGCCTGCCGACCCAGCCCCTCGACGCGTTGGGCGGCGTGGCGATCGCCCTCCAGTGCCTGCCGCTCGCCCTGCGCCGACGGTGGCCGGTCGCCTGCCTCGTCCTGGTCTATCGGCTTCGCCGTCGACCAGCTCAACGGCTACCACCTGTTCGCGGGCACCGCGCTGCCCATCGCGCTGATGAGCGCGGGATCCTATCTGGAGCGGTACCGGCGCGTCACCCTGCTCGCCCTGTCCGCGGCGTACGTGCCACTGGCGGTCGTGCTGTACCGGCGCGGTCCGGGCGAACCGCCGGGTGAGTTCGTGACGTTCTACCTGGCCCTGGCCCTCGCGTGGGGCGTCGGCGCGTGGCTGCGCTCCGCCCGGACTGCGGAGGCCGAACGCCGGGGCCGCGTCGCCGAGGACGCCCGCAGCGCCGAACGCGCCACCATCGCGCGCGAGCTGCTCGACGTGGTGGCCCACCACGTGACGGCAATGGTCGTCCAGGCCGAGGCGGCACGGTATTTGACCGCCGCGCCCGATCGCCTGGACCAGACCCTGACCGCCGTCAGCGGCACCGGCCGGCGGGCCATCACCGACCTGCGGCACCTGCTCGACCTGCTCAACCCGGACCACGGCACCGGTCACGGCACCGAAGGCAGGACGCCACCCGTCGGCAGTCTGCTCACGCTCGTCGAGCAGACGCGACGGGCCGGGCAGCCGGTGGAGTTCACCGAGGAGGGCACGCCGGCGCCGTCGACCGGCAGCGCCGACCTCGTGGCCTACCGCGTTGTGCAGGAGGCTCTGACGAATGCCCTCAAGCACGACCACGGAAGCCGCACCTCGGTCCTGGTGCGCCATGGCGAAAGGGAGGTCACCGTGGAGGTCGGCACGGACGGCTCGGGTTCGCGGGCCGGGTCCCCCGGCGGCAGCGGGCGGGGCCTGGCCGGTCTGCGCGAACGGGTCGACCTCCTGGGTGGTGACTTCAGCGCGGACCGCCGGGTGGGCGGCGGCTTCGTCGTCCGGGCCCGGATACCCGCGGGGAGCCTGTCATGAGTGCGCCGGTCCGGGTCCTGGTCTGCGACGACCAGGTACTGATCCGCACCGGGCTGGAGACGATCATCGAGCGCCCAGCCCGACCTGGAAGTGGCGGGCGAGTGCGGGGACGGGCAGGCCGCGGTCGACCTGGCCGCGAAGTGCGTCCGGACGTGGTGGTGATGGACGTACGCATGCCGGTGCTCGACGGCATCGAGGCCACCCGCCTGCTGGCCGGTGCCGGGGTGGCGCATCCCGTCAAGGTGCTGGTGGTGACGACGTTCAACCTGGACGAGTACGTTTACGAGGCGCTGCGCGCCGGAGCGAGCGGCTTTCTGCTCAAGGACGCGCCGCCGGACCGGCTGCTGCAGGGCATCCGGACCGTGGCCATGGGCGCGGCTCTGCTGGACCCCGAGGTGACACGACGGCTCGTGGGCCGGTACGCCGCCCGCATCCGGCCCACCGGGGGCACCCCGCACGACATCCCGCTGACCCCCCGGGAAACGGAGGTCCTCCGCCTCATCGCGGACGGCCTCTCCAACAGTGAGATCGCCGCGGCCCTCGTGATCAGCCCCGAGACCGTCAAGACCTTCGTGTCCCGCATCCTCACCAAGCTCGGTCTGCGCGACCGCGTCCAGGCGGTCGTCTACGCCTACCGCCACGGACTGGTGACCTGACGCGTCGCGCGCGTACCGGCGTCGGATCCGTTGGCCTCTCCATGCCACACCCTTACCCTTTCGACGTTCGTAATCAGTGACAGTGTTCGACATTGCGAATCAGTCGTGTCATGCGTCCTGTCGAGAGGTAGCCCGCATGAGCCGTGCCGACGATCGGCCGTTCGGGTCTGCCAAACGAACGGCTCTGGCCCGTAGCCGGTGGTGACACCGGGCAGCTGTCCTTGACCATGATCTTGTGATGGATGTCAACTCCCTTGTCGGCACGGTGTTTTCCGGGATGTCGATGCTGGTCGTCGAGGACGTGGTGACGCGGTGGTGGTCACGGCTCGCACTCGGGATGCCGGCGGTCCCGTGTCCGGTGTGCCGGACGTTGACGGCGAAGTGCACGGGTATCACCGCCGGACGGTGACGGACGTTCCGGTCGACGGCCGCCAGGCCGTCGACCACCTGCGCGTACGGCGGCTGGTCCGTCCGGTCCTGGGCTGCCGACGGCAGACCTTCCGCGAGCAGATTCCCGGACTGCTGGAGCGCCATCAACGCCGCACGGTGCGGCTTGCCTGGCAGATGTTCCAGGTGGCGCGGGAGTTATGCGGCCGGGCGGCCGCGCGCCTCGCCGGTCTGCTGGCCGTGCCCGTTTCCCGCAGTACCGCACTGCGCCATCTGCGACGCCTGCCGCACGGCCGAACCGGCAGTTGCTGTCACCCGCCTCCTCGAAGAGATCCGGGAGCAGGGCTGCACCGGCAGCGCGAACCTCCTGGTCCGCTACCTCGATCAGGGCCGTGCTGAAGGTGACCGCCCCGTCACCACCCCACGTCACGCCGGCCGTCTCCTGCTCACCGACCCCGAAAACCTGCGCCCGAAGGCGGCGCTGGCACTCACGCCGACGGACGCGTTGGTGGTCTCGGATTCCGAGCTGCTTTCCTGCGTGCCCAGGGTGACGCCGTAGTTGACGGTCCTGGTCTCGCCGGGGGCGAGGCTGCAGGACTCTCCCGTGCAGTGCCAGAACTGTTCACGGGTGACGGTCACGCCGGGCCCGTCCTGGTCGTCCCCCGGCGTGTTCACCGGTGTGCGGGTCGTGGTGCCGTGCTGGACGAGACCGGTGGCGACCAGGACGCTGGGGCCGTCCTGCGGGGTGAGCGTGTCCGCGGTGGGCTCGGGGATCGGTCCGATGTCGTTGGGGTCCAGCAGGTCGAACCCTGAGAAGGTGAGGGGCTCTTGCCCCGGGGTTCTGCAGGACGGCGGCGAAGGCGCCGGAGTAGTGGGACTTGGCCAGCCAGTAGCTCTCGGCCCAGCAGTCGCCGGTGATCACAACGTGGTCGCCGTCGGGCTCCATGGCGAGCCCGGGCAGGCCCGCGGTCCAGTTCCCGTCATCGGGCCCGCACAGGGCGCTGGTCAAGTGGGCGAGACATGCGGCGTGGCCGGGGACGTGGATGCCGCGGCAGCCGATCGGGTTCTCCGGGGCAGTGCCGTGGCCACAGTGCGGCCAGGCAAGCGAAGTTGGGGACGGTTCGGAGCTCGGGTGTGACATACCTGAAGGACGATCGGGCACGGCCGGATAGTTGCCGACTTCGGCTCGCAGACACAGCAGTGCCTCGGACCCGATCGGATCCGGGGCGCTGTGGTTGAGTGATCAGGTTTCGACGTACGCCACGATCGTGTTCGGCTGGAGGGCTGTCACGTGGTAGACGAGGCGCACTCCGTCGATCTCGTCCGTGTAGTCGCGCAGCAGGGTGCCGGGCACTTCGGTGCCCAGCGCGGGGTTGACGCTGATGGCGACGATCGCGCGGTCCAGGCGGTGCGTCTCGCTCGCGGTGGCCTTCGTCAGCCGGGTGAGCGCGGGCTCCACCATGATGACGCGCGAGCGGCGCGCGCCGGGCTCAGGCGACACGGGCCTGCTCGTCTGTGAGGCGGGCGAGGCGGGCGTCGCGGGCCGTTTCCCACGGCACGCCGGTCTCGGGCGAGGGGTAGCCGTTGGCGGCGATGTCCTCCAGCACCGAGGCGAGGACGTCGACCTTCACGCGCTGGTCGGCCGCGTACGCACGGACGGACGCGGCGGCATGCTCACCATCACCAGCCTCTGAACTCTCACCTCCCCCGCGCCCGCGGGGACAGTCCGGGCCGCCGGTGACCATCCGTGGCCCGGCCAAGGAAGAAAGGTTCACGGATGACGCGTATGTCATGACCGGGCAGCGCGTCATCCCCTGGAACACCGGTGCCACCAGCGTGATCACGGCAGCGGCAGCAGCACCGCAGTCCTGGGCCAGGTCATCACCACCCTCACCGATCTTCGGATTGGCCAGACACCAGGTGGCCGGCGTGCTGGTCGGGTAGGTGCGGCGCAGTAATGCGCCGCACCTACCCGACCACATGCCCTCGGCGGTGGTGAGCAGGTAGAGCCGGTATCCCTGGAGGAAGCGGGAGTGGCTGCGGCAGCCTGGGCGTGATCATCGCTCTGGTCTGCGGGGCGGTGCGGCGGACCGAGCTGCCGCGGTGGCGGTGGGGGCCTCCCCCGGGCCGCGGCGTCGCCTTCGTCCGGTGAGTGCCGCGTGCGTCGCCAGTCCCAGGACGAGGCCCCAGCACGCTGACCCGATGCCGCCGAGGGTGACGCCGGACGCCGTGGTGAGGAAGGTGACCACTGACGCGTCTCGGCCCCGCTCGTCGGCGACCGTCTGAGCGAGGCTCGTGGAGATCGTGCCGAGGAGTGCCACCCCGGCGATAACGGCGATGAGTTCGGCGGGCAGCGCGGCGAAGAGGCCCACCAGGGCGGCTCCGCAGACACCGGTCAGCAGGTAGAAGAAACCGCTCGCCAGGCCGGCCACGTAGCGGCGCCGAGGGTCTGGGTGAGCCTCCTCGCCCGTGCTGATCGCGGCTGTGATCGCCGCCAGGTTCACCGCGTGTCCGCCGAGCGGGGCGAGCGCCGAGGAGGTGAGCCCGGTGGCGGTGATGAGCAGTCGGTCGTTCGGCCGGTAACCGCAGGCGGCCAGTACGCCGAGCCCGGGAGCGTTCTGCGAGGCCATCGTGACCACGGCCAGCGGAACGGCGATCCCCACGAGCGCCGAGCCGCTGAACTCCGGTGCCGTGAACACGGGAAGGGTCCACCTGATGTCGATGGACGCGGCGTGGATGCCCGGTACGACGACGGTGGCGAGCACAGCGGCGAGCAACGCCCCGGCGACCGCGTACCTCGGTGATCTCTGTTTGACGGCCAGGTAGGTGACGAGGGCCGCGAGCACCGGGAGAGGGGCGCTGTCCAGGGCCGAGAACAGACCGGCCCCGAAGGAGAACAGCACCCCGGCGAGCATGCCCGCCACGATTCCGGGCGGTATGCGCCGCATGATCCGCCCGAAGACGCCGGTCAAGCCGGCCACAGCCATAAAAAGGCCGCTGACCAGGAAGGCTCCGACAGCCTCGGGGTAGGAGTAGTCCCCGAGACTGCCGACCAGGACCGCGGCGCCCGGTGTCGAGAAGGCGGTGATCACCGGCATGCGGGTCCACCAGCTGAGCACGGCGCAGGTCACGCCACTGCCCACGCACGCCGCCCACACCCAGGACGCGGTCTGCTCGTCGCTGAGGTGACCGGCGGCCGCTGCCGCCAGGACCACGAGGAGGGGGCCGGAGCACGAGACCATGACGGTGACGAGACCCGCGAGGACGGCGGAGAGCGAGGCGTCCCGTAGGACCCCGCGGCGCCCTGCCTCCCCGGTTTCCTCCCTGGACTCCTTCCCGGTACCGCCCTCGGTGCTCTGCTCGGCCGTGGTCATCGTGCCCTTTCCCCCACCTCGTGACTTCCGCTGCTCCCTCGTCCCGCGTACCTCGCGCCGGCCCGCCGCCCCCGCCCGCTACCTCGCCTGCTGCGCCACCTCGGCGAGCCGCGTGACACCCTCGGCGAACTCCTCGCCACCGAGAGCCTGGAACGGCAGCCGGAGGAACACGGTTCCGGCAGGAGGCGCCGAGTCGGCGGGGTAGAAGGCCGAGCCGCGTGTGAGGGCGATGCCCTCAGCGGACGCCGCGGCGAGCAGCTTCTCCTCGGTGGTCCGGACCGGCAGGTGCACGCTGATGTAGTAGCCGCCCTCGGGCACACACAGCGCGACGTCGCCGAGGACCTTGCGCACCGCCTCGACCGCGGCGTCGTGCCGCGGTCGCAGCAGTTTCCGGACCTCCTCGATGTTCCGCCGCACCAGCCCGCTCGCGAAAGCCCGTGCGGCCACCGCCTGGAGCAGCGGGGCCGGGGACAGGTACGTGCTCTCCGCCAGCGCCGCCAGGGCGCGCGGGACGCCGGGTGGAGCGATGACGTAACCGACTCGGAGCCCCGGGCTGAGGACCTTGCTGAGCGACCCCATGGTCAGCACTCGGGCGCCGTCGACCAGGTCCGCGAGTTCCCCCAGGAGCGTGGGGGCCGCACCGTCGAAGCGGAGTTCCCGGTAGGGGATGTCCTCCAGGATCGTGAAGCCGAACTCTGCGGACAACCGCACGAGTTCGCGCCGCTTCTCCTCGCTCGTCGTCACGCCGCTGGGGTTCTGGAAGTCGGGGATCACATAGACGAACGCGGGCACCTCGGTACGCAGGCGCTCCCGCAGGATGTCCAGGTCGAGTCCGTCGTGCCGCAGCGGCACCCCGGAGACCCGTCCACCGTGCCGCTCGAATATCTGGACGGCGCGGTCGTACGTCGGGGCTTCGGCCAGGACCTGCGTGCTGGGTGCGTCCTTGAGGAGGTGGGCGGCGAGCAGGTCGAGGGCCTGGAGCGAGCCGTTGGTGACAAAGATCCGGTCGGGGTCGACGGAGTGGAACGCGCCGAGCTGATCGCGGAGTTCGCGGTCGCCGGTGTGGTGGCCGATGGGTGCGTACTGGAAGACCCGGTCCGGTTCCGAGGAGAGGATCGCCCCGGTCAGCTCGGCGATGGCGGCGGACGGAATCGCTTCGAGCGGGGGGATGCCGCGCGAGAAGTGGACGGTCACAGGGTGTCTCCTTGCCTGGGGAAGGGCTCAGCGTGGCTGCCCGGGGACGTCAGTGGGACGCCCGGGGCAGGGGCTCAGTGGGCGCTGATGGCGAAGTCGGCGTCGATGTCGGCGATGGAGTCCGCGCCGAGCTGGAGCAGCGTGTCCTCGATCTCGCTCCGGAGGAGGTCGAGGACCGCCTCGACGCCCTGCTGGCCGGCCAGGCCGAGGCCCCAGAGGTAGGGGCGGCCGATGCACACCGCGTCCGCACCGAGTGCGAGGGCCTTGACGACGTGGACGCCGGAGCGGATGCCGCCGTCCAGGAGCACCAGAGCGCGGTCGGAGACCGCGGCCGCCACCTGCTCCAGGGCGATCAGGCTGGGTACCGCTCCGTCGAGTTGGCGGCCACCGTGGTTGGAGACGATGACGCCGTCCACGCCGAGGCCGACGCACCGCTCGGCGTCCTCGGCCCGCAGAACACCTTTGACCACGATCGGAAGGTGTGTACGGGCCCGGATCCACTCCAGGTCGTCCCAGGTCAGAGGAAGCCGTTCGATGCGGGCGCCGTCCGGGATCTCCCCCATGAGCACACCCAGCGCGCGCAAGTTGCCGAAGTCGACGTGCGCCGGGGTGCGGAAGCCCGCGCGCCGGGTGCTGATGCGGCGCGCCGCGTAGCTGGCATCGACCGTGACTACGAGCGCGGTCGCGCCGGCGTCCTCCGCCAGGGCGATCGTCGCGGCGACGTCGTCCCGGGACCGGTAGGCGTAGAGCTGGAACCAGCAGTCGCTTCCGACGGAGCCGGCCACGTCGGCGAACACGTGGTGGCTGTCGGTGCTGACGATCGACAGGGTGCCGGCGGACTCGGCGGCGCGTGCGGTCGCGATCTCGGCATCCTCGTGGAGGAGCCGCTGGGGACTGGTCGGGGCGAGCAGGACCGGCAGCGCGAGCCGGTGCCCGAGTACGGTCACCGTGGTGTCGGGTTTCTCGCCCGAACCGCCGAGGGCGCGTGGGCGCAGCCAGACCTTGTCGAAGGCGTCCGTGTTGGCACGGACGGTGAGCTGGGTGTCGGCTCCGCCCGCCACGTACGCCCAGGAAGCGGCGTCGAGAACGGACTCGGCGGCGTGCTCGAAGTCGGCCAGGGTCAATAACCCGGATAATTCCCTTGCCATGAGACCTCTTCCGTCGTCGGATGAATTTTCGTCAGGCGAACTGATCGAAAGCCATCTTGGTCACCATTCCGGTGACCACGAGGACCAGGACGACCCGGACGAATCCGGATCCCCTTTTCATCGCTGTACGCGATCCGATCATCGCGCCGGCGATGTTTCCCACGGCCATTCCCAGCCCGAGGGCCCACAGGACATTCCCCTGCCAGGCGAAGACCGCGAGGGCCCCCAGATTGGAAGAGGCGTTGATCACCTTCGCCATGGCCGCGCTTTCCAGGAACTGCGTCGCGATAAGCGTGGTGAAGGAAATGATGAGAAAGGTGCCCACTCCGGGCCCGAAGACCCCGTCGTAGAAACCGATCCCGACGCCCGCGATGAGGATCGCCGCATTGCGGCGGCGCGGGGTGACGACGATGTTCCGCTGCTGCACCCCGAAACTGGGCCTGAAGGCCACGAAGAGCGCCACCGTGATGAGCAGACCCATGATGACGGGCCGGAAATAGCTCGTGGGAACACTCGATGCGGACAGGGCACCGAGGGCGCCGAAGGGAACCGCGAGCCCGGCGGCCGGCAACAGCACCGAACGATCCAGCTCGGTGCGCCGCTGGTACATGTACGCGGCGGTCGTGGTGCCCATGATCGCCGCGATCTTGTTCGTGCCCAGCGCCACCGCCGGCGAGTGCTGGGGGAAGACCAGCAGGAGTACCGGGATGAGCAGGACCCCGCCTCCGCCGACAACAGCATCCACCCAGCCGGCTGCCGTAGCGGCAAGGAGCAGGCCGAGCACCTCGTACAGTTCCACTCTTCCTCATTCACATCGAGCAGCCCCGGTTCCCGGCGGGCGGGGCGCCGTCCACCGGGTCAGAGGACCCCGCGGATCTCCGTCATCGCAGGCAGCACGCGCGGGTGCCACATCATCCGCTGGATCCACAAAGGGGTGGTACGCAGGGAGTAGAAGCGTCGCAGCCATCGGTCGTGCCCGTCGTAGCGGGGCGTGAAAGCGGTGCGGCCGTGCACCACGACGTGGTTGTCCAGGACGACGAGATCGCCCGGCGCGAGCACCAGGTCGCGGCAGACCTTCTCCAGCGCCCCGGCGAGGGCCCGCAGCGCCGCCTGCGCCTCCGGTCCGGCGCCCCGGGTGTTGTGCGAGTTGAAGCGCATGAACGGGCGGTCCACCGGACCGAAGACCACCGGGTGGGGGCCCGCAGAGGGGCGTGGCCCCGCGATGTCCCGCGTGAACGAGGTCGGATACAGGCTGTGGAACTGCGGCTTCCTCAGTTCCGCCACCTCTTCGTCCGTCAGCAGGGGCAGCGCGTCCCGTACGGACGAGACGCGCGTCGCGGCGATCCGCTCGTGGTCCTGGCGCAGGCAGAGCAGGCCCAGGTAGTCGGGGCGCAGGGGGTGGTGCACGTTCTCCGTGTGGAAGTCGAAGGCGACCGATCCACTGTTCTCGATCCGGCGCTCCTCCCCACGTACGGGATGGACGTCGTGGAAGAGGGCCCCCGACTTCTCGTCCTGATACCCGGTCAGCGAACCGAGGAGATCCGCGACGAGCATGAGGGTTCCGTTGGTGGGATGACCGTCGAGGATGTGGGCTTCATGAGCCTGCGGAGTCTTCGGCAGCTCACCTACCGAGACGCCACGGAGTAGAAAGTATCCGCCGGATCCCTCATCCGCACCGAAATCGAGAACCGTTTTGCGCATCCCCTCGGGGAGATCCATGAGGAGCCCCGATGCGACGATGGGGGGCGAGTCCGACAAGTGCGCGGCAAGCGCGGACAACTCACCCACCTTCTCTGCCTCCGACTCACTTAATCGGTATTCATTGAGAGTCTGGGCAACCATTCTCATAATTCCTCACAGATTTCCGTCTGCAGGGCGTGACTATTGCGGCAAAAACGTATCCCGGGCGCATTATTTCCGTCAACAATCGGTTTCGGACAGTGACGCCCCCGGTTAACGGGTCCGGCATTGCGCGCATCTTGCACTTATGGCTTCGATAGGGAGGAAGCGGTGCAATCCATCTCGCGCGGTAAGGGGTGTAGAGCGGGTTGGTACTGCCGGTCCCCCTGCGTGAGCTGGCTCTACGGCGCCAGATGTCCGGGAGATGAACGGCCTGAATCGCCTCGCCGGGTGCGTACGGGGTCCGCACTTCGGCGCTCACACGGGTCCCTCAAAGCTGATTTCTCGCCATCCGGACCAGGAGAAACAGCGAGCGGCGGGGAGTGTGAAGGGGATCACATGCCACCGCCGTCGGGTCTCCCCCGGTCGTACCGGCGCGGGCTGCGGTTACGGATCGGCATGAGAGCCCCTCGCACCGGACCTCATCCGGCCGGCATCACCCGGGACCAGCCACCGGCTCGCCGGGCCGGTCCGCGTATGCCTACTCCACCCACCGCCACCAGCGCCGACCGCATACCGTCAACCTGCACCTCCGCACGACCAGTCGCACCGCCTTGTCCACCGGCCCGTCAGCCGCCCTCCCCCGTACCGGCGGTTCCCCGCCCTCAGCAGCCTGCAGTGACCGCACCATCAGCGCGGTGCCGGTCGAGGGCCTGGCCGAGACGACGTACGGCTCTGCCGGCCGCGCTTCACCGATGGCAGCCTCGAACGGAATCTGTTGATCGTCAGGAACTCACGGGGAAACTGGGCCTGCCCGGTCCGACGTCGGCCAGATGTAGGGCAAATCCTTCGGAACGCCGGGGAAAAGCGGTGCGTACGCGGTCGAATCCTTGCGTACCAGTGCCGACCGGTGGCTGCGGTGAAAGGCGTCGTCACCGAGCCACGGAGGCAGTTCCCCCGCAACCGCCAGCAGCGCCTGCTCACGTACCGGTGCACCCGGACGGAACGCGAGCAAATCGGCGACGAGTGTGGCCGCACAGCTGTCCTGATGACCGTGCTCACGCCACACCCTGCAGACTTCCAAGCCATACCGGACCAGCGCTTCCTCGTATCCAGCCCACATCCGCACTGCTGGATGGTGGCGCCACCCGTAACCCGGGACAACAAGGCCGCGAAGGACTTGCAACGCCTCGACACGCTGTTTGCCAAGCCGGCGACGGTCCAGGACCAGGGCCGAGGCCCTGAAGTCGGGATAAGGCAAAAAGGTTTGCATGCCGTCGTCCCCTCAGCAGCTCGGTACCCGACTCGCGCGAGGCAAATTCCCAAACAGCGTCGGCGCGCCCCGGCCCCGCCGGTCGGTACCGGGCGGGCCCGCCTCGTCCGAGTACCGGGTATGACCGTCTTGGCCCGTGGCTGGGCCGTAGAAAACTCGACCGCATTCGTGACCCCGGTCCCGGGCGACTGGCTCAACGACTATCGCTCCCCGCGTCCGGCAGCGCGCGGCGGCAGGCGTTGGCCCGTTGCGTCTTGGCGGCGGGATCGCTTCGGGTGACGAGGGCCGTGTGGGCCGACCCGGTGCCACACGGCCCGGGCCGGCCACATTTGCTGCACAGACTGGGCGACCTGCATGCCGGCCGCACGAGTCTTTGGCGCAGGGACGTGTCAGCTGCCGACAGGTGTGACACCGAACATCAGGGTGCGGCGGCTGATGTCGTAGTGCACGGTTGACGTCTCGGAGAGCAGGTCCTGGAGGACGTCCGCGTCGTCGGCGTCAACGGTCAGCACTTCTTCCCACGCACCTTCGTCGAGCACCAGCTGCAAGGTGATGGTCCCCGGAGCCCCTGGGGGCCGCCGGCGACCCAGGTGAACTGGTAGCGGCGGAGCTGACGCACCTTGATGCTGTCGTCCGTGACAGGCTGCGTGACCTTGGCCATGAGCTTTCTCCTAACGGTTGCAGGGCTGGGCGGGGTGGGGTGGGTTCACGACTGCTGGACGGTCTTGTGGCGCCCCGGCGCGGCCCGCCCACATGCTGGGCCCCGAAGGCAGGTTCCGGCTCGGGTGGCAGGACCGGATCCCGGTGGCCGGGGACGGGTACTCATGCTTCGCAGTGCCGCCGCGGCAGACCGTGCTCACGCGTCCGCCGAACGGCAGCCCATCCGGTGCCCCCGGCTGTGACGAGGGGTGAAGCGGCCCGGCGCATCATGCCCAGCCGTTGCTGCTCGGGGCGCTGCTGCTCACCGTGCAGGGCGTTGAGGACCAGCACGCCCGCGGTCAACGCGGGTACGGCCCACTGCAGCAGGACGAGCTGACGCTGTGCCTGGTCAAGCTTGATCGGGTGCTCCTCGGCCGTCTCGGCGTCCTTGGGATCCAGGGACGAGGCAAGTTCGACCTTCTTTCCCACCACACGGGCGTAGGCGGTCGCAGCCAGGGCCGCTCCCGTGAGCACCAGCTTGGCCACGGTGGAGGCACCTACCCCCTGCTGGTAGGCCACCCGGGCGCTGTTCGCACCCAGCAGGCCGGCCCCGCCCACCAGATGAGCACCGATCGCTGCCGCGTTCACCGGTGTCCAGACTGCCCAGCCGGCGCTGGCGATACGCGCGGTGGACATTTCATCGTTCCCGGACCTGTTCGCCGCCCCGTTGAGGCCGATGGCACCCATCAGGGAGCCACCGAACCAGGCCGCCAGCCCGATGTCATGCAGGCTGCGCATGACCGTATTGCGTTCTGACATTCGAATCCTTCCAAGACTCGTGCCCCTGCGGTCCAGGGCACCGCAACCAGCCTCAGCGCGATCACCAACACCGACCAGTCAGGGCGCGCACATGGGCTACCGGCTTGCCCCGCTGTCGCGGGACGGGTCCGGTCGCGGTGCTCCCGCGGCGAGGGTGTCGCGTCACGGGGAAGGGCAAGGCGTGAGGCGCGCAGGCACTCGCTCGGCTGTAGTGAGCCCGGGGCGATCACTCGCCCCGTGACCGCCACACCTCAGTCCTTGCCGATCACGACCACTTCGTCATGAGCGGCCCAGCGTCGCCGCTCGGTCTTGGGCGGATTCATGCGCAGGCCGTACGGCGGGCCCTGGCGCGCTGTGCCGTGGTTCCGGTATCCGATCGCGCACTCGCCCCGACGGCGCGCCGCGGCCACCACCGTGGCGAAGGGGGTCTCATGGTCCAGCCGGACGTAGTCGGCGGCCGGCCGCAGATGGATCCCGTTCCCCTCGGCACGGAACAGCTCCTCGAACACTCCCGTCAGATGCCGGTTCTGGGAGATTTGCGTCATCAGCAGGCCGATGATCTTGCCACTGATGATCACGTCGGCACTGGGGCTGATGGGTGCCAGTACCCGGTTGCGGTCGTCGACCAGTTCCGTGACCACCGGAAGTTCGCGTCCGGTGGTCTCCTCCAACTGCTGGAGCAGCAGCAGGGTGACGAGTGTGTGATTGTCCGGCTCGTCCGTGGAGCCGTTGGTCCCGGGATCCCTGCCGAGCACGATGACGCTGTCGTAGGAACCGATGTCCAGGCGCCGCAGGACTTCGGGGCGGGTGACGTCTCCCCGGTGCAACGTGAAGGCCAGTCCGGCACCGGCCTGTGCGTCGGCGTCGTCGACCCGGTGGACGGTGGTTCCGTCGTCCACCGTCACCACGTCGACGGCCGATCCGGGCAGCACGCAGCGCCGTAGCTGGTCGATCATGAGCGGTGCCCGGCGGTTCCAGCCCAGCAGCAGCACCCGTTCCGGTCGTGGGGATGCCGACCGCTCGGATGCCATGGCCGCTTTCTCGACCGAGGCCGCGCAGTCCTCCAGCCGGACGGTGTCGTCGTCGCGGGAGATGACGAGAATCTTGTCGTCCGCACGGATCGTTGTGTCCGGCGGGGGAGCGAGCAGGAGTCTTTCCGCACGCATCAGCCCGACGACGCTCGATGTCGTGTAGGCCAGCAGCGCCTGGCCGAACGGGCGGCCCGTCAGCGCGGGTTCCGCGACGAGGTAGAACTCGTCCCTGGCGAAGTCGAGCAGCTCCCTGTAGACGAGGGAGAGCCCGGGGCGGCGAGCGGCCTGGACGATCATCCGGGCGGTGATGGTGTCGCTTTCCAGGACGACCCCGCCCGGCCCTGCCGCAAGGGTGGCGGCCAGATGGAACCGGTCGTCGCGGACCGCGGCGACCACGCAAGGACGGGCCTGCGGGCCGTCCCCCCGCCGGGCCAGGGTGGCCCGCAGGGCCAACAGCGTCTTGACGACCTCGGCATCGGCGTCCGGCTCGTCGTGGGGCAGCACCAGTACGGCGCCGGCTGTGGCGGGGTTGGTCAAGGAGAGTACGGCCGGGTCGGTGATGGGGCCGCTGCGGCAGATCAGCCGTGTCCGGCCGACGGGACCCACCCGGGTGCCGAGCGCCTCCTCCATGGCGGTCTTGTCCCGGTCGGCCAGCACGACCACCACCGCCCGCCGCTGATTGGCGTTGGCCGCCACCAGCTCGCTCACCACGGTGAAGACCTGCTCCGACCACCCCAGCACCACCACGTGCCCGTGCTCCAGCACGGTGGACCGGCCCCGCCGCAGCGCGGTGAGCCGTTCGGTGAGGGCGGCCGTGATCAGTCCAACGAGGAGGGAGACGTACAGGAGGGCGATCAGCGCGAGCAGCACCGACATCACCACCCGTAGCGGTGTGCCCGTCACGCCGCCCAGGCGCAGGGTCTCACCCGTGAGGCGCCAGACCTCCGCCAGCCTGTCCGGCGCGGACGCCGGAATGGCCGGGTCGGTCCACACCAGTACGGCGCTCACCGGCACGACGACGGCCAGGCACAGCAGGGCCAGCCAGCCGACGAGAGCGGAGGCACCGCGGGCCAGCGTGCTGTCGAACCAGTAACGGGCCCGTTCGCCGAGCTCCTTGAACCCACCGGCCCCACCGCGTGATCGCGCTGCTGTGCCACCCTGCCCGCCCCCCCC
>RHMC01000102.1 GCA_003719395.1 Streptomyces altiplanensis
GGGCCCGTGCGACCGCCTCCCAGCCGGTGGGGGCGGGCAGGCCGCCGTCGGGTACGCGGTGGGCGGGCCGGGAGGCTCGGGGCGGCCCCTCCCAGGGGGCGGCGCCCAGGTGGCGCAGCCACCGGGCCAGCGCGTACTGCAGGTCCTCGCGGCGTACGACGGCGTCGATCTGCCCGGAGGCGAGCTGCCCCTCGGCGGTGTACGCCGCCGGGTCGGCGCCCGGCGGCCGTACTCTCGACCCGGCGAAGCCGACCTGCGCGCCGGGCAGCGCCAGGATCACGTCCGCGCCGGCGCCGAGCGTCGCCCACCCGCCTCCGGTCCGGGTCGCGCAGGACGGCGAGCAGCGCACCCCGGAGTCGCGCAGCAGGGCGGACTGGCGGGCCACGCGCTGGAGCTGGGACAGGGCCCGCATGCCCTCCTGCATGCGGCTGCCGCCGGTGGCGATCAGGGAGACCAGCGGAAGGCGCCGCTCCCGGGCCACGGTGTACGCGGCCTCCAGAAGGTCGCCCGTGCGCTCGCCGAGGGAACCGCCGAGGAACCCGAACTCGAAGGACACGACGACCGCTTCCGTGCCGCCGATCGAGCCGGTCCCGCAGACGACGGACTCCCGCTCGCCGGTGCGTTCCCCGGCGCGGGCCAGGGACTGCCCGTATCCCGGCCACCCGATCGGCCGTCGACGTTCCCGGACCGCCCCTGGGGCCGCTCCGGGCCCGGGGCCCCGGTGAGCTCGGCGAAGCTTCCGCCTTCCACGACCGCGGCGATCGCCTCGCGGGCCGTCCAGGTGTCAGCCATGCCGCAGCGCCCGCCGGTACGAGCCTGCGGCCAGGGCCGGAAAGAGAGAGGACACGCGTCGTACTCCTTGCTGTGCGGCAGCCGGGACCCAGGCGACCGACGATAACCGGGTACCGGGCCGGCGGGCCGTGAACCGGCACAGCAGGGCGGTGAAGGGCCCCGCACCGATGCCTCGGATAAGGTGTTTCAGTAGAAATGCGCCCTCCCGGGGTTAGGTCGATGCGTTGGACACCTACCAGTCGTCGGACGGCACACCGGGACAGCCCCCGGGGGTTGTCGGGTATGCGGGCGTGCTCCGTGAGCTGCTGCCGATCGCCCTCTGGCGCGAGGACGCGGAGGGGCGGATCGTGGAGTGGTCGCTCGCCGCGCGGGACCTGCTCGGGCATCAGCCCGAGGACGTCCTGGGCCGGTCCGCCGGGGCCCTCCTGGTGCCCGACGCCAACCGGGAACTGGTCGATCGGCTGACGCGGCGCGTCCAGGCGGGCGAGACCGTCGTCGGGACCCTGCCGGTGCGCCATCGCGACGGTCATTACGTGACGATGGAGATGTGGATCGTCCCCGCCGCCGATCCGCGGGGGCGGCGCGGCACCCTGCTGATCGCCGTCGAGACCTCCAAGGTCCTGCACATGCGGGACTCCCTGGCGGCCCTGGAGAGCCTCTTCACCCGGTCGCCCATCGGCCTGGCCACGCTCGGCCCCGACCTGCGATTTCTGCGGGTCAATGACGCTCTCGCCCGGATGAACGGCGTCTCCGCCGCCGAGCACCTGGGCAAGCGGCTGACCGAGGTCGTGCCCGGCGTCAACGCCACGGCGCTGGAGTCGATGATGCGGCAGGTCCTGGAGCGGGGGACGCCCGTCGTCGACGCCCGCAGGACCGGCCGTACCCCCGCCGACCCCGACCGCGAACGGACCTGGTCCTGCTCGTACACCCCGCTGCTCGACAACGCCGGCCGGCGGCTGGGCCTGATCGCTTCCCTGATCGACATCACCGAGGGCCAGCAGGCGCAGATCGAGGCCGAACGGGCCCGGCACCGCTTCGCCCTGCTCGCCGAGGCCGGCACCCGGATCGGCACCACCCTGGACCTGCGGCAGACCGCCGAGGAGGTCGTGCAGCTGCTCGTGCCGCGGTTCGCCGACTCGGCCGACGTGCAACTGCTGGAAGAGGTCCTCGAACCGGACGAGGCCGCCGCGTCCACCCGTGGCGTGGTGCGCCGGATGGCGGCCGCCTTCCCCGATCCGGCCGCCCCCACGGCGAAGCTGGTGCCCGGCACGACCTCCCGGATCCCGCTCGGCTCGCTGTACGAGCGCGTCATCGCCGACGGCCGGCCCATGAACCTGTACCGGTCCGACGTCCCGGCACTGATCACCGACCCCCGGGCCGACAGCCTGCGCGCGTACCTCGTGACCCTCGGCTCCGCGCGGCTGATTCCTCTCGTCGCCCGGGGCAAGGTGCTGGGCGCGGTCGTGGTGACGCGCGTCCGCAGCCGCGACCCGTTCGTCGAACAGGACTGCGTCCTCCTCGACGAGCTGGTCGCGCGCGCCGCGCTGAACATCGACAACGCGCGCATGTACACCAGCCAGCGGGCGGCGGCCCTCACCCTGCGGCGGAGTCTGGCGAACAGCGCGCTGCCCGACGTGACCGGCCTCGAACTCACCGGGCGTTACCTGCCCGCCAGCGACCACGCCGTCGGCGGCGACTGGTTCGACGTCATCGCGCTGCCGGACGGGAGGACCGGCCTCGTGATCGGGGACGTGATGGGCCACGGGATCCACGCGGCGGCCGTCATGGGGCAGCTGCGTACGGCCGTACGCACCCTCGCCCGGCACGGCATCTCCCCCGCGGAGATGCTCCGCTCCCTCGACGCCGTGGTGGCCGACGTGGGGGAGGACGAGATGGCGACCTGCGTGTACGCCGTCCACGACCCGGTGGCCGCGGAGTGCGTGATCGCCAGGGCGGGCCATCCCCCGCCTGCGGTGGCCACGGCCGGCGGGGACCTCGCATTTCTCGGCGGCCCGCCCGGCGTGCCCCTGGGGACGGGCGGACAGGACTTCCGGACCCAGCGGGTGCCGCTGCCGCCGGGCAGTCTGCTGGTCCTTTACACCGACGGCCTCATCGAAGCGCGTGACCAGGACCTGGACGAGGGCATGGGCAAGCTCGCGCAGGCACTCGCGCATCGCGACCGGCCGCTGGAGGACCTCTGCGAGAGCGTCCTCGAACAGCTGCTGCCCCGCCCCGGGCTGGACGACGTGGCGGTGCTCCTGGCGCGCACCCGGCGGACCTGAGCCTTCAGAGGGCGTCGATGTCGATGTCGTCGATGTCGAAGAAGCCGAGGAGCTCCTGCTCCGGCTCCCCCGAGGCGCCCGGCAGCGCCTGCTCTGCCCAGATGACCTTGCCCGGCGAGGTGTACCGGGTGCCCCACCGCTGGCTCAGCTGCGCCACCAGGAACAGCCCCCGTCCCCCCTCGTCCGTGGTGGCGGCGTACCGCAGATGGGGTGACGTGCTGCTCGCGTCGGACACCTCGCAGGTGAGGGTACGGTCGCGCATCAGCGCATGCGGACCGGAGCGGAGCCGTAGCGGATGGCGTTGGTGATCAGTTCGCTGAGGATCAGCTCCGTACCGAACGCGAGAGCGGACAGGTCCCATTCGTCCAGCTTCTTCGCGACGACGGCCCGCATCGCGCCGACCGCGCTCGGTTCGAACGGCACGTCCCACTCGGCGACGCGGTCCGGGCCGAGCTTCCGGGTCCGGGCGACGAGCAGAGCCACGTCGTCCCGCGGCCGATCCGGCAGCAGGACGTCGAGGACCGCCCGGCAGCTCTCCTCCGGGTGCCGGTCCGGGTGGTGGCTCAGGGCCGAGCGCAGCAGCTCAAGCCCCTCGTCGATGTCACGGGTGCGGTCCTCGATCAGACCGTCGGTGTAGAGCACGATCTGGCTGCCCTCGGGCAGGTGCACCTCGGCGGTTTCGAACGGCATCCCACCCAGCCCCAGCGGCGGCCCGGTCGGCAGTTGGAGGATCTCCACCGTCCGGTCGGGACGGACCACCAGCGGCGGCGGATGTCCCGCCCGGGCCATGACGCAGCGCTGGGACACCGGGTCGTACACGGCGTACAGGCAGGTGGCGCCCAGCATGCCGTTGTCGTCGGCGTCCGCGCCGTCCTCGCCGTTGTGGTCGATGCGCTGAACGAGGTCGTCGAGGCGGGACAGCAGCTCGTCGGGCGGCAGGTCGAGGGACGAGAAGTTGTGGACCGCCGTGCGCAGCCGCCCCATGGTGGCCGCGGCGTGCAGTCCGTGGCCGACCACGTCGCCGACGACGAGGGCGACCCGGCTGCCGGACAGCGGGATCACGTCGAACCAGTCGCCGCCCAACCCCCGACTGCGCGGGCAGGTAGTAGTGCGCCACCTCGACGGCGCTGTGCTCGGGGAGGCCGCGCGGCAGCAGGCTGCGCTGGAGCGCCACGGCCACGGTGTGCTCCCGGGTGTAGCGGCGGGCGTTGTCGATGCTGACCGCGGCCCGCGCGACCAGCTCCTCGGCCAGGGACAGATCGTCGTCGTCGAAGGGCTCCGGCTTCTCCAGACGCCAGAAGTTGACCAGCCCGAGGACGACGCCCCGCGCCTTGAGGGGCGCTGTGATCAGGGAGTGGATGCCGTAGTCGAGCTGCTCTGCGCCACCGGCGGGTCCTGGGCGTACCAGCCCGGTGCGTCGGACAGGTCGGGCACCAGCTCGGCCTGTCCGCTGCCGAGCCCGCGGGCCTGCGGGGTGGACGGGAGGAAGTCGATCAGCTTGCCGCGGGGATAGAGGGGCTGGTCGTCGCGGATGCCGCTGACCGCCGTACGCCGCAGGTCCGCGCCGGTGCCGGTCGGCTCGTCGCCGTGCAGGACCTGGTCCGCCAGATCGACGGTCACGAAGTCCGCGAACCGGGGAACGGCGACGTCCGCCAGCTCCTCGGCCGTCCGCCGCACGTCGAGCGTGGTGCCGATGTCCGACGCCGCGTCGTACAGGAGCTTCAGCCGGCGGCGGGCCGCGTCGGCCCGGCCCGTGAGGACGCGCATCTCGGTGGAGTCGCGGATGGTGATGGCGGCCCCCTCGGGCTGGCCGTGGGGTTTCGTCGGCCGTTGGTTCACCACCAGCAGCCGGTTCCCGCGTGAGGACCTCGTCGGTGGCCTCCCGGCCGGACCGCAGAAGGCCGGCCAGTTGCTGGTCGAGGTGGGGCAGCTGCCCGACGTGCCGTCCCTCCGCGTCGGCCGGAAGCCCGAGCAGCCGCTTCGCCTCGTCGTTCGCGAGCAGCAGGCGGCCGTCCCCGTCGGTGATCAGGACGCCCTCCCGGACGGCGTGCAGGACGGCGTCGTGGTGTTCGTACATACGGGTCATCTCGAGGGTGCCGAGCCCGTGGGTCTGCCGCCGCAGGCGCCGGGCGACCAGGGCCGTGCCGGCCGTGGCCAGGGCCAGGGCGGCCGCGCTGACACCGAGGATGACCGGGAGCTGCCGCTCCACCACGCCGGAGACGTTCCGCACGGTGAGGCCGGCCGAGACCAGTGCCACCACCTCGCCGTCGTCGGCGGTCACCGGGACGACGGACTGGATCTCCTGGCCGAGCGGCCCGTCCACGCTCTCGGTGTGGACCCGGCCGGCCAGGGGCGGCTCGATGGTGCCGACGAAGCGCTCGCCGATTAGGTCGGGCCGGGGGTGCGTGTAGCGGATTCCGCCGGTGTCCATCACCACGATGAAGTCGACGCCCGCCTGTTCGCGCGTCTCCTCCGTGAGCGGCTGGAGGATCTCGGACGGGTCCGGAGCCCGCAGGGCCTCGCGGAGCCCGAGCGAGCGGGCGAACGTCTCGGCGACGCGACCGACCGGTTGCGGGCCTCACGCTCGCCGTCGTGGCGCGACTGGAGCACCAGGGCCAGCACCGCACCGGCGGCGAGCAGCAGCACGACCGCCACCTGGAGGACGAAGACCTGTCCGGCGACGCTTCGCGGGCCCTTCCTGGTCAGTGCCCGCACCGACCCGCCCGGCACGGGGTGAAGAGATCGACCACAGTCTCATTTGTACTCCCGCGCGGGCTCCGGTGGCCAGGTGTGCACAAGCTGCCCGGTGCACCGAGGCGCGCGCGGACCAGTGAGCCGTGTCTCACCGGGGCCGCGCCGCTTGTCTATGCAACGAGTTGCATAGAAGGATCGGGGCATGGCGCTCGAACACGCGATCCTCGTCTCCCTGCTGGAGAAGCCGGGCTCCGGCTACGAGCTGGCCCGGCGGTTCGAGCGGTCCATCGGGTACTTCTGGAACGCCACCCACCAGCAGATCTACCGCGTCCTCAAGCGGATGGAGAGCGACGGCTGGGTCGACGTCCGGGACGTGCCGCAGCAGGCACGGCCGGACAAGAAGGAGTACTCCGTCGCCGCCGTCGGCCGGGCCGCGCTCTCCGGCTGGCTGCACGAGCCGATCGAACCCGAGAGCGTCCGCCACGACCTCGCCGTGAAGATCCGCGGCGCGGCCTTCGACGACCCGGCCGCGCTCATCGGCGAGGTCGAGCGGCACTACCAGGCGCACACCGACCGCCTCGCGCACTACCTGGCCGGGGAGCGGCGTGACTTCGCCGGCCCCGGGGCGCCCGGGGCGCCCGATCCGGGGCGGGAGCTCCAGCATGCCGTCCTGCGCGGCGGCATCGCGTACGAGCGGATGATGCTCGCCTGGCTCGACGACGTGCGCGCCACCCTCCACCGGCTCGCCGCCGGCCGCTGAGGCGCGCCGGCGAGCAGTCCCGTACCCATCCCACCCTCACGACCCCCCAAGCCGGAAAGGCGAACACCCATGGCCGACCCGCTGCTGTTCAACCCGCGCACCTACGACCCGGCGCACTTCGACCCGGAGACCCGCAGGCTGCTGCGCGCCACCGTCGACTGGTTCGAGGACCGCGGCAAGCGCAGGCTGATCGAGGACTACCGCTCCCGCGCCTGGCTGGCGGACTTCCTCGCGTTCTCCGCCAAGGAAGGGCTGTTCGCCACCTTCCTCACCCCCGCCTCCGCCGCCGAGGGGCAGCAGGACAAGCGCTGGGACACCGCCAGGATCGCCGCCCTCAACGAGATCTTCGGCTTCTACGGCCTGGACTACTGGTACGCGTGGCAGGTCACCGTCCTCGGTCTCGGCCCGGTCTGGCAGAGCGGCAACGCCGCCGCCCGCACCCGCGCGGCCGGACTCCTCTCCCAGGGCGAGGTGTTTGCCTTCGGCCTGTCCGAGAAGGCCCACGGCGCGGACATCTACTCCACCGACATGCTGCTGGAGCCGGACAGCGACGGTGCCGGCGGCTTCCGCGCCACCGGCTCGAAGTACTACATCGGCAACGGCAACGCCGCCGGGCTCGTCTCCGTCTTCGGCCGCCGCACCGACGTCGAGGGCCCCGACGGGTACGTCTTCTTCGCCGCCGACAGCCGCCACCCGGCGTACCACCTGGTGAAGAACGTCGTCGACTCCTCGAAGTACGTCAGCGAGTTCCGGCTCGACGGCTACCCGGTCGGCCCCGACGACGTCCTGCACACCGGCCGCGCCGCCTTCGACGCCGCCCTCAACACCGTCAACGTCGGCAAGTTCAACCTCTGCACCGCCTCGATCGGCATCTGCGAGCACGCGATGTACGAGGCCGTCACCCACGCGAGCAACCGCATCCTCTACGGCCGGCCCGTCACCGCCTTCCCGCACGTGCGCCGCGAGCTGACCGACGCGTACGTCCGCCTCGTCGGGATGAAGCTGTTCAGCGACCGCGCCGTCGACTACTTCCGCTCCGCCGGCCCCGACGACCGCCGCTACCTCCTCTTCAACCCGATGACGAAGATGAAGGTGACCACGGAGGGCGAGAAGGTCATCGACCTGATGTGGGACGTCATCGCCGCCAAGGGCTTCGAGAAGGACAACTACTTCGCCCAGGCCGCCGTCGAGATCCGGGGTCTGCCGAAGCTGGAGGGCACGGTCCACGTCAACCTCGCGCTGATCCTCAAGTTCATGCGCAACCACCTGCTGGACCCGGCCGACTACGCGCCGGTGCCCACCCGACTCGACGCGGCCGACGACGACTTCCTCTTCCGCCAGGGACCGGCGCGCGGCCTGGGCTCCGTACGCTTCCACGACTGGCGCACCGCCTACGACGCGTACGCCCACGTCCCCAACGTCGGCCGCTTCCGCGAACAGGCCGACGCCCTGTGCGAGTTCGTCACGACAGCCGCCCCCGACGAGGAGCAGAGCCGCGACCTCGACCTGCTGCTCTCCGTCGGCCAGCTCTTCGCGCTGGTCGTGCACGGTCAGCTGATCCTGGAACAGGCGCGCCTGACCGGCCTGGAGGAGGACGTGCTCGACGAACTGTTCGCCGTGCTGGTACGCGACTTCTCCGCGCACGCCGTCGAACTGCACGGCAAGGACTCCGCCACCGCGCAACAGCAGCAGTGGGCGCTGGGCGCGGTCCGGCGTCCGGTCGTCGACGAGGCCCGTTCGGCCCGCGTCTGGGAACGCGTCGAGGCCCTGTCCGGCGCATACGAGATGGCGCCGTAACAACGGCCGGGCGCACACCGGGACGTCCGTCCGGTGCCCGGTGCCCGGTGCACTCACCGGGCACCGGACGCGGCGTCTTCGTCGTCGGCGTCGGGCGGAAGTGCCGGTGGCCGTCGTCCCGGCGCCCGCGCGGCGAACCGCGGAGCGCGGTCGGCTCGGGTTCACGGCGTGGGTGAAGGAGGCCGGCGGGACTCGGCGGCGCCGCGGTGAGTGGCGAGCCGACCGCGGAACCAGGTCCTTGGTGCCGGTCCAGCCGGGCCCGCGGTCCGATTCGACGAGCCCCGGCAACGGTTGGCGTCCCCTCATGCGTATAGGACCACTTGGCACCGGAAACGTCGCTCGAGCACCGGCCCGCGGCTGGAGCGCCGCAGGACACGACGTGCTCCTCGGTTCACGCCGACCGAAGGAGCGGACAGAGCTCGCTCTCCCCGTGACGGGCCTGAGCGAGACAGCCGCCCACGCGGAGGTACTGGTCGACGCCACCCCCGGGACCGTCTCCGTGGAACTGCTGCACTCCATCGGGGCGCCGGCCCTGGCCGGCACCTTGACGTGAGGCAGGAGTGCCGCGGCCTCGCCCGTGCGGCCGTACGTCTCGACGCGCCCGCCGTCGAGGAACTGCTCGACGCCGCGCTCGCGAACACGGCCTGGCCGCGGCCTGGGAAGAGGTGTTCGCTCCCGCGCTCCACGCGGTGGGGCGCAAGCGGGCCTCTTCGGCGAGCGTTACGTCGAGGTCGAGCACCTGCTGTCCTGGCAGATCTCGTCGGCCGTCCGCCGCGTACGAACGGTCCGCGGGCCGGCGGGCATCACCGCCGTACTGCTCGCCTGCGTACCGGGCGAGCAGCACACCCTCCCCCTGGAGGCGCTCACGGCCGCTCTGGGGCGGCGGGGCCTGCCCGCGAGAATGTTCGGCGCCGCCCTTCCGGCCGAGGCCCTCTGCGCGGCGGTACGCCGGATCGGCCCGTCGGTGGTGGTGCTGTGGGCACAGTCCCGTTCGACCGCCGACCGCGCGCCGGTCCAGCTCCTCTCGGGGATGGAATGGGGTCTGCGAGGCGCCAGGGCCCGTCCGGCTCTGCTGCTCGCCGGCCCCGGATGGACGACGACACCGCATGTGCCGGGCACCGGGCGGCTGCACGGCCTGCGTTCCGGGACCGGGGTCGTCGAGTCGTTGCTCCTGGGGTGACACGAGAACCCGTACCGCCGAACGGCTGTTCGCCTTTCGTGTGCGTCACACGTTCTCCCGTGTGTCATTGGAAAGCCGGATCGCCCGCGTGTGATCGAGTGGACGCCGACCGCCATCCCCTGCGAAACGGTGGTGGCGCATCCGAACGGCCTGTCTTCCCAGAAGGACGAGTAACACCCGTCGATCCCCGCGGAGGACCATGATGCATCCGAGCGTTTCCACCGAGCCGGTGCCGGCCACGCGCGGGCCGGACACGGGCCGCGGTTCCTGCGCCGGCGTCGACAGGGATGTGCCCGCCGCGGTGGGCGAGGTGCTGGAGGGACTGCTTCGGGAACGGATCGCACAGGCCCGGACACTCGACGAGACCTTCGCCCGGGACATCACGGAACGCGTCGCCGACTTCACGCTCGACGGGGGCGGACGCACGCGGTCCCAGTTCTTGTGGTGGTCGATGCGTGCGTGCGGGGGATCGGAACAGGAGAGGCCCGCGGCGCTCCGCGTGGCGGCGGCGCTCGAACTGATCCAGACGTGCGCCCTCGTCCTGGACGATGTGATGGACGGGTCGTCCAGGCGCCGTGGCCGTCCCGCCCTCCACATGCGGCTGGAGGCTCAGTACCCCTCGTCGGAGACGACTCCGCCGGGCGCCGTTTCCTTCGGAGCCTCCGCCGCCGTCCTCGGCGGAGACCTCGCACTGGTGTGGGCCGACGACATCATCGCCGACACCGCCTACGGCCACGGCGTCCGGCCGAGGGTGCTGAGCCTGTGGCGCGCGCTGCGTATGGAGATGGTCGCGGGGCAGTACCTGGATCTGCAAGGGCAAGGGCAAGGGCAAGGGCCGGGACCGGGGCAGGCGGCCGGCTTCCGGTCGGTCGCCAGGGCGATGCGCACCGCCTGCCTCAAGTCCGCGCTGTACTCGGTCGAACGGCCGCTCGCGCTCGGAGCCGCTCTCGCGGGAGCCGACGACAGGACCACAAGGGCCCTGTGCTCCGCCGGCCGCAACGCGGGCATCGCCTTCCAGCTGCGCGACGACATCGAGGGGATGTTCGGCGACCCCCGCACGACCGGAAAGCCGTCGGGCGACGACATGAGGGCCGGCCGGCTCACCTGTCTGGCCGCCGTCGCACGCGCGACGCGGAGGCCGCGCGAGGCGATACGGACTCCCTGTCCGTGCTCGACAGGGCGCTGGGCAACCCTGCCCTGACCCGGGCCGGTCTGGAGGAGGTGCGGCAGGTCCTCGTCTCCACGGGGGCGCGCGGCGCCGTGGAGACGAGGATCGAGAAGCTGCTGGCGGTCAGCGCCCGCCGGCTGGCCGCGGCCGCCCTGTCGTCTCCCGCGTCGCCCGCCTCGCCCGGCTGCTGAACGCCGTGGCCGCGCCCCGGACCGGCGTGACGCCTGAGCGCACCGGGCCCGTGCAGGACGCCGTACCGGCTCTGTTGCTGACGGCCGGGGCCGCGGAAGGAGACCGGTGATGCGAACGGTCGAGGGGCGGACCGACCACGTCGTGGTGGTCGGAGCCGGACTCGCCGGTCTGTCCGCCGCACTGCACCTGCTCGGCGCGGGCCGCCGGGACACCTCGTCGAGCGCGACACACAGCCCGGTGGGCGGGCCGGCCGTGTGGACCGGGGAGGCTACCGGTTCGACACGGGCCCGACCGTGCTGACCATGCCGGAGCTCGTCGAGGACGCGTTCGCCGCCGTCGGCCGAAAACTCACCGACCGGCTCGAACTCGTCGCACTGCAGCCCGCCTACCGGGCGCAGTTCGCCGACGGCAGCGCCCTGGACGTGCACACCGACGCCGAGGCCATGGAGGCGGAGATCGAGAGCTTCGCGGGCGCGCGCGAGGCCCTCGGGTACCGCCGCCTGCGCGGCTGGCTGCAGGAGCTGTACCACGCCCAGATGCGGCGCTTCATCGACACGAACTTCGATTCACCGTTCCAGCTCCTGCACCCCGACCTCGCCCGTCTCGCGGTGCTGGGCGGCTTCGGCCGACTCGACCCCCCGGATCGGCCGCTTCATCACCGACGAGAGGCTGCGAAGGGTCTTCTCCTTCCAGGCCCTGTACGCCGGAGTCCCGCCCGCCCGCGCCCTCGCCGCGTACGCGGTCATCGCCTACATGGACACGGTCGCGGGCGTCTACTTCCCCATGGGAGGCATGCACGCCCTTCCGTGCGCCATGGCCGATGCCGCCGCCGCGCCGGCGCCGCCTTCCGGTACGGCCAGCACGTCACCCGGCTGGAACGCAGGGGAGAGAGCGTCACGGCAGTCGTCACCGACCAGCTGCGCATTCCCTGCGACGCGGTCGTGCTGACACCGGACCTGCCCGTCACCTACCGCCTGCTGGGCCGCAGGCCGAAGCGCCCCCTCGCCCTGCGACACTCCCCGTCCGCCGTCGTCCTGCACGTCGGCACCGACCGCACCTGGCCGCAACTGGCCCACCACACCATCTCGTTCGGAGCGAAATGGAAGGAAACCTTCCGTGAGCTGACCGGCAGCGGACGGCTGATGAGCGACCCGTCCCTGCTCATCACCCGGCCGACCGCCACCGACCCGCGGCTCGCCCCGGCCGGACGGCACGTGCACTACGTCCTCGCGCCCTGCCCCAACACGGACATCGGCCCGAGCCGCGAGCAGTGGCACGACCTCGCCCCCCATTACCGCCTGAGCGTGCTCGCCGAACTGGAACGACGCGGACTCACCGGCCTCGCCGGGGCCATCGAGGAGGAGTGCCTGATCACCCCCGCCGACTGGGCCGGGCAGGGACACGCGGCCGGTACGCCGTTCTCGGCGGCCCACACCTTCGCCCAGACAGGCCCCTTCCGCCCCCGCAACCTGGTCCGCGGAACGGCGAACGCCGTCATCGCGGGATGCGGAACGACCCCGGGCGTCGGCGTGCCCACCGTCCTCATCTCCGGGAAACTCGCGGCCGCCCGCATCACCGGAGCCACGGGGCCCGCCCGGGCCCGCGGCAGCCGCCGGGTCCCCGAGGGCGGCACCCCCATGACGCGCCGGGAAATGGCGGCCGCGGGCATCACCGCGCCCCGCCTGCGCGCCGCCTACACGCACTGCCGCGACCTCAACGCCCGCCACGGCAAGACCTACTTCCTCGCCACCCGGCTGCTGCCCGTCGAGCGGCGGCCTGCCGTCCACGCCCTGTACGGTTTCGCCCGCTGGGCCGACGACATCGTCGACGAGTGGCACCCGGGCGTCCGCCGCCGAACGCGGCGCCCGGCTGACCGCCCTGGCGGCACGTCTGCGAGAGGGAATGCGAACGGGCCACAGCCCCGAACCCGCGGTCCACGCCCTCGCCGACACCGCGGCCCGATACGGCATCGACCCCCGGCACTTCGACGATTTCCTCGCCTCCATGCGCTGCGACCTCGAAGTGACGGACTATCCGACGATGGACGACCTGAACCGGTACATGCACGGATCGGCCGCCGTGATCGGCCTGCAGATGCTGCCGGTGCTCGGCACCGTCGTGCCGCGCGCCGAGGCCGCACCGCACGCGGCGGCCCTCGGAGTGGCGTTCCAGCTGACGAACTTCCTGCGGGACGTCGGCGAGGACCTCGACCGCGGGCGGGTCTACCTGCCCGCGGATCTGCTGGCCGCGCACGGGGTCGACCGCGAGCTGCTGCTCAGGAGCCGGACGGCCGGCCGGAGCGACCCCCGGATCGTCGAAGCGCTCAAGGCCGCTGCGCACGTCACCAAGGGCGTGTACCGCAAGGCCGCACCCGGACTGCCGATACTCGACCCCGTCTCCCGCCCCTGCGTCCGGACTGCCTTCACCCTGTACGGCGGCATCCTCGAAGCCATCGCCGACGACGGGGTACGCGTGCGTCCACCGGCGCGCGGCGTCCCGCCCCTGCGGAGGGCAGTGGTCGCTGTCGACGGTCTCAGCCGGCTGGCCGTGGCCAGGAGCAGGGCGTCGCGCACGAGAGCCGGGCGCCCCGCCGGCCCGGCCGCCGCGCCCGTGGAGGAGCAGCTCGCGTGACGTCCCCACCACCCGCCGGCCGCCGCCGCTTCCCCCTCAGTCTCCGCCGTACGCCGACCCCTTGGGAGAAGCAGCGTCCGACCTGGCGCGACGCCCGCCCCGCCGTGATCGATGCCGCGCTCAAACGTGCTCTCGCCCGTCCGTCCGGGAACTGGTACGTCCTCGCGGACGCCCGCGAGATCACGTCGAAGGGCTCGTTCGGGCGCACCGTCGCCGGCGTGGAGGTCGTCGCCTGGCGTGACGCACAGGGGCGGCCGGTCGCGGGTCCCGGAGCGTGTCCGCACCTCGGCGCGCCACTGGGCCGCAGCCCCGTCCGCTGCGGCACCCTCGTCTGCCACTGGCACGGGCTGGCCCTGGACGGAAAGGCGTACGCGGGCTGGGAGCCGTTCCCCGCGTACGACGACGGTGTCCTGGTGTGGGTGCGGCTGGACGAGGTGGGCGGTGAGGCACCGCTGGAGCTGCCCGTCGTACCGGCGCGTCCGCGGTCCGCCGTGGCCGCCGTGTACACCGGGACGGGTGTGTGCGAGCCGCAGGACATCGTGGCGAACAGGCTCGACCCCTGGCACGGTGCGTGGTTCCATCCGCACTCCTTCGTCGACCTCCGCGTCGTCAGTGCCCCGGGCGGTGAAGTGGAGGACGGCGACGACGCGTTCGCCGTGCGGGTGTCCTTCAGACTCGCGAGCCGCGTCGTCGTCCCCGTGACCGCCGTCTTCACCGCGCCCGAACCTCGCACCGTCGTCATGCACATCACCGAGGGTGAGGGGGCGGGATCGGTCGTCGAGACGCACGCCACCCCGCTGGAGCCGGACCTCCTCGGCCGGCCGCGCACCGCGGTGACCGAGGCGGTGGTCGCCGCGTCCGACCGGCCCGGGTTCGCCGCGGCCCGCGCTCTGACTCCCGTGCTGCGGCCGCTGATGCGCGCCGCCGCCGGACGGCTGTGGCGCGACGACCTCGCCTATGCGCAGCGCCGGTGGCAGCTCCGCAGCACCGGCCGGTTCCCGGGCTGACGCCGCGGCCCCGGGCCGTGGCGCTCCGCGCCGGCCCGGCCGTCAGCGCGAGCCGAGCCGCCCGAGCGCCCGCAGGACGGACGAGCGGCCCCGGTCCGGCACGGTCCACAGGGCGTGTCCCCGGAGCCCCCACCGTGCGAGCAGGGCGTTCGCCGCGAGGAAGCGCTGGACGCGGCGCGCTCCATCAGCGCCACCGGCAGTTCCGTACGCACCAGGTCGCCGGCCACCATGACGGACGGGTCCGGGGTGCGGACCGTCGGGCGCCCCCGGTAGCCGCCGACGGGGAACAACGGACAGTCGTGCCGCCACTCGTGCCGCTCGTCCACCACCTTCGCGTCGCGGGTCTCCGGGTACACCCGGTGCAGCTGCCGCCGCACCCGGTCCTGGACCGCTTCCCGGTCACCGGTCCGCGCCACGGCGTAGGCGTGCAGCTCGACGACGGATCCGCCGGTGCGCAGGGCCCACCGGCGGGCCTCGCCCTCCCAGCGTCCAGCACGCTGACCGTTGTCGAGGTCGCCGTACCCGCTCGTGCCGAGGAAACCGGGCCGGTCCGCGGCCACCGGCCGGTCCAGCCACAGACGTGACACCAGGAACGGCGGCGCGGTGCGAAGGGCCGCGATCCCGGCGCGCCAGGCCCGGTCGCCCAGCGACGGCGAGGCGGCCACCACCCGCCGCAGCCCCTCCGTGTCCAGGGCCAGTACGACGGCGTCGTGGCGGGCGGCGCGCCCTGCGGCGGTCACCTCTAGCGTGCCGCCGTCGACCGGACGCACGGCCTCCACCGGTGTCCCGGTGCGGATGCGGGCGCCCAGGCTGTCGATGTGGCCGGCCAGCGGCTCCCACAGCGCCTGCGGGAACGGTTCGCGTGGCACGTCGAACAGCAGGCCCTCGCTCGACCCCAGGAAGTAGATGTGGAACATCAGGGCCAGCTCGGCCGCGGACAGTTCGCGGGGATCGGCAAAGAAACTGCGGGAGAACACCTCGAAAGCGAGATGGTGTGCGGCCTGCGGGAACCGGATGTCCGCGAGGAAGTCCGCCGCGCTGACGCCGTCGAGCCGCTCGTAGACACCGGGCACGCGGACGTCCAGCAGCGGCAGCGCGGCGCGGACTCATGCGCAGCAGGTCCGCCCATCCGAACGACGGGCTGCGGGCGACGAATCCGAGTGCGCTGAGCGGGGGAGTGCGCGGCACCTTCGCGAAGCTGTCGTACATGCCGCCGCTGTGGCGCAGCGGGTAGTCGGGAAGGCCCGTCAGGGTGTGCAGCCCGGGATCGGCGCGTCGCAGCAGCGCCCGCAGGTTGTAGTACTGCCGGAAGAAGGCGTGGAAACCTCGGCTCATCGTCGCCGTCGAGCCGTCGGTCAGCTCGACGGGCCAGCCGGCCAGCCGCCCCCCGAGCCCGCTGTCGCGCTCGTACAGGGTGACACCGACGCCCCGTTCGGCGAGAGCGGCCGAGGCGGCGAGACCCGCGATGCCGCCGCCGACGACCGCGACCCGTGGTGCGGGCTCCGGGGCGCGTTCACGGCCGGGGCGTGCCGGAAGCACACGCGCCTTGTGGTCGCGGCCGTGCCGCAGCGGGCTCCTGACGCGCCTCACGCGCACTCCTCCGCCGTGTCCGCCGCGCCGGGCACGTGCGCCACGAAGGTGTGCGTGATCCCGGTCTGCCATCCCGGCAGGGGGAGGACCCGCACTCCGGCGAAGCCGGACCTGCGCAGCCTGGCCGTGACCGCGTCCGCGGTGTCGAACGCGACGACGCTGCGCCACAGATGGTCGTACAGCTCGGTGTCTCCATGACGCCGGCCGAGCGGCATCACCAGCGCCCTGCACACCGCAGTCCACACCGCACGGTCCGCCGGGCGGCCGCTGAGCGTGTACTCGTGGACGGCGATGCGCCCGCCCGCGCGAGAGCGGAGCGGACCGCTGCCAGGACCTGGTCCGGATCGTTGACATTGCGGAACAGGTACGCCGCGAACACGGCGTCGAACGGTCCGCGGACACCCGCCGTGTCCAGCAGCTCACGGGGCTGTGCACGAAGGAGACACCGGGTGGCCAGGGCTTGGCCCGTGCCCGCTCCAGCATTCCCGCGGAGGCGTCCACGGCCGTGACCTCGGCGAGGGGAGCGGCACGGAGCAGTGCGGCGGTGGAGGCACCGGTTGCCGCAGCCGAGTCGAGCAGGCGCAGGCCTCTGCCGGCGTCCGGGAGAGCGAGCCTGCGGGCCGAGCGGCGCAGGTGGCGGTGGTAGCCCGGACTGGCCGAGGTCATCCGGTCGTACGTCCGCGAGGCGTGGTCGAAGGCGGCGGACAGGTCGGCATCGCGCAGGAGGGACATGCGGTCCTCTTCGTGGGGGAGGCGGTTCGCCCCGGTGGGCTGTTCATGGGGTGGGTGCGCGCCTGGGCAGACGCGGGACTTCGAGGACGGTACGGAGCATGGGGCGCACGGGCGTGTGCAGGCCGATACGGACGTCCTCCCACCAGTGGGTGCGGCCGTCGAGGAAACGGAGCAGCCGTTTTGTCGGGACTTCGCGGAACAGGCGCGTGAAGAACGAAGCGCCGTCCACGCGCCCGGTGTCCAGCGCCCGCAGCATGACGGAGTCCAGTGCTCTGGACCGGGCCGGGTGGGGGGCGGGGACGAGCGGCGTGCGCCCCTCCAGCAGCGCCTCGGCGACTGGCCCCCGTCTGGCGCTGCGTCGCGGAGAAGGTGTAGCCGGTGGAGGGCCGGGTCGCCCCTCCCGCCGCGCCGATGAGGAAGACGCACCGGCCCGTCCTGCGGGGGAAAACGGCGTCGGTCATGGGGATCACCCCCTGCTCGGTGGCGGTGACGCGCAGATCGCCGAGGCCGAGCACGTCCCTCGTGTAGTGGCGCAGGGCGTGTTCGTAGGCCTCCTCGGTGAGAACCCGCCGGGAGAACTCCGTGTACTCCACCAGCGCTTCGTGGGCACTGAACGGCAGGACGTAGCCGAAGGAGAGGCCGTGGCCGGGCTGCGGTGTGCGAAAGTCCATGAGTTCCGCGACCGAGGGGTCGAACACCGGTCGGCCGGTCTTCACGAACCAGCCCCGGAAGTGCTGGAGCAGGGTGGTGCGCGCCGGATACGGCTCACGGGGCGGACGGGAATCGAAGGCCCAGCGCGCCCGGATCCGTACGTCGCGGCCCGCCGCGTCGCGCCCGCGCACCTCGGCGCCGCCGGCAACGTCCCGGACCGTCTCGACGACGGCCTCGAACCTGCGGTGCCCGGCACGGCGCAGGCGCTCGGACATCAGCCGCTCGAAGTTCTCCGAGGTGAGCATCTTGTACTGGAGCGGAGACGGTTCGCCCAGCACCCGGGTCCCGTCGGGTCCCGTCACCCGCAGCCGGTCCCAGCGGGCGGACAGGACGTCGTCGTACTCCCCGCCGGGCTCCTCCCAGAAGCACCACGTACGCCGGGCCGGCCGGAGCGGGCCCGCGGGGGCGTCCACGACGACGACCGACAGCGACCGCCGCGCAGAAGGCGCTCTGCTCAGCCGGTGTGCCAGGGACAGACCGGCCGCGCCGGCGCCGATCACGACGACATCGGCGTCCCACACCGCATCTCCCACACCGTGTCTCCCTCCCCGGAGCGTCCGCGGATCCGCGCCGTCCACCGGTCGGACACCGATGTTTCCGCAGGGGACCCGGCGGCGGACGCACTCACCGGGCGCGTGTCGTACCCGAATCCGGTTCCATGGGCCGGCGCAGGGAACGCAGCGCCCGGCGGATGCGGCTCTTCACCGTTCCCAGGGGCAGGCCCGTGCGGTCCGCGATCTGCGTCTGGGTGAGGTCGCCGTAGAAAGCAAGACCCACCACGCGTCGCTGAGCCGGCGGGAGCCGTTCCAGCTTCCGCGTGACGAGAACACGGTCGAGCGCCTCGTCCGCGCCGCCGCGGGTGCCGGGCGCGGGAGACCGCTCGTACCGTGTGGAAGCCGCCGCCACCAGCTGTGCCCGGCGCGTCCGGGCGGCGAGAGCGTCCGCGATCTTGTGGCGCGTGATGCCCACCAGCCGGCCCCCAGGCGGCCCTGCCCGGGGCGGTAGCCGTGGCGGCCGCGCCAGGCGGTGAGAAAAACCTGCTGGGTGACGTCTTCGGCTTCGTGGTCGTCGCCGAGGGCCCGGCGAGCCAGGGTGTGCACGAGTGCCCCCCCGGCAGCGGTACACCGCTTCCACGCACCGCTCGTCACCCGCGGCGAAACCGGTGGCGAGCAGCTCGTCGTCACGACTCTCTTCGGCGGGCCGCACGACGTGCGACGTCCGCGTGAGCACAGCGGAACACAGGGTGGTCCCGGGGCCGAACTGAGGCATGGCCGGCTCCTCGTCCCTTGATGAGCCCGCGCCGTCCGGGCGCGATGACACCCGAGGGTCGTCCTCGGTCCCAGGGGACGCAACTCGCATCGTTGGTGCGTCGGTTTTCCTGACGCCGTCACCGCCGCACCGCCCGGACGGGCGGGAACGGGCACACGCCGCTGTCTCCGCCGTGGACTCGGCGGAGACAGCGGCGTGCGCCGGGGTGCGTGCCCGGGTGGCTACTCCGGCCGGGAACCGGTGCGGGCCGTTACGTCGGACACCTTCCAGCGCTGGTTGGAGCCGGAGTTCGGCGTCCACAGCGTGACGGCGGCTCCGTCGTGCGTGGCCTGGCCGCCGACTTCGAGCAGTCTTCCGGTGGCGGCGTTGACGAGGGTCCAGGTGCCGTCGCCGGTCGTCGACATGATCCACTGGGCGGCCTTGTCGCGGCGGCCGCTGTCGGCCTCCAGTACCGGGGCGCCGTCGCGGGCGGCCAGGCGCTTTCCCTCCGCCGGGTTGGTGAACACGTACCGCTTCCGGTTGCCGGTGTCACCGCTGATCTGCCGCAGCTGCCACTGCCGGCCGGTGTCGGCCGTGTCCGCGCCCGCGGCCCTGATGACAAGACCGGTGCCGTTGCCGGCGGTGGTGAGCGCCTTGCCGCTCTGGACGCCGGTCAGTCGGTACGTGTGGCCCTTCCGCAGCAGGGCGGCGTCCCCGGCGGCACCGGACACACCGTTGACGACGAAGGAGGTCACCGACTCGGCGGGCACGGTGAAGGTGGCCTTCCGGTCGCTGACCGCGACGGCCCGGTGCCGTTCGAGCTTGCCTTCGGCGCTGGTCACGACGGGAGTGACGGTGGCGTTGCGGGAGACGTGGCCGAACTTGGACAGGTCGACCGTGACCGTACGGGCGCCGGTGGTGCTGTTGACGTGGACGACCGTCGCCGCGTCGCCCTTCCTGGAAACCGCGGCGGCACTGGAGGTGTCGTCGACGCTGACCAGCCGGTCACCGGGCTTGATGTAGTGGGTGAAGTTGCGCGCGGTGTCGAACTTGGTGTTGGTACGGATGGGGCACGTCGCGAGCGTGTCCTTCGCGGTGCAGCTGAACGGGAGCTGGATGCTGCCCCAGTTGCCGCCCTTGGCCGACTCCCCGCCGGGCTTCATGTTGTCGTAGTCCTCGACGGGCTGCCAGAACACCCAGGCCCGGGGCTCCAGTTCACGGAGGTCGTCGACCATGCGCTGGGCCAGTCCGAGACCGGGCGACATGTCCTCGAAGTCCTGCCCGTCGCCCCAGTCGCCCTCGACCTCGCTCATCCACAGCGGCTTGTCGGCCGCCTTGGCCAGGTCGCGCACGGAGGTGCGGCCGCCGGTGCCGTAGGTGTGGACGTTCATCTGATCGACGAGGGCGCGCACTTCCCGGGGGTAGCTGTTCCAGTTCTCCGCGAAGAGGGTGGGGTTGGTCTCGTCCATCGCGGAGATCTTCGCGTCGGTCGTCGACCGCTCCAGTGCCGGGGCCAGCGCGAGGAGCACCTTCTGCTGGAGCCCGGGGCCGATGTGAGCCCCTTCCTGGCGGCCGCGACCGGCCGGCCGTCGGCTCCCAGACGGGTGCTCCAGTAGTTCGTGTTGGGTTCGTTGAACGGGTCGACGGTGTCGACGTCGATGCCGTGTGCCTTCTCCAGCCGCTCGGTCGCGCCCGCCAGGTAGGCGGCGAAGTCGTCGACGGATCCGGTCTTGAGCTGGTCGGTGGTGGCGTCGAAGCCGCCGGAGACGTAGCCGCTGGTGGTCATGAACCAGGGCGGTGAGTTGCTGAACGTCTCCCAGTGGTCGATGTCGTCCTTGATCCGGTCCACCCACCAGCGCTGATCGGCGTCCGCCTCCGGATTCCAGTCGGCCGGGTCCTCGGCGCTCCACCAGTCGGTGTCTTCGCGGGTGGTGCCCTCCGGGGCCTTCCACCAGCCCTCGACCGCTCCTCCGGCACGGAGGTAGTCCTTGACGTCGGGGGCGTTGCCGCCGCCGATGTTGTAGCGGGCGATGTTCAGGGCGAGCCCGTCGTCGCCGAAGAGGAGTCCGGCCAGCTTCTGGCGTATCTCCTCGGGGTAGTCGCCGGTGGCGTTGGCGAACCAGACCAGGCTGGTGCCCCAGCCCTGGAATCTCTCGTGTTGATAGGAGGGGTCGGGCCGGACGGTGACGGAGGAGGCCGGCGCGGAGGCCGGTGCTGCGGTCCGGGCCTGTGCGTCCGGCTGCGGAACGGTGACCAGGGCGGCCCCGGTGGCCAGCGCGGTGATGCCGACGGCCCCCAGGAGTCGTCGCGTGCGGGTGCGGCGTGCCATCGTGTGCTCCCAACTCGTGGTTCGGGGTGTCAGAGGGCGGACTGTCGCAGTACGACGACCTCCCTGGGCGCCAGGACGAGGGCGCCGTGGGTGTGCGTCCGGCCGACCAGGAGTTCCCCAGTGAGTCCGGGCAGCGGCACCGGCTCGTCGGTCCGGTTGACCAGGAACAGGTAACGGCTGTCGGCGCTGCGGCGTACGGTCTGCTCGACGCGCCCCCGTGCGGCATCGGGCAGCTCGCTCTCCACGCCGGCGGTGGCCAGGAGCCGCGGCAGCAGGCCGGCCAGGCCGTCCGTTCCCAGCCGGGTCGAGACGTACGAGGCCGATCCCCGGCCCACGGCGCGGCAGGTGACGGCGGGGCGGCCGGCGTACGCACCCGTGCGGTAGTGGGCGAGTACCTCCACCCCCGGATCGGTGACGGTGATCCGGTCGGTCCACAGGGTGCCCGTGCTCGCGTCGTCCAGCTCCACGGCGTCCTCGGCCGGCAGCGGACCGAACTCCTCGATGCGGATGCCGAGCAGGTCGCGCAGAGCGCCCGGATAGCCGCCGAGCCAGATGTGGTCGTTCTCGTCGACCACACCGGAGAAGTACGTGGTGACCAGGTGGCCGCCGTTCTCGACGTACCGCGTGAGTTCCTTGGCCAGTGGCGCGGGGACCACGTGCAGCACGGGCGTGATCAGCAGCTGGTACCGGTCGAGGTCGTCCTTGGTGGTGACGACGTCGGCCCGGATGCCGAGGGCGAGGAGCGCCGAGTACCAGTCGAGGGCCTCCTGGTGGTAGTCGAGGCGGGAGGTGGGGTGCGAGTCCTGCTCGCTCGCCCACCACGACTCCCAGTCGAACACGATCCCCACCCGCGCCGGCTCCCGCTCGGTCCCCGCGACCGGTGCCAGCGCCTGGAGGGTGCGCCCGAGGCCGGTCACCGTGCGGAAGAGATCGCTGTCGGCTCCGGCGTGCGGCACCATCGCCGAGTGGTACTTCTCGGCGCCGGCCGCGGACTGGCGCCACTGGAAGAAGCACACGGCATCGGCGCCGTGCGCGACGTGCAGCAGGGAGTCGCGGACGAGGTCGCCCGGGCCCTTGGGCAGGTTGACGGGCTGCCAGTTGACGGCGCTGGTGGAGTGCTCCATGAGGAACCACGGGCGTCCGCCGGCGATCGCGCTGGTGAGGTTGGCGGAGAAGGAGAGCTCGTCCCGGTCCTGGGGGCCGGGGTGGACGTAGTGGTCGTTGGAGACGAAGTCGATCTCGCCCGCCCAGTCGGCGTAGTTCATGCCCTTGATGCCGCCCATCACCATGAAGTTCGTGGTGACCGGCACGTCCGGCGTGATCTCGCGCAGGATGTCCCGTTCCGCGCGCAGATGCTCCTTCAGCGCGTCGGAGGAGAAACGTTTGAAGTCCAGCTGCTGTGTGGGGTTCGGGTGGGACGCGGCCAGCCGGGGCGGCAGGATCTGGTCCCAGTCGCTGTAGCGCTGGGACCAGAAGGCGGTCCCCCAGGCGTGGTTGAGGGCGTCCACGGTGGTGTAGCGGGCGCGCAGCCAGTCCCGGAAGGCGGTGGCGGCGTCGTCGGAGTAGTCGTAGACGTTGTGGCAGCCCAGCTCGTTGGAGACGTGCCAGGCCACCAGGGCGGGATGGCCGGCGTACCGCTTTGCCATCCGCCGCACCAGGCGCAGCGCGTGCCTGCGGAAGACCGGGGAGGTGGGGCGCCAGTGCTGCCGCGCCCCCGGCCACACCGTCTCGCCGGAGGCGGTCACCGGGAGGATCTCCGGGTGCGCCGTGGTGAGCCAGGGCGGCGGAGTCGCGGTGGCGGTGGCCAGGTCGACCCCGATGCCGCCCGCGTGCAGGAGATCCATGACCTCGTCGAGCCATGCGAAGTCCCACACGTCCTCGGCCGGCTGGATACGGGCCCAGGAGAAGATCCCCACGGAGACGATGGTGACGCCGGCCTCGCGCATCAGCCGGACGTCCTCCTCCCACACCTCGCGCGGGCCACTGCTCGGGGTTGTAGTCGGCGCCGTACGCGAGGCGTGGGGGCGGAGTCACCGTCAGGCCCGTTCAGCTGGGACAGGAGGGTGGAAATCATGGCGGTCCCTTTACTTCTCAACGGTGAAGCCCTGCTCGTTCCCGTACTTGACGGAGGCGTCCTGCCAGGACTTCAGGCCCTGGGAGAGCGTGGTGCTGGAGACGTAGGCCTTGCCGACGGTGTTGTTGAAGATCGAGTTCGCGTAGACCTGGTAGGGCAGGTACGACCAGTCGTCGGCGACGTTCGCGGCCGACTCGGCGAAGACCTTGTTGGCCTTCTGCCCGCCGAAGTAGGGGAACTCGGTGTTCTGGAACGCGTCCGACTGGAGATCCGCGGTGGTCGCCGGGAAGGCGCCCCCTTTGATGCGGGTCTGCACACCCTCACCGGAGTTCGCGAACTCGGTGAAGGCGTAGGCCAGTTCCTTGTTCTTGCCCAGCGCGGGCAGGGCCAGGGCACTGCCACCGTTCTCCGCGCTGGCCTTGTCGCCCGCGGTCCACTGCGGCAGCGGTGCGGCGCGCCAGTCGCCGGATGCGTTCTTCACGCCGGTGGTGAAGTTCGCGGGCATCCAGGCGCCGGTGGTCAGGGTCGCGATGGAGCCGTCGCCCAGGCCCTTGTACCACGCGTCGGTCCAGCCCGTGACGGGCGCGAGCAGCTTCTCGTCGAGGAGCTTCTGCCAGGTCTCGGTGTACTTCCTGGCACCGGTGTCGGAGAAGTCGATCTTCACCTTGGTGCCGTCGACCGCGTAGGGGCGTGAACCGGCCTGCCACAGCATGCTGGTGGCCATGCCCGCGTCGCCCGTGTCGTTGGCGATGTAGACCTTGGGGTCGGCCTTCTGCAGGTCGCGGGCGGCCTCGACGTACTCGTCCCAGGTGGTCGGCACCTTGACCTTGTGCTTGTCGAAGACCTTCTTGTTGTAGAACATGGCCATGGGCCCGGAGTCCATCGGCAGGGCGTAGACGGCCTTGCCTGACGTGACGGCGTTCCACGGACCGGGCGAGTACGTACTGGCCAGCTTGTCGGCGCCGTAAGGGGCCAGGTCGTCGAGGCCCTTCGTCAGTGCGTACTGACCCAGTGCGTAGTACTCGATCTGCGCGACGTCGGGGACACCCTTCTTCGCCGAGATGGCGTTCGACAGGGCGGTGTACGCGTCGTTGTTGGTGCCCACGTTGGCGACCTTGACGTCGACGGCGGGGTACTTCTTCTCGAAGTCGGCGACGACCTGCTTCAGCGTGGGCTCCCAGGCCCAGACCGTGAGCGTGCCGCCCTTCTTCAGGGCCGCCCGTATGTTCTCGGCGGAGACCTGCTTCTGGTTCGAGCCGCCCTCCTCGGAGCCGCCGCAGGCGGTCGTCCCGAGGCTGAGGGCGCAGACGATGCCGATGCCGCGCAGCAGGCGGCGGGTGTTCATGGGCATGGTGGCGCTTCCACTTCTTCGTGGCGGAATTCGGACTATTCCTTGACGCTTCCGGCGGCGAGGCCGGACTGCCAGTACTTCTGGAGCAGCAGGAACGCTGCGATCAGCGGCAGGACGGTGATCAGCGAGCCGGTGATCACCAGGTGGAAGACGGGTTCGCCGCCGGCCGTCGCGGCCTGGGCGTTCCAGCTGTTCAGGCCCAGGGTCAGCGGATACCAGTCCGGGTCCTTGAGCATGATCAGCGGCAGGAAGTAGTTGTTCCAGGTGGCGACCATCGTGAACAGCAGCACGGTCACCATCCCGGGCGCCAGCAGGGGCAGGCCGACCTGGAAGAAGGTACGCACCTCGCCCGCGCCGTCGATGCGGGCGGCCTCCATCAGTTCGGTGGGGATGGCCTCGGTGGCGAAGACCCACATCAGGTACAGGCCGAAGGGCGAGATCAGTGAGGGGATGACGACCGCCCACGGGGTGTCGGTCAGCCCCATCTTGCTGAACATCAGGAAGGTGGGCACGGCCAGGGCTGTTCCCGGCACGGCGACGGCGCCGATGACGACGGCGAAGACGGCGCGTTTGCCGGGGAAGGCGAACTTCGCCAGCGCGTAACCGCCCAGCACCGCCAGGAAGGTGGCGCCGCCCGCGCCGAGACCGACGTACATCAGGGTGTTCAGGAGCCAGCGGGTGAAGACGCCGTCGTTGTACGTGAACGTCGTGCCGATGTTGTCCCAGAGGGCGAAGTCGCCGTCGAACCAGAGCCCGAACGAACCGGCCAGTCCCTCCTGCGTCTTGGTGGCGCTGATGACCAGCCACAGCAGCGGCACCAGGGCGCGAGCACGACCAGGCCGGTGAGCACGTCAGCAGCACGCTGCGCCGGGGGCGCCCGGGAGAGTGCCGTTTCCCGCGGGGTGTGCGCAGACGGGGCGCGGAGCCGGAGGTGCCGGCCGGCGGGCGGGCGGGCGG
>RHMC01000103.1 GCA_003719395.1 Streptomyces altiplanensis
GCCAAAGGCGCGGGCGCCGGAGGCCGTGGGTGCGGCACCGGGGCCAAAGGCGCGGCGCCGGAGGCCGTGGGTGCGGCGCGGGGCGCCTGCGGCGCTTTTCCGCTGTGCCGCTGTGCGGCTCCGCCCCGGACCCCGCCCCTCGACCGCCGGAAGGGCTCGACGTAGGCCCTTCGGCGATCGAGGTCCCGCCCGTTCCAGGGGCCGGCGGATCAGCCCGCGCAGTGGAAGCGCGCGTTCCCCCAGTCCGCGTGGTCGTTGCCCGGGCCGTCGCCGCCGTCCCCGGTCAGCAGGTCGACGTACTTCGCTCCCGTCACGTCGGCCGTCAGCGGCCACGGGCGGTCCGCCGCCCGCAGCACCGGCGACTTCACCCTCTCCGTACCGTCGGCGGCGACGCCGAACTGCACGCTGCCGCGCGTCCCCTGGGAGTCGTCCTGGCCCACCTGCGCGGTGAAGGACGTGCACTTCCCGCCCAGGTAGTAGCGGATCCTCCCCGGCGACGCGGTGCCGAGGCCCTTGGCGAACACGGTGCCGTCGACCGTCAGCGGCTTGCCGTCCCCGGCCCCCGTCTCCCCGTTGGACATGTCGCGCTCGGCCGGCCCCCAGCCGTTCTCCATCGACACCCAGTCCAGGTCACTGGCGTACGCGCCGGCCGTCGGCGGGGGCGGCAGCGTGCGCACGGAAGCCGTCGCCCCGAGCTTCCGCGTTTCGCCGCCCACGGTGTACACCGCCTCCGCACCGAGGCTGTACGCCTGGTACTCGGCGTCCACCGGCGGCGTCACCTGCCAGGTCGCCGTGGCCTTCGCGCCCGGTGCGACCGAGGCGAACCCGACCGCGTCCGCGGGCTCGGCCCGCCAGCCCTCCGGCAGGGCCAGGTCCACCTCGACGCCGGTGACCGGCGCCGGCTCGAAGTTGGTGAAGACCGCCTTGATCTCGTTCTCCTGTCCGGGTTCGAGGGTCTCCTGGGCAGGTGCCAGCGAGAGCGTTCCGCAGGCGGCCTTCCGCGTGGCGGGCCCGAGGTCGGTCACCGTGAAGCCGTCGAGGACGAAGTCCGCCCCGTCCGGCGCGCGGCCTTCTTGCGCAGCCCGGTCCAGGTGTCGCCGCAGCCCGCCGTGACGGTCTCGGAGAGGTGGGCCGTCGCGGTCTCGGCCCCGACGGGCGTACGCCGTGTCTCCACCGGGGCCGGTACGCCGTCGGCGCCGATCCGGTCGTACCCGGTCACCCACTCGTACGCGTCCGCGTGGCTCGACTGGTAGTCGAACTCGACGCGGTAGCTGCGTCCCTCCTTCAGCGGGACGGTGCCGGGTCCGGTCCGGTAGACGAGGCCGGTGTTCTCGTCGTGGGACTTGAGGGACTCCGAGCCGCTCACCACGTCGTCGATGCGCTTCTTGTTCCAGCCGGCCTGGGTGTACGGGGCGTGCTTCTGCGCGACATGGGTGCGGGGGTCGGTGTCACCGCCCGCGTCGCCCTTGAAGAAGGGTCCCCAGCCCTGGTCGACGGCCTCGAAGTCGTCATGCACGAGCGTGCCCGGCTTCGTCGCGGGCGCGTTCGCGACGAGTCTCACGTCGTCGATGCGGACTCTCGCCGCACCGTCCTTCGCCGCACCGACCTTCGCCGCCTCGACCCGGAAGACCGTGGCGCCGTCCGCGGGCGCGGTGAAGTTGACCTTGGCGCGCTGGAAGTACGTACCGTGCCAGTCGTTGGCGGCGGTCCGTTCCTTGGCGGTGGACCGCTCGATCACGGTCTGCTCGCCGCCCGCGGAGAGTGTCGTACGCCGCTCCTTGCCCGGCTCGACCTCCAGCCAGGCGGACGCGGTGTAGCGCGCGCCGGGCTTGAGACCGACGACACGCTGCTCCACGGCGGCCGTGCCCGTACCGCTCAGCTCCGCGCTGTTGCGCCCCTGGCTGTCGGTGTCGCGTTCGACGGTGCCCGTCTTCTTCCAGCCGTCGAGCCCGGCGTCGTTGAAGCCGGGGTCGTCGATCCTGGTGCCCTCGCCCCAGGCGGCGTCACGCACCTGGGGCGTGCGGCCCTGCGGGTAGAGGACGTACGCCTGCCCAGCGGCGGCGTCGAGCGTCACCTTGCCGTCGGCCGCGCGGACCGTCCCGGCCTCGGTCCGGCCGTTGTCGGTGAGCCGGTGGACGGTGAAGACGTCGGTCTTCCGGTACTTCTTCGGCAGCTCCCAGGTGCTGGCGCCGCCCTGCTTGTTGTAGTGGTAGAGCTTCTTGCCCTGCCACGGCAGCAGGTACCTGTCCCCGTCGAGGACCTTCGCGCCGCCGACCGTGAACGTCCGCCTGCCGTTCTCGACGGTGCCGCGCACGCCGCCGCTGAAGTCGACGGTGCTGCGGGCCTTGTCCAGCGCTGGATGTCATGGTGCTGGAGGAACTTGGCGGGCAGGTTCTTCTGCCAGATGTTGGCGGAGAAGGTGTTCCAGTCGGTCTCGCCGGTCCAGCCCTCGAAGTCCTCCAGGGCGCTCTGGCCGAGGACGGGGTCGTTGTTCCAGACGTCCTTCTCGCCGTTGCGGATGAAACGGATGATCTGTGAGTTGAGGCCCTTGTTGGTCGCTCCGCCGTAGCTCAGGTCGTTGGCCCAGTGCGACCAGAGCGACGTCCGCTCGAACTTGTCGGCCCACTCGGTGGCGACGTTCCAGCCCTGCGCCCGGACCTGTTCCATCGTCTTGTCGGCGATCCAGCCGTGGGTGTAGTAGACGTCGATGTAGAGCAGGCTGAGGTTGGGGTCGGTCTCGTCGCGCAGCTGCTGGAACCTGCGTGCCATGTCACCGCTGTTGATGTCGCGGCGCTGATCGATGTAGTAGCTCTGGTTGAGCCAGTTCCAGCCGGGCGCGTTCTTGTCGGCCAGGGTCTCGCTGAAGGCCCTGGCCTCCGGGTACGCCTCGGTCTGGTTGACGTGGACGCCGAAGGTGGCGCCCCACTTCTTGCCGGCCTTGAGCAGCTTGTTGAGGTCGGTGAGGCCGCCGGCGCGCTTGTTGTAGTTACCGCCGTAGTCGGGGTGCGCCGAGTCGTGCCCCTCCGACCCGTACCCCTTGAGCAGGGCGAGCTGTCCGAGGCCGTCCGTCGCCAGCGACACCCGCTTGACGTCGTCGAGGGTGCGGAGGAAGGGGTGCGTGGCCTGGCTGGCGAAGTTGAAGGGGATGTGCGTGACGACGCGGTCCGGCGTGTGCTCGCTGCCCGGTGCCTTGACCCCGATGTCGCGGAAGGCGACGGCGCCGTCCTGCCAGTCGACCTTCGCGTCGCCGTTCGCGTCGGGCGTCACGACGACCTTGGCCCACGGCAGCTCCTTGTCGGGGGCGGGTGCGCCGGCGCCCCGGTAGGTCCACTGCCCGGACCACACGCCGACGCGTACGCTGCCGTCGGCGGCCTTCCGCGCCCGGTGCCAGAAGCGGGCGTCGTCGCCGTTGGTCGGGCCGCTCGGCCTGTCGTACGAGGAGTTCGACTCGACGCCGCGGCGAGCGCGTCCGTGTTGACGATGGCGTACGAGGCGCCGACGGGCGCGGCGTCGGCCGTCACCCTGTCCGTCACCTTGCCGAAGACGTCGGCGGTCTTCGTCGAGTCGGGGTCGAGCCGGGTGAAGGCGGTCTCGGCGCCGGTGTCCGTGGAACCGACCGACACGAGGTCGTGCCCGGGGATGTCGAGGGTCCCGACGCGGAACGCCTCGGTGTCCCGTACCGCCGTCACCTCGAACGTCGTGGCCCGCCCGGCGACGGACAGCTCCGCGTCGATCTCGACGCGCCAGTGCGGGGAAGACGAGGGTGTAGGTGGCGCGTCCCGGCGTCGGCGGCCGGTTCGCCGCCCTTGACCTCGACGGCGTACGCCTTGCCGTTGAGCGTGATGCCGGTGACCGGCTGCGTACTGCCGAGGAGCCGGGCGCCGCCCGCCCGGTCCGTGTAGGAGAGGACCCGCGGGAAGTCCTTGGCCACGGCGACCGAGAGCTGCACGGCGCCGATGACGACGCCGGCGGCCGGGGCGCGTCGGCGGGGACTTCGGCCGACGCCGTGAGGGCGGGGCCGGCCAGGGCGAGTACGGCGGACGAGGCGGCTGCGAGAGCGCACACCGCTCTGAGTCTTCGTGACATGAGGGGCATGAGGACTGAGTAGCCCCGCGGCCTCGGCAGCGTCAACGAAGTGGAGCGCTCCGGGCAGCGGCAGTCCAAGAACCGCTGCCCGGAAGTCCAAGTGGCTCAGCAGCCGCCGCAGTTGTAGTACGTCACGTCCCAGTGGTTGCCCTCGTCGGCGTAGATGTTCCCGGACCCGGACTTCCACTGCGGGGCCCCGTCGCCGCGGACACCGATGTAGGTGAAGGTGTTCTTGATGTAGTTCCCGACGCACGTGTACTTGGCGTAGTCGAGCTTGTAGCCGTTCCAGTGGGAGTACGTGCCGCCGGCGTGTCCGGTCTCGGTGCCGCCGGTGATGTTGAGCGCGCAGCCGCTGGCGCTCTTGAGGGTCTGCGCGCCCTTCGCGGACGCGAGGTTGAGCTGCTCGAACGACGTACAGGTCGGGTTGTTGCGGTCCGAGCAGCCGCCGGACGACGACCAGGTGATCCCGGACGAGCGGAACATCGAGGTCGCGGTGGAGTGGCTGATCTTGGTGACGGCGTGCGCGTCGGTCGCGCCGCTGACGACGCCGAAGCCTGGCGCGAAGAGCGCGCCGAGCACGAGGGCGAATGTGCTGAGGACGGAGCGGATTCTCACGGGTTTTCCTCCTGCTGGTGACCGTGGTGGACCTGGGGCCGTACGGGACAGCTGTGCAGGTGGAGCAAGGAGATGGTGCCCGAGTTCTACGCGCGTTCGCCAGAGGGCCTCGCCCATGGATGTTGAAAATTGAACGACATGGGGTTACAGTCAATCTCGTTGAAGGTTAAACAATCGGATCGCACATCACCCGAGGAGGAGCCATGGCTCTGTTCAACCGCAGGAACACCACCCCCGCCCCGGCCGCGTCCGCGGCCACCGCCACCCTCGCGGTGGACCCGGCCCTGGCCGCCCTGACCGGCGAGTACACCATCGACCCGGCGCACAGCAGCATCGGCTTCACGGTCCGCCACGCCATGGTGACCAACGTCCGCGGCAGCTTCGCCGACCACGAGGGCACGCTGAGCCTGAACAGCTCCGACCCGTCCCGCTCCACCGCTTCGATCGACGTCAGGATCGCCGGCATCGACACCGGCATCGGCGACCGCGACAGCCACCTGCGCAGCGCCGACTTCTTCGACGCGGAGCGGTTCCCCCTCATGACCTTCCGCTCCACGTCGGCACAGCAGCTCGGCGGTGACACCTACCGGATCGTCGGCGACCTGACCATCAAGGACGTCACCAGGCCGCTCGCCGTCGACCTGGAGTTCAACGGCTCCGCGACGGACGTGTACGGCAACGAGCGCGTCGGCTTCGAGGGCAGCGCGGAGATCCTGCGCTCCGACTGGAACCTGACCTGGAACGCGGCGCTGGAGACGGGCGGCGTGATGGTCAGCGACAAGGTCAAGCTGACCTTCGACATCTCCGCGATCAAGAACGCGGCCCCGCAGTCCTGACCCGGCCGTCAGAAAATACGGACAACCTCTTGACTCATGCCAAATCAGGAGGAAAATTCTTAATACACCAGAAAACCGGAGCGAGCCGCACGGGCGACGGAGACGTTCGTCGACTTGCGTGACGACCCACTCGCAGGCTCTGGCCAGGCCCCCGGCAGATCCTCCCGGGTGTCGGAGTTCTCAGCGACGGCTGAAACCCACGGCAACGGGACGGACTACCGGGGACTGTATGTGTTCAGGCCCTTTCCCTTCGCGTCCCTTTGCGTCCACGGCCCTTTGCGCCCACGGGGACTGCACCGGCGACCGACCGCGCACCGGCCGGCCCGGCGAAGCTGCTGTCCGGTCGCATTCTCACCTCACCCCGCCCCGCTCGCGGCAGTCCCCCGTACCTGGGGGCGCTGCCGCAGTTGTACGCGGCAACCCATGCCGGGTGAGACCGGGCCTCTTCCGGCGTCCGTTTCCGGGCGCGGTCACGATGCGTCGGCGGTCGCTGAGCACCGTCAGGAGCCGCCGCCGTCAGAAACCGCCGCCGCCGAAGTCGCCACCACCGCCGAAGCCTCCGCCGCCGAAGTCGCCCCCGCCGCCGAAGTCACCGGCGTTGAAGTCGCCGCCCGAGAAGTCGCCCCCCTCGTAACCGCCGAAGCCCGGGTCGGCGTAGGCGGGGGTGGAGAGCATCGAGCCGAGCATCGTGCCCATCAGCAGGCCGGGCAGGAGGCCGCCGGCGTAGTAGCCGCCTATCCACGGGGTGTACGCCGGTCCCGCCTCCCAGTACGGGCGGCGGCCATCCGCCGTATCGACCATGCGCGACATCGGGTCCTGGCCCTCGGCCAGCCGGGCCGCGTCCGCCGCGCAGACCGGCACCCTGCGCGTGACGCCGCCGGCCGGGGCCCAGTCGGCGTCGGCCGTGGAGGGGCCGTGGCGCGGGTCGAAGAAGCAGGGCGGGCGGCGTTCGGGAAGCGGCCTGCCCTCGCGGTGCGCGGCGAGCACGGCGAGCGCGAGAGCGGCCGTCCTCCAGCGCCTCGGTGACGCCGCGGACGTCGTCGGCCCTCGTCGCCTTCGCCATGACCGACTTGGCCTTCTCGTACGCGTCCAGGGCGCGTTCGTAGTCGGCGCGCATCGCGTCGTCGGCGCCCGGTTCGGCAGGGTGGAAGTCGAGGCGGTCGAGCTCCTCGCCGAACGCGGTGATGTCCTCGTCGACCAGCACACGCACCTTCTCCAGCGCGGCCCGCTCCTGCGCCGCACGCCGCTGGCGATTGCGCCGCGACAGCAGCAGCACACCGGCGCAGCCGGCGACGAGCACCAGGCCGAACGTCACCAGCCCGACGACGGACGACGGCCCCTGGGCGCCTTCCCAGGTGTCGGGGGCGCCGCCCCTGGCCTGTTCGATGGCGTCGTCGACGAAGGCGTTCAGCTGGGTGACGGCGTCGATGCCGCCCGCCGGCTCGACGGAGGCCGTGAGGTTGGCGACCGCCTGGCGCGACATCACGGCGCGGTCGGCGCCCGCGTCGAAGGCGTCGCCGAGCCTGACGGCGTAGACCCCGGTGATCCCGGTCTGGGTCCGCAGGTCGGCCAGCAGACCGTCCTTGGGGAACTCCGCGCTCTGCGGAAGTACGGCGACGAAGACCGGCTTTCCGGCGTCGAGGATCTTCTCCTCCAGCGCCTCGGCCTCACGGGGCGGCAGCTGGTCACGGGCGCGCTGATCGACGTATACGGGCGACGCGCGCAGCGAATCCGCCACGGTGTCCAGCCCCGTGGCAGCCTGCGCGCCCGGCGCCACGGCGAGTACGGCGGCCGCCAGCAAGAGCAGCAGCCCGGACAAGGTGGAGAACAGTCGTGTCCTCATGCTTAAAATCTACCCGAATGGGTGGATTTTAAGATAGATGCGTTCTGGCTGCGGGTGGCTCTCCGGGGAGCCACCCGCAGCTTCGTTCCTCTGCCTGCCCCGGTTCTACTCCGCGGGCTCGACGCCCGCCTTCAGGAGGCCGTACGTGTACGCGTCCTCCAGGGCCTGCCAGGACGCCGCGATCACGTTCTCGCCGACGCCGACCGTGGACCAGTCGCCCTCGCCGTCGCCCGTGGTGATCAGCACGCGGGTCGTGGACTCCGTGCCGTGCTTGCCCTCCAGGATGCGGACCTTGTAGTCGACCAGCTCCAGCTTGGCGAGCTGCGGGTAGATGCGCTCCAGGCCGACGCGCAGGGCGCGGTCGAGGGCGTTGACCGGGCCGTTGCCCTCCGCCGTGGCGACGATGCGCTCGCCCTTGGCCCACAGCTTCACCGTGGCCTCGTTGGCGTGGGTGCCGTCGGGGCGGTCCTCGACGATGGCCCGCCACGACTCCGTACGGAAGTAGCTGACGGCGCGGCCCCCGGCCTCCTCGCGCAGGAGGAGCTCGAAGGAGGCGTCGGCCGCTTCGTACGTGTAGCCCCCCAGCTCGCGCTCCTTGACGCGCGCGACGACGCGGCCGACCAGTTCGCGGTCACCGCCCAGGTCGACGCCGAGCTCCTTGCCCTTGAGCTCGATGGAGGCGCGGCCCGCCATGTCGGAGACGAGCATCCGGATGCGGTTGCCGACCAGGCCCGGGTCGATGTGTTGGTAGAGGTCGGGGTCGACCTTGATGGCGGAGGCGTGCAGGCCCGCCTTGTGCGCGAAGGCGGAGACGCCGACGTACGGCTGGTGGGTGGAGGGCGTGAGGTTGACGACCTCGGCGATGGCGTGCGAGATGCGGGTCATCTCGGCGAGCGCGCCGGACGGGAGCACCTGCTTGCCGTACTTCAGCTCCAGGGCCGCGACCACGGGGAAGAGGTTGGCGTTGCCGACGCGCTCGCCGTAGCCGTTGGCGGTGCACTGCACGTGGGTGGCGCCCGCGTCGACGGCGGCGAGGGTGTTGGCGACGGCGCAGCCCGTGTCGTCCTGGGCGTGGATGCCCAGGCGCGCGCCGGTGTCGGCGAGGACGGTGGCGACGACGGCCTGGATCTGGGCGGGGAGCATGCCGCCGTTGGTGTCGCAGAGGATGACGACGTCGGCTCCGGCCTCCGAGGCGGCCCGTACGACCGACTTCGCGTACTCGGGGTTGGCGCGGTAACCGTCGAAGAAGTGCTCGCAGTCGACGAAGACGCGGCGGCCCTGGGCACGGAGGTACGAGACGGTGTCGCGGACCATCGCGATGTTCTCGTCGAGCGTGGTGCGCAGGGCGAGTTCGACGTGGCGGTCGTGGGACTTGGCGACCAGGGTGACGACGGGGGCGCCCGAGTCCAGGAGAGCCGCGACCTGCGGGTCGTCCTCGGCCCTGGCGCCGGGACGGCGGGTCGCGCCGAAGGCCACGAGCTGCGCGTTCCTGAAGGTGATCTCGGCCTTCGCGCGGGCGAAGAACTCGGTGTCGCGCGGGTTGGCGCCGGGCCAGCCGCCCTCGATGAAGCCCACGCCGAAGTCGTCCAGGTGCCGGGCGATGGTCAGCTTGTCGGCGACCGTCAGGTTGATGCCTTCGCGCTGGGCGCCGTCGCGCAGCGTGGTGTCGAAGACGTGAAAACTGTCGTCGGGGCCTGAGGTGGTCATGGCTGTCTGGACTCCTGTCGAGTGGAAGGACTGGCTCCACTTGCCCCCATCATCGCGCGCGCCTCGCCCCGGCCGTGATGGGGCCGGGAAACGAAAAAACCCCTCGCGGGTGCGAGAGGTCTGCGCGCGGGTCTGGGGCACGGTGGCCGCGCCGTACGGGGTGGTACGGGGCGGTCACTGGGGACCGGCGCGCCTGTTGCCCATAATCATGGCGAACGAGAACACGGGGGCAGTCTCGCATGTCTGCCCCTGCGTGGTATCCCCGTCTCACCATGCGGGCGGGCGGGTTCACGTGAGCGCCCCGGTCCACGTGAGCGGCGCGTTCAGTGGAGCCGTGTGTTCAGTGGAGCGTCTCGTCGAGGAACTCGCCGATCTGGGCGAGGACCTGGGAGCGCTCCGAGCCCGGCAGCCCCATCGCCACATGCGTGCTGAAACCGTCGAGCAGCGCCCGTATCCGGGTCGCGAAACGGTCGGCGTCGACCACCGTGCGCAGTTCGCCGCGCGAGGCGCCCTCGACGAGCAGGGCCACCAGGTCCCGGTGCCAGGACAGCTCGATGTCGAGGAGGCGGGCGCGGGCCTCCTCGTCGACGGCGTGCGAACGGTTCCAGAGTTCGAGCCACAGCGCCCAGTGCGGGTCGCGGGGCCCCGACGGCACGTACAGGTCGACGTACGCGTCGAGGCGCTCGCGGACCGGGACCTGCCGGGCGAGGGCGGCCCTGCGGTCCATGCCGAGCTGCTCCTCGCTCCATTCGAGCGTCTGGAGGAGCAGCTCGTCCTTGCTGCGGAAGTAGTAAAGGAGGTGCCCGCTGCTCATCCCCACCTCACGGCCGAGTCCGGCCATGGTCAGCCGCTCCAGCCCGTGCTCGGCGATGCTCGCCATGGCGGCGGCGAGCATCGTCTCGCGGGGCGGGGCGGCGTTGCGCCGACGGGACGCCGGCTTGGCGGAACCGGACGCGGACCCGGTCATGAGGCGTGGACGTTCACATTGAGCACTCGTATGTTCTACCCGATCAGCTGCCCGCCGCGGGCTGCTGCTGGGTGATGCAGTGGATGCCGCCCCCGCCGGCGAAGATCTCGCGGGCGTCGACCAGCGTGACCGTACGGTCGGGGAAGAGGCCGCGGAAGATCTCGGCCGCCTCCTCGTCGCGCGGGTCGTCGAAGGCGCACAGGACGACGCCGCCGTTGCAGAGGTAGTGGTTGATGTACGAGTAGTCGACCCACTCGCCGTCCACCCGGACGTCGTCGGGGCGGGCACCTCGACGACCTCGAGCGGGCGGCCCTTGGCGTCCGTCTGCGAGCGGAGGAGTTCGACGTTCGCCTTGCAGGGCTCGTGGTCGGGGTGGGACGGGTCCGGCTGGGTGTGGACGAGGACGACGCCGGGCGCGGCGAAGGCGGCGACGATGTCGACGTGGCCGAGGGTGCCGTAGCCGTGCGGCGGGTAGTCGGTCGTCAGGCCGCGCGGCAGCCAGATCGCCTTGGTCGTGCCGAGTTTGGCGTGGATCTCGGCCTCGACCTGCTCGCGCGTCCACCGGGGGTTGCGCTCGGGACCGAGCTGGACGGTCTCGGTGAGCAGGACCGTGCCCTCGCCGTCGACGTGGATGCCGCCGCCCTCGTTGACGAGCGGGGAGGAGAGCGTGGGCACGCCCGCGAGATCGGCGACCACGCCGGCGATCTTCGCGTCGTGCTCCCAGGTCGCCCAGTCCTGGGCGCCCCAGCCGTTGAACACCCAGTCCACGGCCGCCAGTTCGCCGCTCTCGTCGTCCTTGACGAAGGTCGGGCCGATGTCGCGCATCCAGGCGTCGTCGAGCTCGCGCTCGACGATCTCGACGTCCGGGCCGAGCAGTTCGCGGGCGCCGGCCGCCTGGCCGGGGCGACGACCATGGTGACCGGCTCGTAGGCGCGTACGGCGCGGGCGACGCCCGCCCAGGCCGCGCGCGAGGCGGCGAGCTCCTCCTCGTTCGAGAAGGTGGTGTTGGGGCCGGGCCACGCCATCCAGGTGCGCTCGTGCGGGGCCCACTCGGCGGGCATACGGAAAGCCATGAGGAGGGTCCTTACAGGAAGTAGAGACGGTTGAGGGAGACGGAGTCGGCGGGTTCTGAGCGGATCGGGTCGCCGTCGAGCGTGACGAGTCCGCTGTGTCCGTCCACCCCGACCTCTCCGATACGGGAGTTCAGGCGCAGGTCGGCGGGGCCGATGCCGCGCGTGCCGCGCACGGCGACGCGCGCGCCGGCGCGTCGGCATGAGGTCGTTGCCCTGGTCGAGGGCGGCCTGCGCGACGAAGGCCACCGAGAGGTCGGCGGGCGTCGCGCCGTACGCGCCGAAGAGGGGACCGAGGACGAGCGGCTCGCAGGTGTCGGTCGCGGCGTTCGGATCGCCCGTGACGCCGTACGCCGGGAAGCCCGACTTCAGGACCATCTGCGGCTTCGCGCCGAAGTACTGGGGCCGCCACAGCACGATGTCGGCCATCTTGCCGGTCTCGATCGAGCCGATCTCGTGGGCGAGGCCGTGGGCGATGGCGGGGTTGATGGTGAGCTTGGCCATGTAGCGCAGGACGCGCGCGTTGTCGTCGTGGGGGCCGTCGCCCTCCATCGGGCCGAGCTCCGCCTTCATCTTCCCGGCCATCTGGAACGTACGGCGCACGGTCTCGCCCGCGCGCCCCATGCCCTGCGCGTCGGACGAGGTGATGCCGATCGCGCCCAGGTCGTGCAGGACGTCCTCGGCCCCCATCGTCCCGGCGCGGATGCGGTCGCGCGCCATGGCGGCGTCGCCGGGCAGGTCGGTCTTGAGGTCGTGTACGGAGACGATCATCCCGTAGTGCTCGGCGACCGCGTCCCGCCCGAAGGGGAGGGTGGGGTTGGTGGACGAGCCGATGACGTTCCGTACGCCGGCCATCTTCAGCACGTTGGGGACGTGCCCGCCGCCGCAGCCCTCGATGTGGAAGGCGTGGATCGTACGGCCTTCGAGGACGGAGAGGGTGTCCTCGACCGACAGGCACTCGTTCAGGCCGTCGCTGTGCAGGGCGACCTGTACGTCGTGCTCCTCGGCGACGCGCAGCGCGGTGTCCAGGGCGCGGGTGTGCGCGCCCATGTCCTCGTGCACCTTGAAGCCGGACGCCCCGCCCTCGGCGAGCGCCTCGACCAGCGGCGCGGCGTCGGAGGACGAACCGCGCGCCAGGAAGCCGATGTTGACCGGCCAGGCGTCGAAGGCGCCGAAGGCGTGGCGCAGGGCCCAGGGCGAGTTCACGCCGACGCCCCAGACGGGGCCGAACTCCTGGCCGATGATCGTCGTCACACCGGCGGCGAGCGATGCCTCCATGATGCGCGGCGACAGCAGGTGGACGTGCGTGTCGATCGAGCCCGCCGTCGCGATCAGGCCCTCGCCCGACACGATCGACGTACCGGTGCCGACGACGACGTCCACGCCGTCGAGGGTGTCCGGGTTGCCGGCCCGCCCGATGGCGTGGATCCGGCCTTCCCTGATGCCGATCGACACCTTGCGGATGCCCTGCGCCACGTCGATGACCAGCACGTTGCTGATGACGACGTCGCAGGTCTCGCGCACGGCGGCGGCCTTGAGGTGCAGCCCGTCGCGGGCGGTCTTGCCGAAGCCCGCGAGGAACTCCTCGCCCGGCTTCTGCGCGTCCGACTCGACGCGCACGGTCAGCCCGGAGTCGCCGAGCCTGACCCGGTCCCCCGCGCGGGGGCCGTGCACGGCGGCGTACTCGTGCGGATCGATGCTCATGCCTCAGCTCCTCCTTCGGGCTGTGCTCCCAGATAGCCGCAGGCCGCCGCGGCGCGCAGGGCCTCTTCCTTCGCGCCGGGCGCGTCCAGCGGGCCGTCGACCAGGCCCGCGAAACCGATCGCGATCCGGTCGCCGCCGATCGGGACGAGGCCGACCTCGGCCTCGCCGCCCGGATCGAAGCGGACGGAGGACCCGGCCGGCACGCACAGCCGCATGCCGTACGCCGCCGAGCGGTCGAAGTCGAGGCGCGGGTTGGCCTCGAAGAAGTGGAAGTGGGAGGTGACGCTGACGGGGACGGCCGCCGTGTTGCGTACGGCCAGCCGCACCGCAGGCTCCGGCTCCGCGTCGGCGGGACCGGGCAGGACGGCGCCCGGGGCGTCGTCGCCCAGGGTCGCGCCGCCGTCGATCGGGGACGGCACGACCGCGAGCCGGGAGCCGTCGTCGAAGACGGCCTCCACATGCACCTCGGTCACCACATCGGCGACGCCCGGCAGCACGTCGTCGGGGCCGAGCACGGACCGCGCCGCCTCGATCGCCTCCGCCAGCCGCCGCCCGTCGCGGGCCGCCTCGCACACCGTGTCCGCGATGAGCGCGGTCGCCTCCGGCACGTTGAGCCGCAGGCGCGCGCCCGGCGCGCCCGCGCCAGCTCGGCGGCTCCGAACAGCAGCAGCCGGTCGCGTTCCGTCGGGGTCAGTCGCACGCCGCCACACCTCCCAGAATTTAGAACTTCACTCTAACCATCAGATCCACATGACCGAAACGTTGACGCACCACCTTGAGCTAAGTCACATTGAACAGCACTCAAAACTTTGTTGTCCGGCGGACCGGGAGACCCAGCCATGCCGATAGAACAGCGCGGAGTCGACACCATCCCGGACGAGGAGCGCACCAGCGGGCCGCGCGACCTCGTCTCCCTCCTTCTCGGCTCCAATCTCTGCCTGGGCGTCATCGTCTTCGGCTGGCTGCCGCCGTCCTTCGGCCTGGGCCTGTGGCCGTCGGTGACCTCGATCATCGTCGGCACCCTGGCCGGCATCGCGGTCACCGCACCGCTGGCGCTGATCTCGCTGCGCACGGCGACGAACCTCTCCACCTCCAGCGGCGCCCAGTTCGGCGTACGCGGCCGTCTCGTCGGCTCGGTCGTCGGTCTGCTGCTCTCGCTCGGCTACACGGCGCTCACGCTGTGGATCGGCGGCGACGTGATGGCCGGGACGCTGTCCCGGCTGACCGGCCTGCCCGACAGCGGCTCGTCCCGCGCCCTGATGTACGCCGTGCTGGCGGCCGCCACGGTCGTGGCGGCGGTGTACGGCTACAAGCTGCTGCTGAGCCTCAGCAAGGTGCTGTCCATCGGCATGGTCGTCCTGCTGCTGGCCGGCGTCGGCGCCTACGCGGGCGACTTCACCACGGCCGCTCCCCCCGGCACCCCGTACCTGCTCGGCTCCTTCTGGCCCACCTGGCTGCTCGCGGCCGTCGCCGCCGGACTGAGCGGCCCGGTCGCCTTCATCACCCTCCTCGGCGACTACACGCGCTACATCTCGCCGCGCCGCCACAGCCCCCGCACGGTCTTGTGGGCCACCTGTCTGGGCCTCCTGCTGGGTCTTCTCGTCCCGCAGCTGTTCGGTACGTACACCGCGCTCGCCGCCCGCGCCGGCCTCGACTACGCCGGACCGCTCGTCGACGCCGCACCCGTCTGGTACCTGGCGCCGCTGCTCCTGGCGGCCTCGGCCGGATCCGTCGGCAACGCCGGTCTGATGCTGTACTCGATGGGCCTGGACCTGGACGCGATCGTGCCGAGGGCCACCCGCACCCGGGCCACCGTGATCGCCGCGGCCGTCGCGACCGCCTTCGTGTTCGGGGGCTCCTTCGCCTGGTCCGTGCAGTCCGCGATGACGTCCTTCGTCCTGCTGCTGACGGCCGTCGGCACCCCGTGGGCGGTCATCTCCCTCATCGGGTACGTGCGCTGCGGCGGCCAGTACGACGCGGACGCCCTCCAGGTCTTCAACCGCCGGGCCAAGGGCGGCGTCTACTGGTACCGGTCCGGCTGGAACGTCCGGGCCACGGCCTCCTGGGCGCTGGGCGCCGCGGCCGGTCTCGCGGCGGTCTCCACGACGGTGTACGAGGGCCCGCTGCCGGCCCTCACCGGCGGCGTGGACTGCAGCTTCATCCTTTCGGGGCTGGTGGGCGGCGTCGCGTACACGGCACTGATCGAAGGGGCGGGCGGCCGTGCGCACCGGGGCGGAACCCGTGGCCGGGGCCGGGAGCGAGACGCCCGCCCCCGTGCGAGGACCCGTGTAAGGTGCGGTGGTACGCGATGAGGCCGCGCCCGGCAGGGGTGCCGGGCGCGGCCTCACGTACGTACCGCCACGGGCGGTGTCAGCCCAGTTCGTGCGTCCAGCCGTGGGTGTCCTCGGCCTGGCCCGTCTGGATGGCGAGCAGCGCCTCGCGCAGCTCCATCGTCACCTTGCCCGGCTGCCCGTCCCCCTGGACCCACTCCGCGCCCTCGGACTTCACCGAGCCGACCGGCGTGATGGCCGCGGCGGTGCCGCAGGCGAAGACCTCGGTGAGGGTGCCGTTCTCGGTGTCGCGCTTCCAGTCGTCCGTGGAGATCCGGCCCTCCGCGGTCTCGTAGCCGAGGTCGCGGGCGAGCTGGAGCAGCGAGTCGCGGGTGATGCCGGCGAGGAGGGAGCCGGTGAGCTCCGGGGTGACGATCCTGGGCTTCTCGCCGGACGCGCCCCCGTACACGAAGTACAGGTTCATGCCGCCCATCTCCTCGACCCACTTGTGCTCCAGCGCGTCCAGCCAGACCACCTGGTCACAACCCTGCTGGGCCGCTTCGGCCTGGGCGAGGAGCGAGGCCGCGTAGTTGCCGCCGGTCTTGGCGAAGCCCATGCCGCCGGGGACGGCGCGGACGTAGTTCTCGGAGAGCCAGACCGAGACCGGCTTCACACCGCCGGGGAAGTAGGCGCCGGCGGGCGACGCGATGACGATGAAGAGGTACTCGTTGGCCGGCCTCACACCGAGCCCGACCTCATTGGCGATCATGAACGGGCGCAGGTAGAGGGATGCCTCGCCGCCGTGCGCCGGAACCCATGCCTTGTCCTGCTGGACCAGCGCGTCACAGGCCGCGATGAACGTCTCGACGGGCAGCTCCGGCATCGCCAGGCGGCGTGCGGAGATCTGGAAGCGCTTGGCGTTCGCGTCGGGGCGGAAGGTGGTGACCGTGCCGTCGGGCCGGCGGAAGGCCTTCAGACCCTCGAAGATCTCCTGCGCGTAGTGCAGGGTCATGTTGGCCGGGTCGATCGACAGCGGCGCGTACGGCGTGAGCTGCGCGTCGTGCCAGCCACGGCCCTCGGTCCACCGGATGGTGACCATGTGGTCGGTGAAGTGGCGGCCGAATCCGGGGTTGGCCAGGATCGCCTCGCGCTCCGCGTCGGACAGCGGGTGCGAGGAGGGCTTGAGCTCGATCGTGGGCGTCGTCATGAGTGCGTGTCCTTCACCGGTTGTGTGTGGTGGACCGCGCTCACGCCTCTAGTAGGACGTCCGAGCTTCCCCTCATACCGCGGCCCCGCGTTCGATTATCGCCCGTGGGAGTGCGTGTATGAAACGGCGTGCAGTGCGGCCCGGGATTGATGGTCCCACCCGGCCGCGGCAAAGCACAGCCGCCGGGTGTCTGTGACCCGGCGGCTGTGGGAGGAATCCGTCGGGTCAGCCCGCTACGCGTACCGCGAGCGCGTCGCCGATCTCGTCCGTCGTACGGACCGCGGCCCCCTCGCGCTCCGCGAGATCGGCGGAGACCGCTTCCTCGATGCGGACGGCCTCGGCCTCGAAGCCGAGGTGGCGCAGGAGGAGGGCGACGGAGAGGACGGTGGCCGTCGGGTCGGCCTTGCCCTGGCCCGCGATGTCGGGCGCGGAGCCGTGGACGGGCTCGAACATCGACGGGAAGGCGCCCGTCGGGTTGATGTTGCCGGAGGCCGCCAGGCCGATGCCGCCGGTCACGGCGGCGGCGAGGTCGGTGAGGATGTCGCCGAAGAGGTTGTCGGTGACGATGACGTCGAAGCGCTCCGGCTGGGTGACGAAGAAGATCGTCGCGGCGTCGACGTGCAGGTAGTCGGTGGTGACCTCGGGGTACTCCTGGCCGACCTTGTCGAAGATGTTCTTCCACATGTGGCCGGCGTAGACGAGGACGTTGTTCTTGTGGACCAGCGTCAGCTTCTTGCGCGGACGCGCGTCGGCCCGCTCGTACGCGTCGCGCACGACGCGCTCGACGCCGTACGCCGTGTTCAGGCTGACCTCGGTCGCGACCTCGTGCTCCGTACCGGTGCGGATCGAGCCGCCGTTGCCGGTGTACGGGCCCTCGGTGCCCTCGCGCACGACGACGAAGTCGATGTCGGGGCGGCCGGCCAGCGGGGTGGCGGTGTTCGGGAACAGCTTCGACGGGCGCAGGTTGACGAAGTGGTCGAAGGCGAACCGCAGCTTGAGCAGCAGCCCGCGCTCCAGGACGCCGGACGGCACGGACGGGTCGCCGATCGCGCCGAGCAGGATGGCGTCGTGCTGCTTGAGGGAGTCGAGCTCCGCGTCCGGGAGGGTCTCTCCGGTGCGGTGCCAGCGCTGCGCGCCGAGGTCGTACTCCTTGGTCTGCAGCTTCACGTCCTGCGGAAGGACGGCGTTGAGGACCTTGAGCCCTTGGGCCACGACCTCCTGGCCGATGCCGTCACCAGGGATCACTGCGAGATTGAGGCTGCGAGACATGTCGGCACCCTACTCCCGCGTCCCACCCCCTGACACCGCGTGTCCGCCATTCGGACTCATCGTCCCGACAGATTCTGTTCACCCTGCGTACCGGCCGGAGTTGGCCGCCCCTGGGAAGTTCTCCCGCATGGCTGATCTCCCCCGCACCGGCATACCCGAGCAGCTCGCGCGCCGCATGAGCATGCCGGAGCAGCACGCATACCTGCGTACGAAGCTGTCCCGCCGACGGGTGATCACCTCGTCGGCCGCCACGGTGGGCGGAGCCGCCCTGCTCGGCGGCGCGAGCCCGGCGTACTCCGTCTCCCCTGTCGCCGCCTCCCCTGTCACCACCGCGCTCGCCGCCCGCGTCGACGGGTCGCTCGTCGCACCCTTCGGCCGCCACCTCGCCTTCGGCGCCGACCCGAAGACGCAGATGCGGATCTCCTGGCAGGTGCCCTTCGCGGTCGGACGCCCCTATGTGCGCGTGGGACTGAAGCCGTGGGAGCTGAGCCGGAAGATCGAGGCGGAGGTGCGCGCCCTGCACACGCCGTCGCTGTCGCGCAGGCTCCCCGCGGTGGACCAGTTCTACCTGCATGCGGGGCTCGACGGGCTGAGGCCGGGGACGACGTACTACTACGGGGTCGGGCACGACGGGTTCGACCCGGCCGACGCGTGCCGGCTGTCAACGGTCGGGTCGTTCCGCACGGCGCCCGCGCGGCCGGAGACCTTCGTCTTCACGGCCTTCGGCGACCAGGGGGTCAGCTACGACGCCCTCGCCAACGACCAGTTGATCCTCGGGCAGAACCCCTCCTTCCACCTGCACGCGGGCGACATCTGCTACGCGGACAGCAGCGGGCGGGGCAGGGAGTCGGACACCTACGACGCGCGCGTGTGGGACCAGTTCCTGGCGCAGACCGAGTCCGTGGCCTCGCGGGTGCCGTGGATGGTGACCACCGGCAACCACGACATGGAGGCCTGGTACTCCCCCAACGGCTACGGCGGCCAGTCCGCCCGCTGGTCACTGCCGGACAACGGGCCGGACGCGGCGAACGCCCCCGGCATCTACTCCTTCACGTACGGCAACGTCGGCGTCGTGGCGCTGGACGCGAACGACGTGTCGTACGAGATCCCCGCCAACCGGGGCTACACGGACGGCGCGCAGAGCGCCTGGCTCGACCAGCGGCTGGGCGAGCTGCGGCGGCAGGCCGGCATCGACTTCGTCGTGGTGTTCTTCCACCACTGCGTGTACTCGACGTCCACCCACGCCTCGGACGGCGGGGTGCGCGACGCGTGGCTGGCGCTCTTCGCCAAGCACCAGGTCGACCTGGTGATCAACGGGCACAACCACGTGTACGAGCGGACCGACGCCATCAGGGACGGCGAGGTCGGCAAGCCGGTCCCGGTCGGGTCCTCCACCGATCCGACGCGGGACGGGACCGTGTACGTCACGGCGGGCGGTGCGGGCAAGGACCTGTACGGGTTCGGCCGGGCGTACGGGACAGCTACGAGGGCAACGTCCACGACCACGACCACATCGTGAGCTTCCACTGGACCACGTCGCGGATCCCGGACCCGGACACGGTGGAGTGGTCGCGGGTGCGGTACACCGGCTTCTCGTTCCTCGCGGTGGAGGCCGAGGCAGGCGCGTCACCGAAGCTGAAGGTCTCCGCGCTCGCCGAATCGGGTGAGCGCGTCGACCACTTCGAGATCCGGCGCGGCCGCTAGCCGGGCCACGGCGCCGTGCGGCGCGCGCCGGTGGCTCAGTGGCCGGTGGCGCGCCGTTGTCACGGCGGTCGAGGGCGCGCTGGAGGGCGGCGGCGGCCTGCTTGCGGTCGGTCTCGTTCGAGCGGGGGGTGTGGCGGACGCGGCGGAGGGTCTCGGCCATGATGATCGACTCCTTGAGATCAGAATGATTTCAGGGCGCCGGAATGGGCGGGGAGCAGATGCCGCAGGGGTTACCTGCATGGGGCACGGGCTCGCGACCGCCGTTCGCTGATGGAGCGAGACGTTCGGCTTCTTCCAAGCTAAGCGAGGCCGGGCCGTCTGTCTCCACAATTACTCGGACTTCCTACTATCTGAGACGCGATCATGACGGCAACGCTCTGAGCTCGGCACATCGCCGGCCCCGGCCCACGGCCCCCCCGGAGCCGCGCCCCCTCGGAGCCCTACAGCAGGTCGCCGTCGCGCCAGTCGAAGAACAGCGTGTCAAAGGGGTCGGGGAGCCCCGCCCCGGCCGCCGGCCGCACATGGGCCGAGCCCTCCTCCTCCGCCAGCGGTACGGCGCGTCCGGACCCAGCGCGGCGATCCGGCCGGACCACACCTGCCACCCGCGCGCCGCGTACAGCGCCGCGCCGTCGTCGACGCGCTGGAGCGCGGCGAGTACGTACGCCCGGTCGATCACCCCCTCCAGCGCCCCCATCACCGCGTCCCCCAGCCCCTGCTGTGGCGGTCGGCCCTCACCGCCACCCCTTCGACGTAACCGGTCCGCAGGGAGCGGCCGCGGTGCAGGACCCGGCGCTGGACGACGCTGCCGTGGGCGGCGAGGCCGTGCTCGTCGTGGACGAAGGCGTGTACGCCGCCGACGGTGTGGTCCCAGTCGTCGTCGCCGAAGTCGCCGTCGAAAGCGGCGTCCAGGAAGGCGCGGATCTCGCGGAGCGCGGCGGGCGCGAGCTCGGCGGTGTGGGCGGTACGGACCCGGGCGGGACGCCTCCGGGCGGCGGTCATCGGCTCAGCCATGCACCGCACTCTCGCAGGTCCCGCCCGTACCAGGTACTCAGCCCTCTTCTGAGTACGCGCGCCGAGTCGCACGGGCCCCGCGCGCAGAAGAGTTGACCCCATGAACGGCCTTTACGCTCTCAAGCCCTGGTACGCGGCCCGCCTCCGCGGCGTCCGCGGCGCGCTGGCCCGCCGCGAGGTGTCGCCCGACACCCTCACCGCGGCCGGCGTGGTCTGCGCGGCGGGCGCGGCGACGGCCCTGGCCTGGCTGCCGGCGCCGGTCGCCGCCCTGCCGGTCGCGGTGCTGCTCGCGGCGCGGCTCGGCTTCGCCAACCTGGACGGGGCGCTGGCCCGCGACACGGGGCGCACGCACGGCGCGGGGCGCTGCTCAACGAACTCGGCGACCGCGCCGCCGACTTGGCGGTGCTGGCCGGTTTCCTGGCGCTCGCCCCGCTGTGGCTGGTGGCCGTCGCGGCGCTCGCCGCGACCCTGCCGGTTGGGTGTCGCTGGCCGGCGCGGCGGCGGGTGCGGAGCGCCTCAACGGCGGCCCGGTCGGCAAGACGGAGCGGTGCCTGCTGGTGGTCGTCGCGGCGGGCGTCCCGGCTGGGCGGCGCCGGTGCTGGCCGTGATCGCGGCGGGCTCGGCGCTCACCGCGGCCGTGCGCTGCGTCCGCCTGTGGCGCGTACTGGGCGGCCGCGTGCCGGGTGGCGCCCGGTGACCGCCGTGGGGGTCCTCCCCCTCGTGACGGGCGTGCTGGGGGCGAGCGGCGTCGATGGTCGCGTCGCTGCCCGCGCGGGTCGCGATGCGGGCCGAGCTGCGCAAGCGGTGGCGGACCTGGGCGCTGGCGGCGCCGCTGTACTGGGCGCTGCACCTGGGCGGCGGGGGCGCGTTCGCGCTGGCGGCGGGGCTCGGTCTGGTCGCGGTGAGCGAGTACGTACGGATGGCGGGCCTGCGGCGCGGCGAGTACGCGGTGCTCGGTGCGGCCTCGGTCGCGCTGCCGGCCCTCGCGTGGGCTGGCCCCCGGCCTGCTCGGCCTGCGGCCGGCGCGCTGCTCCTGCCCGCGGCCGCGCTCCCGGCCCTGCTCGCGGGCGACCGCACTGCGGGCTTCACCCGGTCCGCCCGCACGGTCTTCGCCCTGCTGTGGATCCCGGTCGCCCTGACCGGCCTGATCGCCCTGGGCCCCGCGACCGCGATGGCGGTGGGCCTGGCGGTGGCGCTGAGCGACGTGGGCGCGTGGTGCGGGGGCACGGCGCTGGGGGCAGGGGCCGACGCCGCGCGCCCCGGCCCCCGGAGGTCCTCCGGGGGCTGCTCGCGCGGCCGCTGTCCCCGCTCTCGCCCCACAAGACCTGGGCGGGCGTACTGGGCGCCGCCGTCACGACCGCCTCGCGCTGGCGCTCGTCGGCGCCTTCTCGCCGCTGCTCTGGGCGGCCGTCCTGGCCGGCTGCGTCCTCGGTGACCTGCTCGAATCCATGGTCAAGCGCGAGACGGGAGTCAAGGACGCGGGGAGCTGGCTGCCCGGCTTCGGCGGCCTGCTGGACCGTATCGACTCCCTCCTCGTGGCCCTGCTGCTCGCGATGGCGGTGTCCCTGTGACGACCCCGGCCCCTGCTGTCCCTGCCCGCACGGAGCTTCCCTCCCGTCTCGCGGCCGCGGCGCGGCCGCGCTCTGTGGTGGTGCGTCCTCACCCTGACCGGCGGCGTCGAGCGGCGCGGCGCGCTCCCGCGCGGCGGCTGCGTCGTCGTCGCCAACCACTCCTCGCACGCCGACACCGCCGCCCTGCTGCGGCTCGACGCCCGCCACACCCCGGCGATCGGGGCGGCGGCGGACTACTGGTTCGCGTCGCCCTGGCGCAGCCGGATCTGCGCCCGCCTCGCGGCCGGCTTCCCGGTCCGCCGCAAGGGCGGCGGTCTGGACGACCTGCTGTCCATGGCCGGCCCGCTGCGGGCGGGCCGCGCCGTGGTCCTCTTCCCCGAGGGCACGCGCGGGCCCGGCGGCGAGGTCGGCGCGTTCCACCGGGGGGCGCTGCTCCTCGCGGCGCGGGCGGGCGTACCCGTCGTACCGGTCGGCATCGCGGGTACGGACCGCCTCCTCCCCAAGCACGGCCGCCTCCGCTCCTCCCTGGTCCGGGTCCGCGTCGGCGCCCCGCTCCCCTCCTCCACCACTCCCGGGGAGGCGACGCGGCGGTCGCGGCGCTCACCCGCCGCACGCACGCCGAGCCCCTGCGCGACTCGGCGGCGCGCCGCCGGGTGGCCGCGGTCGCACCTCCCGGTGGGGCCTGCCGCTCGCCTTCGTGTGGGCGTGCGCGGAGGCGCTGAGCTGGCCGCTGATGCCGGAGCTCTTCCTCGCGGTCGTCTGCGTGGCCGCCCCGAGCGCCGCTTCCCGGCTCTCGGCGACGGCGCTCGCGGGAAGCCTGGCCGGCGGCCTGCTGGCCCTTCAGCTGGCGGGCGCCGGCGTCCACCTGCCGGCCCCGCTCACCACGGACCGCATGCGGGCGAGGTACGGCACGGGCTGGCCGCCGAGTCCGCGGCGGCGTCCGCCACCAGCCCTGGAACGGCGTCCCCTTCAAGGTGTACGCCGCCGAGGCGGGCCGTGCCGGAGTCCCGGCCGCCGACTGGCTCACCGCCTCCGCCACGGCCCGCGCCCCCCGCACCCTCGCCGTGGGCCTCGCCTTCGCCGCCTTCGGCCTGCTGACGCGCCGCTTCCGGCGGCACTACGTGCTCTGCCTGGCGCTGCTGGGCGGGGCCTTCACGATCGCCCTCACCCTGATCGTCACGGGCTGGCGCTGACGGCGCGGACCCCGCGGGGGACCTTCCCGGAACCGGGACTCCGCCCGGGGGCCCGCTCCCCGGCCGCCGGACGGGCCTGGTCCTCCGGCCCGTCCGGCGACCGGGGACATGCCCCGAGCGCCTCAGTACACGTTCTCGCCGTACGCCGCCAGGGCTTCCTTCACCGGCTGGTGAATGGCGGAGCCACTGGTCCCCGTACAGCCGGAACTCCCCGAGTGGATCCCCAGGGCCACCCCGCCGGCGAAGTGCGCGCCGCCGCTGTCGCCGCCGGCCGAGCAGGCGGTGGTGCGGACCATGCCGTAGACGGGACCGTCGCCGTAGTTGACGGTGACGTTGACGGCGGTGACGGTGCCGCTGGTCACCTTGGTGGTGGAGCCGCTCTTCTTGAGCGCCTGGCCCACGACGGCGTCCGCGGCGGACGTGATGTCCTGGTGGCTGCCGTTGTAGAGGTTGACGTTGCCCGCCGGAGCCGAGCCGTTCGTGTACCGCACGATGCCGTAGTCGTTGGTCGGGAAGCTGGTGCCCTCACGGACTCCGATCGCCGGGCCGCCGGAGGCCGCCGACCAGTTGGCGGTGATGTTGGTGCAGTGGCCCGCCGTCACGAAGTAACGCGTGGTGCCCTTGGAGACGTTGAAGGCGGCCGAGCAGCGCGATCCGCCACCGTAGATGGCGTCGCCGCCCGCCACCTCGCGCTTGAAGGTCCCCGGCACGCGCGACACACGCACGGCGCCGTCCTGCGCGTCCGCGACCTTCTTCAGCCGGGCCATCTCCCGCGCCGACACGGACCGGTCGGCCTCGACGCTGACCTGGTTGGTCCGGGGGTCGATGCCCCACGACGTACCGGTGATCTTCGCTCCGGTCTCCAGGGCGGCCATGGCCGCCTCCAGCCGCGCGGCGCTCCGCTCCACGCGCTTCACCGCGGCGCCGGCCGCGCGGGCCTGCTCGGCCGCGCGGTCGCTGGTGACGGTGACGGTGAGTTCGCCGGTGCGGCGGTCGATGTAGCTGCCCGCGGTGTCGTCGCCGAGCCGCTGGGAGAGCTCGGAGTCCAGGGCGTAAGCCGCCGGCCCGCGGCGGCTTCGGCGGCGGGCCCGGCAGTGGCCTCGGCGCCGGCCGGGGCCGCGCCGAGGCCGAGGGCTCCGGCGGCCACTAAGGCGGTCAGGGCCGTACGCGCACGGAGGGTGCGTCTCATGGGGGGATCTCCTCAGTCAGGTCTCCGCGGGGAACGGAAACGCCGTTGAGGGAATTTGACATGCTCATTGCCAATCCACAAGACCGCGTCACCGCCCGACGGCCGCCTGCGCGCACCCCACGCGCGTCCCCACCGGTTCCGCCGCCCGCTTCGGGGCACACGCACTCCGACGAAGGAGGCGAAGACATGAGCGCATGGGCACTCACCCGTCGCGGCAGGCGCACGGCCCGCCGGGCGTCGGACAGTTCAGCCTTGGAGGCCGCCGCGCGCTGGGGATTCGCGGCGCGCGGAGTGCTCTACGTACTGGTCGGCGTACTGGCGCTCCGGATCGCGTTCGGCCAGGGCACGCAGGAGGCCGACCGGGGAGGCGCGCTCGCCGAGGTGGCCGCCCGGCCGCTGGGCTCGTTCCTGCTCTGGGCGCTGGGCGTCGGGCTGGTCGGCATGGCGCTGTGGCGGCTCTCCGAAGTCTTCTTCGGCGCGGCGGGACCCGACGGCCACAAGCCCCGCAAGCGCCTGCTGTCCCTGGCGCGTTTCCTCTTCTACGGCTTCGTGGCGTACACCGTGCTGTCGTTCGCGGCGGGCTCCAGGGGCAGCGGCAGCGGATCGAGCGACAAGCAGTCGGACGACGTGACGGCCAGGGCCATGGAACTCCCGGCCGGCCAGTGGATCGTGGGCCTCGCCGGCCTGGCCATCGCGGTCTCGGGTGTGTGGATCGCGGCCCGCGCCGCCCTGCGCAAGTACCACAAGCACCTGAAGATGGGCGAGCTGCGGGGCCGCACCCGCCGGGCCGTGGACGTCGCCGGTGTGGCGGGCGGCGTCGCGCGGGGCGCGGTCTTCGCCGTGCTCGGCGGCTTCGCGGTCAAGGCGGCGGTCGACTACGAACCCGACAAGGCCAAGGGCATCGACGACACCCTCCGCTCCTTCGCCGACACCCCGGTGGGGCCGTGGCTGCTGGCCCTGATAGCCGTGGGCCTGGCCCTGTTCGGTGTCTTCTCCTTCGCGATGGCCCGCTGGCGCAAGATCTGACACCCGGCGGCACACGGAACCGCCCCCGTCCGGCGTGGGGGCCGGGACGGGGGCGGGGTTCCGCGGGGCGCGCGGCCAGGCGGCCGCGCGCCGGGGGCGGTCAGCCCTGGTGCGGGTAGGTGTAGTCGGTCGGCGGGACCAGGGTCTCCTTGATGGCCCGGGTCAGGACCTCCGGGGCCTCCAACCGCTGGGTCTTCGGCCTGATCGGAACGGGCACCGTCG
>RHMC01000104.1 GCA_003719395.1 Streptomyces altiplanensis
GTCGCAAGACTGAAGTCCTGGCGGATCTTCCGCAGGGCACGCTGCAGTCCCAACCGCCTGTCGTCAATTGCCGCAGCCGTCCTCACCCTGGAGCGTCAGCGCTGAAAACGCTCACTGGCACACCGACGTCACCTTCGTCCGTACGCCCCCGAAGGCGTCCACGCTGCGCAGCATCCTGGTCCCGCCGTACGGCGGCAACACTCTCATCGCCAACGCGGCCACCGCCTACCGGGACCTGCCCGAGCCGCTGCGCGAGCTGGCCGACAAGCTCTGGGCCGTACACACCAACGACTACGACTACGCCGCCCCGAAGAACGAGAAGGCGGCCGAGCACCGCAGGCGGTTCGTCTCCCGGACGTACCGCACCGCCCACCCTGTCGTCCGCGTCCACCCCGAGACCGGGGAGCGCGGGCTGTTCATCGGCGGCTTCGCCCAGAGCATCGTCGGCCTCGGCCCCTCCGACTCGCGGGATCTGCTGCGCATCTTCCAGTCGTACGTCACCCGCCCCGAGAACATCGTGCGCGTGTCCTGGACACCGGGCGACCTCGTCCTCTTCGACAACCGCATCACCCAGCACTACGCCCCCGACGACTACGGCGACCTGCCGCGCCTGCTGCACCGGGTGACCGTCGCGGGCGACGTCCCCGCCGCTGTCGACGGCACCCTCAGCCTCGTCGTCGAGGGCGACGACGCCTCCCACTGCACACCCACCGCGGGCCTCGAGTCCCCGGGGCCGCCGGGGCAGGAACACCTGCCGGCGCCCCCGCAACGGACACCGACCGAAGCCGTACGGGATAATGTGCGCATGCGGATCTCAGCCAGGGCGGACTACGCGGTACGTGCCGCACTGCAGCTCGCCGCGTCACGGGATGACGGACCACTGAAAGCCGAGGCCATCGCCGACGCTCAGGACATTCCGCACAAGTTCCTTGAAGGCATCCTGAACGACATGCGCCGGGGCGGCCTCGTGCTCAGCCAGCGCGGCGGCAACGGCGGCTACCGGCTGGCCAAGCCCGCCGAGTCCATCAGCATCGCCGACGTCATCCGCGTCGTGGACGGACCGCTGGTGTCGGTGCGCGGGGTCCGCCCCCCGGAGCTGTCCTACACCGGCCCCGCCGAGTCGCTGCTCCCCCTGTGGATCGCGTTGCGGTCCCACGTGCGCGAGGTCCTCGAGGGCGTGTCGCTCGCCGACGTCGCCTCGGCCCAACTGCCCGACTGTGTATCCGACTTGACCAAAGCCCCCAGCGCCTGGATAAACCCCTGACCCGCTGGGCCAATCGTCACCGATCCCAAAATTGGGACAGCGGCGTCCATCATCCGAACCGCCCTCCGGGGCAGACGCCACCCCCTGCCCCGGCCCCTGGCGATCAGGCGGGAAACCGGAGATCTACGGGGTGGCCAGGGATCGTTCGACCGCACGCACAGCCCAGCGCTGCCCCTCACGTCGTCACGTCGACCTCGGGCGTATGCCCAGTACCATCTGCCGGCCCCTCTGAAGCCCGTCGCGCTCGCGCTCAGCGCGCACCCGCACCCGCACCCGCACCCGCACCTGGTGTTCGTCGACGGACAGTTCTCCGCTCACCACCAGGCCTCCGGCTTCCCGACCTGCTCGAGCAGGAGCACTGCCCTACTGGTACGGCTGAAGTGGCGCATCAGCGGCAGCGGCGGGCAGGAGGCCTGCACGGAGACAGCGTGCTCGGTACCGGACTCGTTGAGCACTTCGTGCACGTGGTGGCGACCGAAGGCCCTGCCCTCACCGGATGACAGCCTCCGTCGGCGGAGGAAGAGGCGAGTTCAGCGGGACGGACGACACACGCAGCCCGCGTAACGGAGGAGATCCATGGGGAACCTCCGCCGCAGATGCCGGACGGTGCGGGTCATGCCCCATGAGTGCAGCGCGGTGTGCGCCGGGGCAACCGCTTCTCAGAGTTCAGAGTGTGGCGGCGGGTGAGTCGGTCCGGCACCACACTCCATCGGCGGTGTGCGATGACGGGGTCACCGACCGCATCGTGGGCACCCGGAGTCCACGTTATGGGCGACAGAGTGGCGGATCTCGGCACTCTGTCGATGAAATCGCAGGTCAGGTGAGTGCGCGCGGGGCGTCAGGTGGCGCAATACGGCGGCAACACCATCGGAGCGGTTCTCCTTGTACGTTCCCTGTCATGCCAACCGAACCCGCCCCCGCAGCCCGCCCGGTCGCCGCCGCGCGCGCCGCCGGCTGCGCGCGGACCGGGCCCGGCAGCTCGCCGACCTGCTGCGGCACCAGATCCTGCACACCGCTTCGCGGGAGTCCCTGAAGCGAGGCGGAGGAATGACGTCGGCGTGCCCTACTTGTTCGGGTCCCGGAAGCGGCCGAATGCCTTCGTGAGGGCGTTCAGCGGTGAGCCGCCCGCCTTGACCGCATCCGGCGAGGGCTGCCGGGGTACACCGTCGCCACCGGTCACCTCGGCCAGCGCGGCATGCGCGCCTCGGCCGCCTCTCGGTAGAGGTCACAGGACTTCGTCATGGCGTCGAGCGCCTCGGCGTACTTGACGGCCATGCCCTGGGCATGGTCCAGCTCCTCGTCCGGGGTCAGCAGGTGCCAGCCCTGGCGCAGCCGCGTCAGGGCCCGCTCGGCTTCGTCGGACAGCGGCCGCGGCAGCGCGGCGAACTCCTTGATGGCGTCGAGGAGTTCTGTCGGTTCGGAGCCGTCCAGGAAGACAGTGCGCACCGTGAAACGCTCCGCGTCGTAATCCGGGCTCCGCGGCTCCGCGGGCAGGACGACGGCGCCGCCGCGCGGCATCCGCACGTTCAACTCCCGCTTCATCGCGAAGTCGGCGATCTGTGCCTGCTCCGGCGTGCCCCGGTGCTCGACCACCCGGTGTCGCAGGCTCGGCGGCAGGAACGTGGAGACCGGCTGCTGCCCCCTCGCGTCCGGCGTCATCGCCTCGTGCACCACGACATGGATGAACCAGCTCTTACGGGAGCAGTCCCGCAACAGGTGGCGCAGCTCGTCGTCGTCCTTCGGCAGGTGGTTCGCCGCCCGCAGGCGCACGCCCGGCACCGTGTCGTGGTCCCAGGCGACCCGGCCGCTGTCGGGCCAGAACATAGTCGCGGGCGAGGGCCACCGCGGGTCCCACGCCAGCTCCGCCTCGGCGGCGAGGATCCAGGTGATGCCCTCGTTCTCCTTGCGGCGGATCTCGGAATCATACGTGGTCAACTGTGCACGCACCGTGACGCCGTCGGCCACGCGCCAGCGGGCCTCGAAGAGGCGACGGGCCGACGGACCGGGGTCGGCGGACTCGTCCCGCGGGTGCAGGACGGTGGAGCGGGCCGCCTCGACGGGGTCGAGGTCCAGGAAGTCGTCGAGCACCCCGGCCGCCTTGAGGGCGATCAGGTTGCGCCGGACGTCCTGCTCGGGCTCGGGCCCGAGGTGGCGCCCGCGTCCCAGCCACGCGGTGTCGGGGACGATGGTCGAAGAGCTGCTGTTCTTGGCCATGGAATCGTTCTGTGGAGGATCGGGGCCCGACCAGTATGGCCCCAGGACCTGCGTGAGGTTGTGATCAGTGGGTGGTTTTCAGGAGGTCGTCGATCCAGATCGCTGAGGCGCGGAGACGGGGTCCGGAGTACCGGGATGAACTGCGGGCTGTCCGCGTCCTGCCCGACGGCCAGGACGAGCCCGGACGGACGGCACTTGCGGTCCGCGGCGAGATGAATCGCGCTGGTCGGCCCACCCTGGATCTGCCGGGCAGGGCCTCTTTCAGGCGGAGCTCGCATCTGCGTCGGACGCGCCGGCGTTCGGCCTGTCCGTCCCGTTCCTCCGGTCCGCCCCTTTTTGGCCGGGCCTTCTCCTGCTCGCACGCAGCTTCTTCCAGGGCCTCCATGAGGTCCTTGCCGGCATGCATCCCAGCGTCGTCGCGGTGTATGCGGGCAGTGGTGAAGCTCACGCTGACCAGCGACAAGTCGGTTTCACCCTGCCGCACGGCCTCGGTGATCACGCCTTCCGGCAATGCCTGGAAGAGGCCGGCATCCCGCCAGACCCGAAAGCGTCCATAGACGGTGACAAAGGGGCCGAACCTGCTCATCGGCAGGTGGAGCTCCAGGAACTTCCACTGGGCATCGGTCCGTGGCCTGCTCGGCCGGCGAGAGCGTGGAGTCTGCGGGATGAGCGTGGACACACCGCACCCAAGAGCGCGGTCGTGGGGCGGCCGAGCCGGTGCTGAGGGCACAGGAGGATCCCCCCGGCTGGTTCGAAGCCGGCCGCCGTCGAGCTGCGGGCTCGGTTTGCGGTGGCGCTTCGGAGGGTGAGCGGACGTGGTCCACCGTCTCCTGCAGGTTGCGGTTGTTCCAGGCAGGTCCGGTGTCCCGGACCATGGCCGTCGCACGCGCGTCGGAGCCGTACCGGCTGGCGCCGAAGCCGTCTTCGTCGATGATCTCGACACCCGCCCGCGAATGCGGGCCCTGGCCGGCCGGAGAGCGGGCGGGCTTGCACAGAATGACGCCGAGCAGGACAGGGGTTCCGGAGTAGGCGAGCCCTCGGCACATCGGAGCACTCCTTTCCCGCTCGGCGTCCTACGGCAGCAGGCATGCCCCTGCGGACGCCCCGCCTCACACGGGCAAAACAGGCGAAACCGTGGGCAAAAGCGACCGCCGCGTCACCATGGCCGAAAGGGGTGTTCCACCACTGCGCGTGAGGCGGCTCAGGTGCCGGGCTTGCGGCCGTAGACGAAGACGTCGTCGCCCTTGCGGAGCATGCTCCAGTACTTCGAAGCGTCGGTTTTGGTCATGTTGACGCACCCGTGCGAGCCGGGCGGGGCCCAGACACTGATGCCGACCGAGTGGAACGCCTGACCGCCGTCGAAGAACTGGCTGTACGGCATCGGCACGTGGTACAGGCTGGAGACGTGGTCGATGTTGCGCCAGTAGACCTTCTTCAGGCCGGTGCGGGTCTCGTACCCGTTGCGTCCGGTGCGCACCGGGACCGGTCCGTACGCCAGCTCCTTGCCGTCCTGGATCCAGCTGAGCTGGAGCGTCAGGTCGACGCAGGCGATACGGCCCTTGTTCGTCGGGCACTTGCCCGCCCTGTTCGGGTTCTTCCCCACGGCCTTCTGCCGGTTCATCAGGTCCATGACGCCCCAGGTGATGGGACCAGCCAGTCCGGCATTGGGACTGATGGAGTGTTTTGTCTGGAATGCCTTGATTGCCTTGCAGTCGGCGGCCGACTGCCTTCCGTCCACCGGGCGGCCAAGGAACTTCTCGACCTGCTTCTGGTAGGCCCCCGTCTGCGTGGTGCACGACGCGGCCTGAGCCGGCGTACTTCCCATGGCTACAGTGAGCGGGGCCACCAGCGCGGTAATTCCGGCTGCGACGACTCCTCGTCGGGTTATGTTCCTCACCGTTGTCCCTTCCTCGTGCGCACGTGATTCACGTTTTGCTTAATAGACGGCGAGCGGGATACGAGAGTTGCACGGAGAAAAGCGACAGTTGCGTAACTACGCGCGGCTCCGTATCCGACCGGACGCCGAGCCGGCCGCATTCCGTCCTCACGCTCCGCCCCGGTGAACCGAATTCAGGGCGGCCGGTTCGTCCGTGGATGGCCGGCGCGTGCGGCCCGGTGCAGCGTCCCCGCCGGCCCGACCCGTGCCGCTCTCACCCCGTGGGCACGCGCGACGCGAGACCCCGCGTCCACACGGTTCCGCTGGCGGTCTCCCGCCGAGCCCCCGTGGACGCCGGGCCAGCCTGCCCGGGCGACGGGACGAGGCCGCTCACGGGCTGCTGGACGGCCTGGTGGTCCGGTGCTTCGCCGAGGACCGCGCCCGCGCCTACTTCTTCCGTCCGCCCCTGGTCGAGCCCGAGGACCTCGGACTGGAGGGCATGCCCGTGGCGGCGTTCCGCAACGCCGTGGAGAAGGCCGTCAACACCGAAGGGCTCGGCATCATGCGCCGGCAGCTCCGGCCCGTCCCGGCCCAGGCCCTCTTCCAGGACCTGCGCGGCTACGGGCGCGGACGCCCCTGGTCCTGCGGCCACGCGTCGCCGGGGCGGCGCCACGGTCCCGACGACCACCGGCGTCGCACGCGACGTGTGCGAACGGCGGCCGGTCCTCGGCCAGACGTTCGGTTCGCCCGGGCCTTCGAACGACACCACCACCATGGCGCACTGCGCCGAAGCCCTGCACAAGAGCCTGGCCGACGAGCGCGACGCACTCACCGCCCTGGCGTGGGAAGGGCCGCCGAGATCGAGCAGTGCCGTGTCCGACGGTACGAAGGGGGCGTCGGCCATCGCTGAGCCCTCCTCCCCTGTCCCGGTGAAGGCCGGTCAGCCGCGTGCGCCGTCCGCCCGGCGGGTACGCCGTACCCGCCGGGCGGTGAATGCCGTCTTCTTCGCGACCGGGTGTGCCTGCGCCAGCTGGGCCGCGCGGGTGCCGGTCGTCCAGGAGGAACTGGGCCGTCCCCGGCCGGCCCTGCGGCGACCATTGCCGGATCCGCGGAGAGAAGGGCACCCGCCGGGGCGGCAGGCCCCTCCAAGTCGCAGCCTGATCCAGCCCGGCGAGCCCCGTGCGGTCACAGCACTGGCTTCGGCTGCGTATCATCGACATCAGCAGCCCGTGGGTTTCGTCGTCGGCGGCGGCCACAAGCTCACGCCCTGCCTCACCAAGCGGGGCACCGTCGATCCCGGTGACAACGCAGCCGGCGACCCGGCACAAAGCCATGCCGGCCGCGAAGTGCACGCTATTGGAGAGGTCTCCGCCATCGGTGACATACGCGGCGCGCTTGCCGGCAGCGACCCAGGCCAGCGCCGGCGTCGTGGACACGACCCGAGGCCGGAAACGTTCGACGAAGTCAGGGTGGGCCAGCAGATCCACGGCCCGGGATCCGGGCGCACTCGGGAACGGCGGATCCAGGTTGACGTCCACCAATCGAGTAGCGGGCGAGGGCGTCAGCAGTGCATCCTCGGCCCCGCCACGCCGCACCCAGGCGGCCGTCCCGTCAGTGAAGAAAATCTCGCCACTGAACGGATCGGCCACCGCCGCCGCCCCATCCTGCAGCGCCACGTCGACGGCCACCAGCATGTTGCCGACGGCGTAGTTCAGCGTGCCGCACAGGGGATCCACCCGCCACTGACGCAGAGCGTCGTAGGCGCCCTGCTGCCCGCCTTCCTCACCGAGCACCGCGTCATCAGGCCGTGCGGTACGGATGGCGTCGAGGATCGCTTTCTCGGCCTCCACATCGGCGGCGGTGGCAAAGTCCCCGGCGCCCTTGTCGATCCGGTTGAGCCGCTGGCCGTACATGTCGCGGACCACGCCCGCGCCGGCCCGCACCCCGGCTATCGCGACTGCGGCATCGTCGGAACTCACATATGAGTGGGTCACGCCGTGCAGACTATCGATGGGAGCCAGGCCGGAAGGAGACAGCAGGCATGAACGAAGACGAGGCGGCACGGGCGGCAGCCCGGTGCCTGGCTCAGCACGAAGCGACTTCGACAGCCGGGTGACCCCTATGCCGGTCCTGCCTCGCTCGAAGCTCTGAAGAACGAGCGGACCAAAGACGCCGGAGGAGAACGTATGCCGCAACATGCGGCGGAGATCACGCATCGGCTGGTTTCCTCGCCGGGAGGCCGGATTCATCTCGCGGAGCAGGGAGCCGGACCGCTGGTGCTGCTCGTACACGGCTTCCCGGAATCCTGGTATTCCTGGCGCCATCAGCTGCCGGCCCTCGCGGCGGCGGGATACCGCGCGGTCGCCGTTGATGTCCGCGGCTACGGCCGCTCCTCCAGGCCGGCCGCGACGGATGCGTACCGGATGCTCGATCTGGTGGAGGACAACGTCGCGGTGGTGCACGCCCTGGGCGAGGAGTCGGCGACGGTCGTCGGCCACGACTGGGGCGCGACCATCGCCGCGAACTCAGCCCTCCTCAGACCGGAGGTCTTCCGGGCGGTGGGACTGCTGAGCGTTCCCTACACCCCGCGCGGCGGGCCCCGTCCCAGCGATGTCTTCGCCCGGATGGGCGGGGACGAGGAGTTCTACGTCTCGTACTTCCAGGAGCCGGGCCGCGCTGAGGCCGAGATCGAACCCGATGTACGGAGCTGGCTCGCGGGCTTCTACGCGGCCCTGTCCGCCGACACGATGCCCGCACCCGGTGCCCCCGATCCGCACTTCGTCACCGGGGCCGGGACGCTGCGTGACCGGTTCCCCTCCGGCCGGCTGCCCGCCTGGCTCAGCGAGAGAGACCTCGACGTCTACGCCGGGGAGTTCGAACGCACCGGCTTCACCGGAGCGCTCAACCGCTACCGGAACATGGACCGCGACTGGGAGGACCTCGCCGACCTCGACGGCGCTCCCCTCACCCAGCCGTCCCTGTTCATCGGCGGCGGCCTGGACGCTTCCACGACATGGCTCGCCGACGCGATCAAGGCGTACCCGGTCACGCTGCCGGGGCTGGTCTCCTCCCACATCCTCGACGGCTGCGGCCACTGGATCCAGCAGGAACGCCCCGCCGAAGTCAACCGCCTCCTGACCGACTGGATCGCCGCCCTGCCGGCCTGACGCACTCGCGCGCCGCCCGGTGCTGTCGCCGCACATGAACATCCGCGCCGTCCGAGAAGGCTCCCTGGGGGGGAGCGGCCGAAATGATCCTCCGGCTGCAAGCCGCTCCAGAACTGACGGCCGGCCGGTCCGGCAGGGAAAGACACCGCTGCGGCTTCTCGTCGGGCTGGAGCGTCCGGGCGTACGAGGACTCGCTCACCGTCTTCCGCAGGACTCCGGCGACCTGACGACGATGTGTGGCAGACCTCCCGCCCCGACTCCTGGCCGGCCTTCTTACCCGCTGATGGTTGCCGGGGGCGGGGTCCAGCGGCTTCTGGGCGGGATGGTGCTGCTGACTCCGAAGTCGTTCTTGAGCTGCTCGGGGATGGCGTAGTGCATGACGCGGCTGCGAGTGAGAGAGCTGAGTTCGAAGAGGGTGGTGAAGTGGCCGAGACGGTCCAGGGCCCAGGCTCCGAGTGGGGAGTTGTCCTCGATCGTCTCGAAGACATTGAGCAGGGCGGGGGCGGCTTTGACTGCCGTGTCCCAGGGGGTGCGGGGTACTTGGAGCCAGTCGGCGCAGGTGTCGCCGATGAGGTAGCGGATGAGGGCGCCGACGACGGGGTCGAAGAAGGTGCCGGGGACGACTTCTTCGTAGAGGTCGATGAGCTGGCGGGTGAGCTGGGCGCCTTCCTCGGACGGGCCCATGTGCCGGGTCATGTACAGGTCGGAGAACTCCCGGGCTGTCCGGAGGTCCTTGGGCACGTGGTTCTGGTCGATGCCGAGCATGGCGCCTACGACCCGCCAGGCGTAGTAGTAGGCGTCGGCGCCTTCGGTGCTCATGTGGATGCCCAGGCGGTGCAGGGCGTCCAGGACCTGGATGGAGAACATCATCTGCCCGCCGATCATGTCCTCCTGACAGATCGGTGTACCGAGGCCGGCGATGTCCCAGTGGCCCTCGCGCTTGAGATGGTGGCGGATGGAGGCGTGCAGCAGGCGGACCTTCTGGGCGGCCGGGACGAAACGGCTGCCGGCCTCGAACGCGTCGGGCTGCATGAGGTAGACGGTGAACTGCCCGGTCTCCGCCATCCGTTTGGACGGGTACTTCAGCGAATGGGTGGCCGACAGCAGCTTCGCCACGTGCGGCAGGACGTAGCAGGCGGGCATGGAGGCGAAGGACAGGGCGGTGGAGATGTGCACGTTGTTGTCGAGGAAGAACAGCCGGGCCCTTTCCATCTCACCCCAGTCCACCCAGGCGGGCGGCGTGCTGGTCTCGTGCAGGTACTGGCGGGCCACGTCCGGCAGGCCCTCGGGCAGTTCCTGGCCGACGGTGGAGACGTACCGCATGAGGGTGTTGAACTTGCCCACTTCGCCGCGCTCGAACAGTGTCGCCACGGTCGCGTCGGCCAGTTCGTCGCCGGCCGGCCGCAGGGCGTCCATGGATGCTTGGGTGTAGGTCATCGGTGTTGCTCCCGGGGATGCGGCGGTCAGTGGCGGCGGGCGGCGGCGAATGTCGCCAGGCCGGACAGGGCGTGGTGGGCTTCGGCGGTCAGGCCGGCGTCGGCCAGAGCCTCGTGGGCTGCACGCAGCCGGGCGGTGATCATGTCTTCGACGCGAGTGACGGCTCCGGTGCGGCGAGCGATCTCCCGTACCCGCTCCACCTGCCGCTCGCTCGGTTTTCCCTGTCCCAGCAGGTGGTGGAGTTCGCGGCGCTCTCCCGGGGCGGCGGACCGCAGGGTGTGGGCCATCAGGGCGGTGGGCCGGTTGCGACCAGGTCGTCGGCCGGGTTCTTCCCGGTTCGTGCGGGGTCGCCGAACAGGCCCAGCAGGTCATCGCGCAGCTGGAATGCCTCGCCCAGCGGCAGGCCGTAGCCGCTGTACGCTTCAAGCAGCCGCGGCGGGGCGCCGGCCAGGAGACCGCCGATGTGCAGGGGGTGTTCGACGGTGTACTTGGCGGTCTTGTAGCGGACGACTTTCACCGAGGCGTCCGGGTCCGGCTCGGCGCCGGTGCGCAGGATCTCCAGGCACTCCCCCGCCACCAGCTCACGGGCCAGCACCCCCCACAGTGGCCGGGCTCTGTTCAGATAGGCCCCGGGCAGGCCGCAGGTGGTGAACAGCTGGCCGGCCAGCGACATCAGCAGGTTGCCTGTCAGCATGGCCAGGGCCCGGGCACCGGCTTTCGGCCGCGCATGATCGGTGAGCGCCTCGCGCAGGGCGATGTGCGCGGTGGGGCGGCCGTGTCGGGTACGGCTGCGGGTCGATCAGGTCGTCGTGGACGACGGCGGCCGCGTGCACCAGCTCAATCGCGCCGGCGGCGCGTACCAGCGCCTCGCTGTCGGGCTGGCCGGCCCCGCGCCAGCCCCAGTAGCAAAACGCCGCCCGGAACCGTTTCCCGTGCTCCGTCGCCGCATGTATCTGCTCGGCGACCCTCGCCAGGGAGGCGTCGATGTCGGCCAGCGCCTGCGCTTCCGCGGTGACGAACTCGTCGAGGACTTGGTCGATGCGGTTTTTCAGTAAGGCGTGCTCGTCCAGTTCACTCACTGCCGCTCTCCGCCTGGGCGCGAGTGGTGACGGTGCGGGCGAGGACCTCCAGGTGAGCCGGCGGCGTGGCCGCATACCGGTCCAGGACCAGGCGTCCGCGCGCCTTGGTCTCTTCCCGGCCGTCAGCCAACAGCTCACCGAGGTCGGCGCGGCGCAGCAGGCCACTGACACCGCCCACCGCGCTGCTCAGACCGCAGACCGCCAGATCAGCCAGCCCCGCCGCCAGGGCAACGGCATCCCCGGCCAGACCTGGCCCGCGGCCGTCGTGATGTGTCACAGCAGTCCTCCTGCAAGGCAATGTCCTTCCCGGCTCCGGCCGTTCGGCAAAGAGCAGAGTTCAGACGGTGCTCGGCACAATGTGCTTCGAGTGTGACCGCCGATCACCTCCCCATGGGGCCTATACGCACTATCGAGTGATCTTTGCGCAAAGAACCCAATTCCTGGTACTCGGTTGAGACCATGCGGCACCTCGCAGACCAGAGCGGTGCCCGGCGCCTGCACCCTTCAGGCCCGCAGCAGTTCTCGGGGGAGGAACTCCTTCCGCCCGCCGAAAACTGACTAAGCATCAGGTATTGCCTCACTGTGACCACTTGGGGTTTATCCGCCGGTCCATTACCAGGGGTGCGCGGTCAGGGCCGGTGCCGCCGTACTGCATCAGGGACGCCCATTCCCCCCGTCAGCCGGCAGGTGTCCGGTCACGTCGGCATGGCCTGCTCGGCGAAGAAGGCCAGGGTCGGGACTCGGCCGGACTCGGCCTTGCGGAGGTTTTCAGCAGATACCCCGGCCGCCGCGGCCACCGCGGACCTCGCGGAGCAGGGCTCTGAAGCGCCCTCCACGTCGCCGCCCTTGCGGACTCAAGAACTCTCATCACGCCTGTGATACTAATACCGGTATAAGTATTTGGTAGCGTCACATCTCAAGGAGTCACGACACATGGTGGAGATCAAGACCGACACGGCACTGGAGACGATGCGTGAAGCCGGACGCGTCGTGGCCCACGCACTTGCGGCCGCCCGCGCGGCGGCAGCCGTGGGAGTTCGTCTGCGCGAGCTCGATGAAGCCGCCCGCACCGTTCTGGCCAAGGCCGGAGCACGCTCTCCGTTCCTGGGCTATCAGCCCGCCTTCGCCCCGATCCCTTTCCCCGCCGTGATCTGCGCCTCCGTGAACGATGCCGTCGCGCACGGCGTCCCCGACGACTACCGCCTGCGCGAGCGACCTGGTCAGCATCGACTGTGGAGCCGAACTCGACGGCTGGACCGGCGACGCCGCGATCAGCTTCACCGTCGGCACCCCTCGCCCTGCCGACCTCGAACTCATCGCCGCCACCCAGCAGGCTCTGGACGCCGGCATCGCCGCCGCCGCCGTCGGCCATCGGATCGGAGACATCTCCCATGCCATCAGCACGGTCGCGCGCAAAGCCGACTGCGGCATGCCGGCGGACTTCGGCGGCCACGGCATCGGCCGCCAGATGCACGAAGACCCCCACGTCCCCAACCACGGACGACCCGGCCGCGGTTTCCCCCTGCGTCACGGCCTCACCCTCGCCATCGAACCCATGCTCATGGCAGGAGGGCGCAACGACTACCGTACCGACCCCGACGGATGGACCCTGCGCACGATCGACGGCAGCCGAGCCGCCCACATCGAACACACCATCGCCATCACCGAGGACGGTCCCCGCATCCTCACCCTGCCCTGACCTCGAACCCGCTCCCACCCGGCCGCCAGACGCATCGGCCACTCCCGGGAAGCACCACCGGTGAAACGGCTCCTACCGGCGCCGGGTCCTGTTGGGCAGTACAGGCACCCCTTGAACACGGAGCGGACGGCGCGTGGGCGCGGGGTGGTCGACCGCCCCGAACCATCCCCCGAGGTCGGCCACTTCCCCTCCGTGCCCGTGGTCCAGGCCGTGTCGCTCACCTTGACCGCTTCCGAGTGCCATCGATCCGAGTGCCATCGACTCGAGAAGGCCGCCTACGGTCGCAAGCCCCCGTGTCAGGTCCGGCGGCGCGCGACTACGGTGCCGCCGGCTGCCCGGGGGTGCTCCCGTACCCGGACAACCGCGCAGACGCGCTGCATGTGGCCACGACCAGCAGACCGGCGGTGCCGGGCACGGAGCCGACGGTCACGACGGCGCGCGGGCCCCGCCGGTCGAGGATGTGCCCGACGCGGATCCCGGCGAGGGCGGAGACGACGAGGCCGAGTGAGAACGCGGCGGCGGTCGCCCCGGTCGGCCGTGGCGGTGAACTGCGGGTTGGGGACGGCGAAGGCGTAGGAGACGATGCCCCGGCTCGCGGTCTGCGGGGCGCAGGGGGCGGGCAGGTTGGTGCGGGGCCGCGACCGGTCCCCTGTTCCGGTCGCGGCCCCGCGCGTAGGGCTGTTGAGGCCGGTCACGAGCCGCAGCAACCACCCACCGGGGCCTCCTCGGCAGTCGCCCCGACCGTGGTGGGGGCGCCGAGCTGGACGAAGGCTGGGCGCCGCGCAGCAGCCGCCGCCGTCGGCCTCCTGGGCGATGGGGGTGTCGAACAGGCCGGCTCCGCCGCAGACTCCGGTCTCGGGCAGGGTGAGTTCGACGCGGTCGGCCGCGTCGAGGTCGCCGGCGATCGCGGCGGCGACGGAGCGGACCTGCTCGTAGCCGGTGATCGCGAGGAAGGTCGGGGCGCGGCCGTAGGACTTCATCCCGACCAGGTAGACGCCGGGTTCGGGGTGGGACAGCTCGCGGTGGCCGTGCGGGTAGACGGTGCCGCAGGAATGCTGGTTGGGGTCGATCAGCGGGGCCAGCTCGACCGGGGCCTGGAGGCGTTCGTCGAGGCCCAGGCGCAGCTCGTCCAGGAAGGACAGGTCGGGGCGGAAGCCGGTCAGCACGATCACCTCGTCGATCGCGTCCAGCGGCGTCCGTCCTCGCCGGCCAGGACCAGGCGGCCGTCGGGGTCGCGCTCGATCGCCTCGTACGGAAGCCGGTGACCGCGTCCACGTGGCCCTCGTCGACGGCGGCCTTCGCCGCCAGGCCAAGCGCGCCGCGCGCCGGGAGCTGGTCGGCTTCGCCGCCGCCGAAGGTGGAGCCGGAGATGCCCCGGCGCAGGATCCACACCCCCTTCGTCCCCGCGCCGTCGTCGGACTGGGCGAGGTCGGCGAGGTAGGCGAGGGCCGTGAAGGCCGAGGCGCCGGAGCCGATGACCGCGGTGCGCCTGCCCGCGTACGAGCGAGCACGGCGGGGTCCTTCAGGTCGGGGACGCGGTAGGTGATGCGGTCGGCCGCGGCCTTCTCGCCGAGGGCGGCGAGGCCGCTGCCGCCGGCCGGGGACGGGGTGGCCCAGGTGCCGGAGGCGTCGATGACCGCGCGGGCGAAGACTCGCTCCTCACGGCCGTCGGCGTGGGCGATGTGCACGACGAACGGCTGCTGCTCGCGGTCGGCGTCCACGATCCGGTCCCGCCCGGCCCGGGAGACACCGGTGACGGTCGCGCCGAGGCGGACGCGGTCACCGAGGACGTCGGCCAGCGGCTGCAGATAGAGCTCGGCCCAGTCGCCGCCGGAGGGGTAGGCGGCCGGGTCGGGGCGCGCCCAGCCGGTCGGGGCAAGAAGCTTCTCGGCGGCCGGGTCGACGACCTCGCTCCAGGTGGAGAACAGGCGCACGTGCGACCAGTCGCGCACCGCGGCGCCGGCAGTGGGCCCGGCCTCCAGGACCAGGGGCACGATGCCCCGGTCGACCAGGTGGGCGGCGGCGCCAGACCGGCGGGTCCGGCTCCGATCACGACGACGCAGCTCGGTGGTGGCGGGCGCGTTCACGGCGACTCCTTGCGTGTTTCGACATCTGTCGATGGCTTGCACGACCCACCATGACACCTGCATTGATGTCCGTCAACATAGACAAACATCGAAATTACAAGGGTTGCCGATGGAGCACATCGACGTCGTCGTGATCGGCGGCGGCCGGCTCCGGGCTCGCTCCCGCCCACGCTCTGCGCCGTGGTTTGCGGCCGGTGGCGCTGGAGGCGCCCGACCCGTGCGGCCGGGTCGTGGCCGCGCCATTACGACAGCCTCGCGCTGCTCTCACCCGCCCGGTACAGCTCCCTGCCAGGGGTGCCGTTCCCCGGCGGTGATTCGGACCGCCATCCGGACCGCCATCCGCACCGTCATCCGCACCGCGACGAGGCCGTTGCCCAGCTCACGGCCCATGCCGACCGTCTGGGCACCGAAGTCCACACCGGCGGCGCCTTCGAGGTGGAGCCGGAGGAAGGCGGCCGACTGTCCGCGCGGCCGTCGCGGTGGCCACCGGGCCGTTCGCGCGCCCGTACCGGCCGCGCGGTCTGGCCCAAAGGAGTTCACCGGGCAGGTACTGCACTCCGCCGACCACCGCAGCCCGGCCCGTTCACCGGCCGCCGGGCGGTCGTGGTCGGGGCCGGCAACTCCACGGTGCAGATCGCCGCCGAGCCGGCCGGGACCGCCCGCGTCAGGCTCGCCACCCGGGAGCCCGTGAAGTGCGCGGCACAGCGGCTCCTTGGCCGCAACCCGTACTCCTGCACTTCCGACTGCCCACACCGGCCTGGGCACCATCCCGCTCGGCCGAATCCCCTCGCCCGCCGGTACAGCCGGTACTCGACGACGGCCGATGTCCACCAGCGCGAGTGGCCCGAGCCCGTCCGGCCGGACGGGAGGTGGGAGGAGGCCGACGTGATGGTGCCCGCCACGGGCCACCGTCCCGATCCGCCCTGCCTCGCCCACCTCGACGGCGCCCTGGACGCTGCCGGAAGACCCCGGCAGCAGGAGGGGATCGCGGTCGGGGTGCCGGGGCCGGCGTTCGTCGGGCCTGGAGTGGTCAGCGCAGCCTGTCGTCGAACTCGCTGCGCGGGGCGGGCCGGGGCGCGGACCGCCCCTCCTGGCGCCTGGCCGTCCGTCTCGCGCGCCGGTGACGGGACCTCCCCGCATTGGTTCGACGTATGTCAACATAGACGCATGTCGAATGCGAAGGTGCTGCCGCTGCTTGAGCCCGTCGGCGGCCAGGGTGTGGCGCCGTGCTGCCCGCCGCTGACCGAGCGCCCGATGACCGCCGATGAGGCCGAGAAGGCCGCGCGGATGTTCAAGGCGCTCGGTGACCCGGTGCGCCTGCGGCTGTTCTCCTCAGTGGCCTCTCACGAGGGCGGGGAGGCGTGCGTGTGCGACATCTCCGACGTCGGCGTCTCCCAGCCCACGGTGTCCCACCACCTGAAGAAGCTGAAGGAGGCCGGTCTGCTCACCTCCGAGCGGCGCGGCACCTGGGTGTACTACCGGGTCGAGCCGTCGGTCCTCGCCGCGATGGGCAAGCTGCTGGCCATGCCGGCCGCATCCTGACGCCCGGACGGACAAAGGAGGAAGCAGTGGCGAGTGGGACATGGAGTGCGGTGGTCGTGCCGCTGACGGCGGCCCACGCCGAGCAGGTTCTGACGATCTACCAGGCAGGCATCGACGAGGGCGACGCCACCTTCGAGACCAGCCCGCCGTCCTGGGAGGCGTTCGACGCCGCGAAGCTGCCCGAGCACCGCTTCGCCGCCCTCGACGAGCAGGGGACGGTGCTGGGCTGGGCCGCCGCGAGCCGGGTCTCGGACCGGTGCGCGTACGCGGGCGTGGTCGAGCACTCCGTCTATGTCCACCCCGCTGCGCGCGGTCGCGGCGTCGCAGCCGCCTTGTTGAAGGCGCTGGTCGACTCCACGGAGGCGGCCGGGATCTGGACCGTCCAATCCGGGATCTTCCCCGAGAACACCGCGAGCCTGGCCCTCCACGAGCGGGCCGGATTCCGGATCATCGGCACGCGGGAGCGGATCGGACGCCATCACGGTGTCTGGCGCGACGTCGTCCTTGTCGAGCGCCGCAGCCCTGCCATCACCTGACCCGCCGACCGACAGGAGGCAGTCCCGCCGGCGCCCGCGCGGTCAGGGACGGGCCGGCTCGCGCTCGGGCAGCCGGGCACGCAGCGTGGCGGCGAAGTCCTCGGCTCGGGACAGCCGCACTCGCGGCTTCTCCGCTTGCTCCGCCGCGGTCTGCTCGTCCCCGCGCACGCGCTCCAGGAGCGCTTCGCGCTCGTCCGGGCCGGCCTCGGCGCCGGTGTCGGGGCGGTCCGTGGCGTCCAGTCGAGGCAGAACCAGCCCAGCAGGCCGAACGCGACGACCTGGAAGACGCTGTTGAGCGCCACCAGGACGGCCGCGGCCTCCCGGTCGCCGCAGGCGAGGTCGTTCCAGATGATGACCATGACGATGCAGCGGGCCAGGCCGACGATGATCAACCCGGTGCGGTACTCGGGCAGGTCCGGCAGGAAGATCCAGGCCGGCGCGAACATCACCGCGGGTCCGAGGACCCAGTTGATGGCCAGGGAAGAGACACAGAGCTTCCGCCCTCTGAGCCGCCCGCCGAAGCGAGGAGCTCCACCTCGGTGCCCGTATCGGGTCCTGACTGGTCGCACGCCGGGATGGGAGAAGAGCAGGGGCCGGTGAGAACAGGCAGCCGCGGGCCGGGCCCGAGGGGGCAACCGGGCCCAGCGGGGATGACGCGGATGTCGGCCTCCGGCATGTCCTCCGGGCCGCTCCGTGAGGAGAGGACCGCTCCACCGTGCGGGTCGACACCGGGGCAAGGGGAGCACCCAGACGCGGGAAGGCATCCCGGCGTGACCTGCGGGTGACGGCCTTGGCGCAGGCTGGCTGCCGCGCCGGACCTGGCGCGCTCCGGCATCCGCGCCCACCTCCTGCCCATAAGAAATTTTATGAGACGGCCTGCGCTGCTGAACTATTTCTCATTGATCCTGGTGTTGTCCCGGCACCGCGGTCTTCCGCCGCGGAGCCCACGGCGCCGAGCGCCGCCCCTTCCCGTTCAGGAGGAAAACTCATGCCGAAGGTCTTGATGGTCGTATCGGGCACGAACAGCCTGGTACTGGCCGACGGATCCGCCCACCCCACCGGTTACTGGGCAGAGGAGGTCGCCGCCTCCCATGAGGTCCTCACCGACGCCGGAGCCGACGTGGTGATCGCGACGCCGGGCGGTGTACCGCCGACCGTCGACGCGCTCAGCCTCGACGAGCGCGGCGGCGTCTCCCCGAGCGACGCGCAGCGGTTCCGCACCTACCTCGACGGCATCGCCGACCAGCTCGGCACTCCGCTGTCCCTGGCGAAGGTACGGGCAGGCGACTACGACGCGATCTACATCCCCGGCGGGCACGCCCCGATGGCCGACCTCGCGCACGACGCCGACCTCGGTCGGCTGCTGACCGTCGCCGACGCGCAGGGCCGGATCGTGGCGGCCCTGTGCCACGGAGTCGCCGCCCTGCTGAGCGCCACCGGGCCGGACGGTTCCTTCACGTTCGCCGGTCGCGCTCTGACGTCCTTCACCGACGAAGAAGAGCGCCAGGGCGGCCTGGGCGACAACGCCCCGTACTTCGTGGAGAGCCGGCTGCGCGAGCGGAAGGCCGTCGTCGAGACCGGTGCCGCATGGAGCGACACGGTCGTCGCGGACGGCAACCTGATAACCGGCCAGAACCCGCAGTCCAGCACCTCCACCGCCCAGAGGGTCCTCAAGGCCCTCGCGAACCGCTGAGGTCCCCGGGCACCATCACCGCGAGGGGCGCATGGCTGCATGCGCCTCGCGGCGCAGCTCCTGCACGGTGTCTCTTTTCTGCCGCGTCTCTTTTCCGCCGCTGACCGCGACGCCCTGGACCAGGGGCTCGACCGCATCGCCATCCGCGCTCACGACCTCGGCGCCTCGGTGGAATTCACACCTGCGGCCTGGGGTTCCGCTTCGTGCAGGAGCGGGGCGTGCACCGGGCTGCCTTCCTCGATACCGGCGATGACCGGCTCATCGAGCTGTTCGACGGTATCTCGACGCCTCCCGGCGGATCGCCGCAGTACCTGGCCCCCGACCCGGCGGTCCAGCGACGCCGACCGCGGCCGGGTGGCCGTACCGGACCAGCCGGCTGTCCGCACCAGCGACGTGCCCGCGTTGTCCGAGCGGGCCGTGAAGGAGTGCGCCCGCCCGATGAGCTTCCACGCTGCCTTTGCGTACGGGCCGAAGACGAGGTCATCGCGCTGATCAACCGGCCCGACACCGCCGAGGGGAATGCGGCGGCAAACCGACGGGCAGCCGCCGCGCCCACGCCCTCTCCACGGTGGGTGCCTTCGCCCGGCGCCCCCACCAGCCGCTGGGCGGCCCGGCGGCACCGCCCCCTTCACCCGTAGGCACGGCCACCGATTCCCTGCGCAGCCGGTTCCCGCCCCAGCGTTTCGGGACCCCGACGGCTGGGGCACGACATCGCCCTCACCGGACTGTGGGCCGAGATCCAGTCGACGTTCACTCGCACGCGGCGGGAGGAAACCCCGCCGCGGGACTGTCGTAGGCAGGCCGTGCGACCACTGACCGGGTGCTCGGGCAACACCGGATCAGGGCAACCGCCTGCCTGTCCGACAGCCGCTCCCGCGAGCGCGTGGCCAAGCCTGGGCATCAGGCCCACGGGATGCGACAGCCCCGTCGGCGGGCGCCCCGGACAACGCCCGTCGGCAGCTGGTACCGGCCTGGGCCGGTCATCTGAAGCTCGTAGCGCAGGGCGCGGTGCTGCTGTCGTCCGCTGCGTGGTTCTCTTTGCGAGTGATCAACGAGAAACGTGTCAGTGCGCCGAGACTTGATCTGCTGCTGACGTTCCTGGAGGTCTACCGGGCAGGATCCCTGTCAGCGGCGGCTCAGCGCCTGGGGGTGACACAGCCGGCTGTCAGCGGTCAGCTCGCGCGACTGGAGGAACAGCTCGGAGAGCCGCTCTTCGTGCGCAGCTCGAAAGGGGTGACGCCAACGGCACGGGCAGCGGTGCTCGCCTCGCGTGTCGGCGTGCACGTGGACGGACTGCGCGAAGCGGTGACCCCCGGGGACGCACAACCGCTCCTGGCGGGCACAGTGCGGATCGGCGGAGCCGCCGAGCTGATGACTCTGCGGGTGATGCCGGCACTGGCCCATCTGACCAGGCGGGGGGTTCGGGTGGATGTCACCCTCGGGCTGGCCGACGACCTGCTGTCCGCACTGGCCGCCGACCGCCTGGACGTCGTCGTCTCGGCCGTCAGGCCCAAGCTCGCGGCTGTCGTGGCACAGACACTCATCGACGAGGAGTTCGTCCTGATCGCCTGCCCCGCGCTGGCTCACACCATCGATGCCGAACGGCTGCAGACCGACCCGGTAGCCGCCCTGGCGCACCTTCCCGTCGTGGCATACAACTCGGATCTGCCCATAGTGCGCCGATACTGGCGCAGCGAATTCGGGCGACGCCCGCCGAACCCCGTGGCGATGACCGTCACCGACCTGCGAGCCGTCCTCGAAGCAGTGATCGCGGGCGCCGGACTGTCGGTTCTGCCGCACTACATCGCCGCCCCCGCACTGGAAACGGGGAAGGCGGTGCAGTTGCACCACCCCCAGGCCGCGCCGCTGAACACTCTGTACCTGGCCGTCCGGCGCGGCGCTCCGGGGAATCCTGCTGTCACCGTCTTGCGTGATCAACTCCAGCAGGCAGCTCGCAGCTGGAACAGCCTGTGACCGCGTCCCCCAGCCCCGCCGGGATACCGCGGCGGGTGTCATGCTGCTGATCACCGCGGATCGCTGCCGCCGCGACGCAGGCCACCGCATGTACACATGCGGCCGCGACCTACGGCACCCGCTGAGTTGACGACGATCGCAGCCTGCGATGTGGAGTCCGGCCAGGCAGACGGTTGCGGTCTTCTCGTAGCGGAAGAGAAGAGTGGTTCCGCCCAGGAGGCGCTACTGCGGCTGCAGGACATCGGCCGGCGGCTGTTCGAACGTAACCCGGTGCTCCTCCGGCTCGGAAGCACCCGCGTCGGCGCCGACACCGCCCTGGCCCGGCACGAGCCCGTCACAGCCCGGCTCACCCGGCTGATCGAGAAGGGTAAGGCGTCAGGCGAGTTCGCCCCCGCGGCGCCAGTCACCCGGCTGGTGGCCGCAGTCACCGTTCTCGGCCACGCGGCAGGCGACGAAGTCAGGGCGGACCGCATGCCAGTGGAAGAGGCGGCAACATGGCTACGGGCCGCCGCGCTGGCCCTCCTGAGCATCAGACCGAGGAACTCGGCATCCTGGGCGGCTTCGTCCGCCCAGGATGAAAAGGGTCTGTGACGGCCGGACACGGATTCGCCGCCGGGGAACGGTCTGCCGCCGCGCTGCTGACTCCCACTCCGGCGACCCGGGTTTTCTCAGCAGGCTGTGCGGCTGCTCCTCGCCCCATGCCAGCAGAAGCCCATGCCCATCCTGTCCGCCCCGACACCGGTACGAGACGACGCCAGGGCAACAAAGCGGGAGTCAGCAGCCGACAGAGGCTGTCCCGCCGGCGCGTACCTCCTCTGTCCGGAGTACAGCAGGAACGGACCGGCGCTGCGCCTGACACGGTGTGCCGACCGCCTCCAGGCACATGCCGGCCAGGGCACCCGGCGGAAAGGGGCTATGAAGACCTCGGCGGGCGCGTGCCCTCGGCGCCTTCCGCTCCCGGGTCCACATCGCCCTTCCTCTCGGACGCACGGCTTCGCCGGCCGGACTCGGATGCCCGGCGCTCCTCCTCCGGTGTCATGTCCTTCTCGCCGGTGACCTGCTCCAGAGGTGATTCGCTGCTCTTTTCCCGCTTGTCGGGCTCGTTCATCGTCACTCCTCGCTGGTAGTACGTCCCGGCAGCATGGCGATTCCCGGGAGGCTCTTCACGCTCATCTTGCTCTTGCACCCCTCGGCCCGCACTCGGTGAGACTCTCAAGGGCGCTCGCCGGCCGGGCGCCGGCCCACCGGCCGCAGCGCCCGTTCGTACGGCTTCGGCCACAGCCTCATGCAGGCGCCGACTGTCGTCCTCGGTTGCGCACGGTACGGGACTGCCCGGCATCGTCAACCAGTCGGCAGCACCTCCGACTGGAGCGCAGCCCGGCCTCACCGCCGGCCCACGTGGTGTGCTTGCCCTGGAAGGGAAGCATCTGCCGACCGGTATCTCCGAGACAGTCTGCGATCTCGTCGGCGCCAGGGAGGAACGCACCGCTGTCCCCTCGGGGGCATGCTCCGGCCGGGCCGCACCGGAGCCGACGCGCACAACGCCCGTGCCGCTCGGCCGGCCTGCGCCGGTGCTTCCTTCGACTGCACGCACCCGCCGGTCGGCAGCAATGTGTCCGCCTCCCACTGACCGGCTGACACGCCGTGTCCGCTGGTTCGCCCCTCCACCGGGGCGCACCAGCGCCCGGTCCTCGCGAAGGTTATGGCGCCTGGTCCTCCTTCACCGAAGATCACCCCTGCCGGGAACCTGCGCCGGACCGAGGACGACCGGTTCCGGGGCGCCGGGCCGCCCTGGGGCCGGTCACCGGGCTGAACAGGCAGGAACGCACCTGCGGGAAGGGGGCACTTGATGCCCGGTGCCCAGTGGGGTGTCCCAGGGGCCTCCCGGCACCCTTCAGCCGGGCCAAAGGGCCGCGGCTGCCGCTCCCGCTCCCGCAGTGCCGGAGGCACCGCTTCGGGAGGACGGGTGACCTTCACCCGTCCTCCCGAAGCGGCCAAGCCTGTCACGTCATCTCGTAAAGTGACGGCCATGGCATGCCGAATCAGTGAACTGGTCATCGACGCCGCGGACCCCGACCGGCTGGCCGCATTCTGGAGCGACGTCCTCGGCTACGTCGAGCTCGATCGGGAGAGCGACGGAAGCATCGAGATCGGCCCGCCCGATGTCGGTTTCGGTGGCCCGCAGCCCACCCTCATCTTCAGCCCGACCAGTGACTCCCGGACGGGAAAGCTCCGGCTGCACATCGATGTCAACGCCACCGACCGCGACCAGGATGCCGAGCTGGAACGACTCCTCGCTCTCGGTGCAAGGCCCGTCGACATCGGCCAGACCGGCACCGAAAGCTGGCACGTCCTGGCCGACCCCGAGGGCAACGAGTTCTGCCTCCTGCACACCCGGCTCAAGCCCCTGTAACAGGGGTGTCCGTCCGCAGGCACTTTCCCGTGGGGCACAGCGACGGCTCACGCAGGGACAGGAATGCACAGGACGACCGACAGGTGGGAGAGCGCCGGACGCGATCCGCCCCGGCCACCTCACCCCCGGCCCCGGATCCGGCTCCGGCTCCGCACACTCGACCGCCCACCCCGCCTTCACCGCACGAGACCCGTTCTCAAGAAACCCACAACACCCCAGTCCGCACACCGCTCAGCGCACCGACTGCCACCTCACCAGCGGCAGTTCGCCGGTCTTTAGACTGCTCTTTTCCCGCTCAAGCTCAAGGGCGCCTACGGCGTCGCTACGCGATGGGCTTCACCACCCGTGACCGGGGTGCCCCGAACACGCAGGAAGCCCGCAACGGAGCAGCTGTCGCGGTGCCGGCCCAGATTCCCAGCCCTCGCTCGATCGCGGCGTGGATCATGCGCCCCGGAGGAAGCCGGTCGACCAGTGAGGTCGCTCGTCTTGACGAGGTCCGAATTGCCTGCCCAGACATCACCGAAGCCTGCGACCTTGCGCGTGCCTTCACCGATCTGGTGCGGCATCGCCGCGAGACGATGCTCGGACTGTGCATCCAAGAGGCCGAGCAGTCCACGATCGGACCTATCCGATCGTTCGGCGGCTTCCTGCGGCAGGACTTCGACGCAGTGACGGCTGGTCTGCCCCTCCCCTGCAGCTCAGGCGTCGTCGGAGGTCACGTCTGCCGCATGAAACTGCTGAAGAGAAGCAGGTACGGACGCGCGACACTCGCTCTGCTGCGAGCGCGTGTTCTCGCGAGGCCCTGAGTCCGGACCCGGGCTCAGGCCGGGCCCACCGCCTTTCCTGACCTGCGGATCGGCGGGCCAAGAACCTTGCCGACTTCTATGGACGCGACGTCGAGGAGTTCCTCACCGAACAGGCAGAGGGATTCTTCCCAAGGGTGACCGAAGCTGCCGAAGCGGAAGTCCTCCGCGAGGAAAATGCAGTAGTCCCCGTCGGGGTACGGGCTCAGTGGCCAAGCCGGTTGCCCAGGGCCGCCGACCTCCTGCGGTGCGAAGCGATACGACGTGTGCTGCCAGTCGAGGGCGAACAGCGTGTCCGTCGGGCCAACGCAGGAAGACAGCCCCTGCTCGACCACCGCGACCAGGCGGTCCAGACGCTCGTAGCTCGAATCGTCGTCAAGCGCAGCAAGGCTCCAGGTCACCGACGCGACGGGCTCCTTGATGGCCGGCCACGTGAACGAACTCATACTCGGCCGGAAGTTGAAATCCTCGTAGAAGCGGTCCCATACGCGTTGGTACTCAGCCTCTGCCAGTGCGGCCACGGGAACTTCCATCATGTCGCGATCCTATCGATTCGCCCGATGGGCCCTGGGAGATCGTTCACGGAAGTGCGGACAGAACCCGATTCATACAGCCCCTCAGGCTCTCGCACCGAGACACCAAGCGGCCCGGCCGACAGGCCAGGGGCAGGCTGTCGGCGGGCCGGGGAACCGCGCGTGTGGCACCTGCCTGCCGGGAGCTGCCCTCGGAGGCGCCGCGAAGGCTAGGTGTCGATGCCGGTCACCGCGGTCGGGCCCAGCGGGGCATCGTCCTCGGTGATGCCGGCCTCGCGCAGAGCGGTGGTGGCCACTTGCTTGGCGTGCTGCTCCGCGCTGTGGCTGTCGTCGGCTTCCACCTCCAGGCGGATGCTGAACGTGCCGTTGTCATTGACGGCGAGGATGTCCAGGTCTTCCGACTGGCCCAGCACGGTGTGCTGGGGATCGGCCGGACGCAGATGCCGCACAACAGCAGTCCGTTGGGTCTCGGTGACTTCGTGCAGAAACGTGCCCGGGATGGAGATGACGTAGGTGGTCATGCAGACTCCTTTTCCTCGTGCCAAGCCGCCCGGTGCTCCCACAGAGCAGCCCGGGCCTGTCGGGGATCGAGCAGGAGCGAGAACTCCTCGAACGCGATCCGCTGTACGTCCCCGGCGGTCGGTCTGCGGTCTTCGGTACGGGCCAGTTCCGCCGCCCCGGCGTGAGAAGCTCCTCCCGCCTGGCGTCGCCGGGGACCGGGCCGGTCGGTGCGGACAAGACCTGACGCCACACCCCTTCCGGACGCCCCGCCGCACCACTTCGAGGACCACGACTCATTTCCACCTCTTGCCCCATCACGGCGGATACACCCGGCGCTTCTTGTCACCTCAGCCGAACGAACCAACACCGCCTGGCGGGTGACGGATGACTGGCGGTATGCCCTAGCCGGCCGCGGACCCGACGGGGACTCGGGCCTTGATGCGTTTGCCGGAGGGCTCGCGC
>RHMC01000105.1 GCA_003719395.1 Streptomyces altiplanensis
GCACAAGCCGTCCGAAGTGGGTGTCGACCGTGATTCCCGGGACGCCGAACGCATTATGTCCAGGGACCGGGGCTTTTTTGCGTTTAAGGTCAAGTCATGCGCTACGACCTCATCATCTTCGACAATGACGGCGTCCTTGTGGACAGTGAGCCGATCTCCAACACCGTCCTCGCCGGCTATCTGAGCGAGCTGGGACACCCCACCTCATACGAGGAGTCGCTACGGGATTTCATGGGCGGGGCGGTGCACCGAATCCACGATGTTGTGCTGGAACGGTCCGGGCGGCGGCTGCCCGAGGACTTCGACAAGACGCTGCATGCCCGGATCTTCGCCGCCTTCGAGCAGGAGCTGAAACCTGTTGCAGGGGCGGAGGAGCTGCTGGGGCAGCTGGTGGCGGACGGGACGTCGTACTGTCTCGCGTCCTCCGGGAGTCATGAGCGGATCAGGGTCGGGCACCTGGTGGCCGGGCTGGACGAGTGGTTCGAGGAGAGCTGGATCTTCAGCTCGCAGGACGTCGGGCGGGGCAAGCCGGCGCCGGACCTCTTCCTTCACGCCGCGCAGCGGATGGGCGTACCGGCAGAGCGGTGTGTCGTGGTGGAGGACAGTCCGCTCGGGGTGGAGGCGGCCAGGGCCGCAGGGATGGACGTGTACGGCTTCACGGCCATGACTCCGGCGGACAGGCTGCCCGGGGCCACTGGGTACTTCTCCGAGCTGGGGGAGTTGCCGGCATTGCTTGCGTGATGTCTACCTGTGGGTAGGTGACGGGCCTACGCTGTGCGGCCATGACCGACGCGCGCCTGCGGCACGGCAGGGCTTCCTTGGGGTTGAGCTTCTTCGCGCAGGGCGTGGCTTTCGCGCTTCTCGTGACGCGGTTGCCGGCCATTCAGGACCGGTACGGGATATCCGACGGGCTGCTTCCCGTCTTCCTGGCCGCCGTGCCGATCCTGGCGGGTGTGGGCAGCGTCGGCACTGAGCAGCTGGTGAAGCGGGTCGGGCCGAGCGCCGTGCTGCGGTGGTCGCAGCCGGTGGTGCTGCTGGCGCTCCTCGGGGTCGGGGCCGGCGGCGAGATGTGGCAAGTGAGTGTGGCGCTGGGGGCGTTCGGGCTGGCGGTCGGTGCGTTGGACGCGTCGATGAACATGCTGGGGGTGAGCCTTCAGCGGGCGTACGGGCGCAGCATCATGCTCGGTTTCCATGCGGCATACAGCCTTGGCGGGATCGTGGGGGCGTCGCTGGCGTGGGCGGGGGCACAGGGGGGACTGTCGCTGGTCGCCTCGTATCTGCCGGTGGTGGTCGTGCTGTTGCCTGCGGTGTTTGGCGGCAGCCGGTGGTATGCCGGCGGTGTGGTTGCGGCGGGGGAGGAGGAAGCCGTTTCGGGGAGCGGGCCGGGTGGCTTCAAGCTGCTGCTGCCGCTGTGCCTGGTGATGACGTTCGCTTACATCGGGGACGCGACGGTTTCGAACTGGAGCGCCAAGTACCTTCAGGACGTGCTCGGTTCGTCGGAGCAGGCGGCGACTCTTCCGTACAACGTGTATATGGTCACGACCTTGGTCGGGCGGGCCGTCGGGGACCTTGGTGTGCGGCGCTTCGGGGCCGTCGCCGTGGTGCGGGGAGGGACGCTGCTCGCCGCGGGCGGGTTCGCTGTGGTGGCGGGGGCACCGGGGGTGGGCGCGGGGATGCTCGGGTTCACGATGCTCGGGTTCGGGCTGTGCGTGATCGTGCCGCAGACGTTCGCGGCGGCGGGGCGGTTGTTTACCGGGGCGGCGAGTGACGCGGCTGTCGCCCGGCTCAATGTCTTCAATTACGTGGGGTTCCTGGTCGGGGCACCGTTGGTGGGGGCGCTCGGGGAGGCGTGGAGCTATCGGGGGGCCTTGCTCGTACCCATGGGTTTGGTATTGGTGACGCTGGTGTACGCCCGGTCGTTCGCATCCGGGACCGACCGATACGGTGGCGGGCATGAGCGGGCGCGCACTGTTGATGTGGGATGACGCGGTAACTGGCTACGACTTCGGGGCGAGCCATCCGATGGACCCGGTCAGGCTCGACCTGACGATGGGGCTGGTACGGGCGTACGGGCTCGACCGGGTGGTGGATGTGGTCGCCGCGCCGGTCGCAGGGGACTCGACGCTGCGGCTCGTGCACCGCGAGGACTATGTGGCGGCGGTGCGGGCGGCTTCGGCGGATCCGCGGGGAGCGGACCAGGCGTACGGGCTGGGAACCGTCGACGATCCGGCTTTCGCCGGCATGCACGAGGCCTCCGCGCTGATCGCGGGCAGTCGGTGGGAGCGGCGGAGGCGGTCTGGCGGGGGGAGGCCGCGCACGCGGTGAACTTCGCGGGCGGGCTGCACCATGCGATGCCGGGAGGCGCGGCGGGGTTCTGCGTCTACAACGACGCGGCGCTTGCGATCGCGCGACTGCTGGAGCTGGGTGCGGAGCGGGTCGCGTACGTGGATGTGGACGTGCACCACGGGGACGGGGTGCAGGAGGTGTTCTGGGACGACCCGCGGGTTCTGACGGTGTCGCTCCACGAGCACCCGAGGACGCTGTTTCCGGGGACGGGGGACGCGGGGTGGCTGCGGGCGTTCCACGCGGTCGTGCCGGAGCTGTTGGCGGACTTCCGGCCTCAGGTGCTGGTCACGCAGCACGGGGCGGACACGCACTTCGAGGATCCGCTGGCGCATCTGGCCGTTTCACTGATGCCCAGCGGGCGGTGCAGGCGGCCTGCCACGACCTGGCTCATGAGTACGTGGAGGGTGGGGCATGGGTGGCGCTGGGGGGCGGGGGATATGCAGTGGTGGACGTCGTACCGCGTTCCTGGACGCACCTGGTGGGGATCGCGGCGCACCGGCCGATTGATCCGGAGTCGGTGATCCCGGCGTCCTGGCGGGACGAAGTGTACGCGCGTACGAGGCAGTTGGGTCCGGGGCGGATGACGGATGGGCTCACGCCGGCCTGGAAGGGGTGGGACGCGGGGTACGACCCGGCGGACCGGCTGGACCAGGCGGTGCTGGCGGCTCGGCGAGCGGTGTTTCCTCTGCGGGGGTTGCTGGCATAGGGCGGTGGAGCGCGGCGGGCCGGGTTACGCCGAGTGTGGGGTGTGTTCGGGGTTTCGGGAAAAAGGGGGTGAGGGTGCGGGAGCATCGGGAGGGTGTTGAGTACCGGCGCGCTGCGTGCGCATCTGTTGGCGGCCCGGCTGGCCGGGCCCGTGGCCACCTCGCGCGAGAAGAGCCTGCGGAGCTACCGGCTGTTCGCCGCGCGGGATCCGCGGGTGCTGCTCGGGCTCGATCCCGAATGGGCCTGGGACGAGCTCGACGTGATGGCTCTGATGGCCGACAAGTGCGGTGTTTCTGATGATCCGGGATGTGTCACCGGGACGGATGTGATTGACCCCGAACGGACTCTGGCCGGGCTGGATGCCTTCGCGCGGAGGCTGGGGGAAGCCGCCGCACGGCGGGTGCCGGTGCTGTTCGGGACCGGGCATCCGCACCGGTTGCTCGAGTTCTACGCCGGCCTCGCAGACGCTTTGTCGTCGGCGGGGTGCCTCGTCCTCACACCCGCGCAGGGGCAATGTGTCGACATAACGACCCGGTTCGGCGTACGTACGTACAGCCTTGACTACGTACGAGGAGTCGCGCTGATGCGCGAGCCCGGCGCGCGCGGCCCCGCGAGTGAGACCGGCGCACACAGCCATTCCCCCCTCCCGATCCGGGTCGCACTCGCCGCTGCGGGGGAGGGCGGCGGCCCCCTGCCCGGACTGGTCGTGGGGGACCACGGGTGGGTCTGCGGTGCAGGTCAGCTCGGCATTGAGGCCATCGGACTCGCGGATACGGACGACCCCGCGCTGTTCGTCGGAGAGGCCGAGGGACAGGTGTCTGTCGCCGTTCCGCTTGATGACGCTGTGCGGTCTGATTACTACCGGCCGCTTACTCGCTATGTACTCAATCGGGCGTGTCTGTCACAGTAGGGGGTCGATGGCTGCTCCTCTTCCCCACTCGTACCACCCGCCCCTAGTCTGGGAGTGAGCGCACAACGACGAAGAGTCACCGGAGGGGAAGCCGGGGCGCGTCGGGTGCGGAAGGTACAGGTGGTGGGTCATGGCTGCTGGCAGCGAGAGGCCTCTCAACGAGGTCAAGTTTCTGACCGTGGCGGAAGTCGCCTCGGTGATGCGAGTGTCCAAGATGACCGTGTACCGATTGGTGCACAGCGGTCATCTGCCGGCGATCCGGGTGGGCAGGTCCTTCCGGGTTCCGGAGCAAGCGGTTCACGAGTACCTCCGTGAGTCCTTTGTGGGGGTGGAATCAGCCTGACGGGGGCCTCGGATTACGTCCCTCTCTCGGTGGCGGGTAGGCTAGGCCCTCGTAGGTCGTGTGGGCCCAGACGCCCCGCACCGAGTGAAGAGAAGTGAGCGAGGGTAGTCGTGGGCTCTGTTATCAAGAAGCGGCGCAAGCGGATGGCCAAGAAGAAGCACCGCAAGCTGCTCAAGCGCACCCGCGTTCAGCGTCGCAACAAGAAGTAAGCGGCAGCTGTACGTGAACCGCAGCCCTTCCACCGTCATGGTGGGAGGGCTGCGGTGCGTTCCGGGCCGGGTGGCCCAGTGCGCGCGTCTGCCGCCATTTGGGGTGTCGTGAGGTCATCACAGAGCAACGTCCAACCGTTACGGTTGCGCCAGGGAAGTCCGAGGGAAGGCGCTGATCTTGGGCAAGGTCGTGCTCGTCACAGGTGTGGCCCGGCAGCTGAGTGGCCGCTTCGTACGGCGCATCCAGCGTGATCCCGAGGTGGACCGGGTGATCGGTGTCGACGCGGTCCCCCCCGACCACCACTTGGGAGACGCCGACTTCGTGCGGGCGGACATCCGCCGGCCCGCCATCGCGCGCGTGCTCGCCGAGCACCGGGTCGACACCGTCGTGCACATGGCCGTCACCGGTACGCCGCTGGGCACCGGCGGCAGCCGTACGTCGGTGAAGGAGACCAACGTCATCGGCACCATGCAGCTGCTCGGCGCGTGCCAGAAGTCGCCGACCGTGCAGCGGCTCGTCGTGAAGTCGAGTACGAGCGTGTACGGGTCGGCGCCGCGCGATCCCGCCGTCTTCACCGAGACCACACCGCCGAAGTCGCTGCCGAGCGGCGGCTTCGCGAAGGACGCGGTCGAGGTCGAGGGGTACGTACGGGGCTTCGCGCGCCGGCGGCCCGACGTGGCCGTGTGCGTGCTCCGTTTCGCCAATATCCTCGGGCCCTGTGCGGACTCCCCGCTGGCCGACTACTTCTCGCTGCCGGTGCTGCCCACGGTGTTCGGGTACGACCCGCGGCTTCAGTTCGTGCATGAAGACGATGTCATCGACGTTCTGCGCATCGCCTCGCACGACCCGCGGCGCGGAACGATGAACAGCGGGACCTTCAATGTCGCCGGCGACGGGGTGCTGACGCTCTCGCAGTGCTCGCGGCGGCTGGGGCGGCCGACCGTGCCGGTGCTGCTGCCCGCCGTCACCTGGGTCGGATCCGCGCTGCGGACCGTCGGGGTGACCGACTTCTCGCCCGAGCAGATCCGGCTGCTGACGCACGGACGGGTCGTCAGGACCGTCCAGATGCGCGAGACACTGGGGTTCGACCCCAGGTACACGACCGCGGAGGCCTTCTCGGACTTCGCGGACAGCCGGGGCGGGGGTCTGCTGCCGCCCGAGGCTCTTGCCCGTACCGTCGACCGGCTCTCCACTCTCGTCAGCAAGGAGCGCATCTGACATGGCCGATGCCAAGGTCATCCCCTTCGGTGATGAACCGAGGACGAGGCGAGCCAGGCCCAAGTCCAAGGACGCGGTTTCTTCCGCCTCCGCGGCCGCTGCCTCCACGGGGGCCAAGGGGAAGCGGCCGCCGGGGCGCAAGGGCGGTCCGCTCGCACCCGTACCGGAGCAGCCTGCGGGCCCGGGCGGTGTGGCGGACGTGGGGCCGTGGAGACCGTGGTGACGCCGAAGGAGCCGAAGGCGGGCCCGGGGGGCGGGGGCGGCTGGGACCGGCGGATCGCGGGCGGGCTCGCGTTCCTGCGGCGGCGGCTCACCGGTGACTACGAGGTCGACGAGTTCGGGTACGACGAGGAGCTCACCGACAAGGTCCTGATGTCGATGATCAGGCCCCTTTACGAGAAGTACTTCCGGGTGGAGGTCAAGGGCATCGAGAACATCCCGTCGGAGGGCGGGGCGCTCATCGTCGCCAACCATTCGGGGACGCTGCCGCTGGACGGGCTGATGCTCCAGGCCGCGGTGCACGACAACCATCCGGCCGGCCGGAACCTGCGGCTGCTCGCGGCGGACCTGGTGTTCATGCTGCCGGTCGTGAACGAGCTGGCCCGCAAGGCCGGGCACACGCTGGCCTGCGCGGAGGACGCGGAGGAGCTGCTGCGGCGGGGCGAGGTCGTCGGTGTGATGCCGGAGGGTTTCAAGGGGATCGGGAAGCCGTTCGGGGAGCGGTACAAGCTGCAGCGGTTCGGGCGGGGCGGGTTCGTCTCCACGGCGCTGCGGGCGGGCGCGCCGATCGTGCCGTGCTCGATCGTGGGGGCGGAGGAGATCTACCCGATGATCGGCAACGCGCGGACGCTGGCGAGGGTGCTCGGGATTCCGTACTTCCCGATCACGCCCACGTTCCCCTGGCTGGGACCGCTGGGGGCGGTGCCGTTGCCGACGAAGTGGACGATCCAGTTCGGGGAGCCGATTCCCACGGAGGGGTATCCGGCGGAGGCGGCGGAGGACCCGATGCTGATGTTCAACCTGACGGATCAGGTGCGGGAGCAGATTCAGCACACCCTGTACAAGCTGTTGGTGCAGCGGCGGTCGGTGTTCTTCTGAGTGCGGGGTGGGGCGGGCAGGGATATGGGCCCGGTCTCCGGGGAGAGCGGGCCCATGGTGTGGCTGTCCTGCTGCCTTACTCCGGCGCCTTTTCCTCGTCGATGCCCAGGCCCGGGAGGATTCCGGGGAGCAGCGGAGGAACGGTGACGTCAGGGACCGGCGGCTGCCTGTCGCTGTCCTTGGAGGACGGGGGCGACGGGGGTGTCAGGTCGGCCGACGGGGGATCCAGGATGTCGCCCGGCTTGCCGCCGAGCAGGCCCTCGTCCTCGGACTTGCCGGGGGACGAGGGAGGGTTGGGCTTGGTGTCGCCGCCCGTGCGGCCGCCGGAGGACGTGGTGGTGGAAGGGGCGGGGCGGTCCGTGTCCGGTGTGCCCGTACGGTCCTGGGTGGATCCGGGGCGTTCCGGGTTCCGGGTCGGCTTCGGCGTGGGCGGCAGGAGCGACTGGAGGGGGGCGACCTCTTCGTCCATGGCTTCGAAGACCGAGCTGACCTGGTCGCCCACATCGGTCAGTTGCGCCGGAAGCCGCTCCCGCAGGCTGCTCCATGCTTTGCGGTGCGACTTGGCGAAGGACGACAGGGTCTGGATCGCGCCGATGGAGCCGTCGCGCTCGTAGGCACGGGTGAGGAGGCGGTGGCCCTCGCCCGCGTCGTGTGTCATCCCGCTCAGCGTGCGTCTGACCTCGCCCAGTTGCTCGTGGTCGAGCTCGGCGGCCCGGCCGCGCTCCATGAGGCGGCGGGCCTCCTGGAGGCGGGCCGATGCCTGGTTGAGGTAGAGCTCACCACGGGCGATGTCGTCGTCGGCCATGCCGAGTTTGACGTCTTCCATACCGCGCTTCAGCCCGTACAGCGAATCACCCGGCAGGGCGTCGGAACTCGCAGCGGCCACTCCGCTGAAGGCTCCTGCGGCCACACCGACGGTGAGCCCGCCCGCAGCGATGCCCTTCGACCATCGGGAGCGCGGGCGCAGCTTCCGGAGCGGGGAGGCCCGGTGGGCGCCCCGGCCGGTCCGCTGCTCGGGCACCGTAGGGCCCGTTGGCGTACCGCCCTCGGCGACCATGGCCTCCATGGCGGCGATGAGCTGGGCCCGCTGGACGACTTTGACCTCGGGGTCCAACTCCGGTGACGGCAGCTCGCCGAGACCGTTCGCCAGGGCCAGAAGCCGTGTGGTCTCCGGCCCTTCAGCTGTTTCTTCGGGCTGATCTGCCGCCGTGCCCTGGGGCGTCTGTGCCTCCAGCGCCTGGGCGAAGGCGTTCGCCCGCCGGTGCGCCGATACGTTCGCGATCACTGGCGGCACCTCCTCTCGTCATGACGATCGACTCCCCTGGGGGTCCGGAAGGTTGCACGCCATGAATACATCCACACGATCGAGTGAGTGGCTGCGGGCATGGCGTGACCGCAGGGAGCCTGCATCCCGCACAACGAGCGTCGCGGCACTTGGGTTACGCGCGAAGGATGAACGGACCACAACGTCATGGAGGCGTCACCAACTGTGAGTCGTGGCCGGCCGGTCGGCGTTTTCGGGTGTCAGCGGGCGTCGTCGGGCAGGAGCCGGGCCAGTGTACGTACGGCCCGGTACTGGAGGGTCTTGATCGCACCCTCGTTCTTGCCCATCACGCGGGCCGTTTCGGCGACCGAGAGCCCCTGGAGGAAGCGCAGGGTGACGCACTCCTGCTGCTGCGGGTTGAGTTTGCGGACCGCTTCGAGGAGGGCCGCGTTGGAGAGGGATTCGAGGACGGAGTCCTCCGGGCTGCGCTCGACCTCGTTGGCGTCGAGCATTTCGCCAGTGGTCACTTCGAGACGGAACCGGCTCGATTTGAAGTGGTCGGCGACCAGGTTGCGGGCGATGGTGACCAGCCAGGCGCCGAAGTCGCGGCCCTGCCAGGTGAAGGTGGAGATGCGGCGCAGGGCGCGCAGGAACGTCTCGCTGGTCAGGTCTTCCGCGGTCGCCTTTCCGCCGACGCGGTAGTAGATGTACCGGTAGACCGTGTCGCTGTACTGGTCGTAGAGGCGGCCGAACGCATCGGCCTCGCCGGCCTGAGCGCGTTCGACGAGGTCCATCATGCGTGCGCTGTCGCTGTCGGCGCTGGGCCGACGGGCGGTGGACGTGCCGGTGCCCGCGCCGGCGCCGCGGCTGCGTCTGGCGACCGCCGCACCGCCGTCGGCCAGGGCGTAGCAGGGGCCGACAAGTGCAGGGGTGGCAAGGGCGGGGACGGCGTACGCGGTGGGGACGAAGCCGCGCAAACGGTCCACGACCGTTGCGCGCAGCGTAGCCAGGCCCGAGGCGTCAACCCCGACGTGTGGGTACACGGGACTCCCAGAGGCAGAGCTTCCAACACGTTCAGTGCGGGACCGTTCACCCATCGTGCTGACGAGTGGGGTCCGGTATGCGTCTGAGGAGAATAACGCTTCGTACAGGCAGCGCTACACCTAGTTGCTCAAATCGTCGATTCCGTCGCTTCTGTTGCGTCTATACGACGGTTCGAGTGGCAGATCGTGATCAGTTGTTGATCGGATCACTTTGTAATCTGCATGATTGCTGAATGCGTTGTGCCCGAGTCGCGGTGGTGGGACTGGCGGGAGTGTCGGGAGGGTAGGAGCCCGGGATTGTCCGCCGGGGCTCGCGGTCGCCGTGGGCGCTAGCGGCGGCGGCGGTGCAGGGCCATCGCGGCCGCGGTGCCGCCGGCGATGGCGCCGACCCCGGCGGCCGCCGGGATGCCGACCTTGGCGGCCTTGCGGCCGGTCCGGTAGTCGCGCAGCCGCCACTCGCGTTCGCGGGCGTACTTGCGCAGCTTCGCGTCGGGGTTGATCGCGTACGGATGACCGACGAGCGAGAGCATCGGGATGTCGTTGTGGGAGTCGCTGTACGCCGCGCAGCGGGCCAGGTCGAGGCCCTCGGCGGCGGCCAGGGCGCGGACCGCCTCGGCTTTCGCGGGGCCGTGCAGGGGCTCGCCGACGAGCTTGCCCGTATAAACGCCGTCGACGGATTCGGCGACCGTGCCCAGTGCACCGGTCAGACCCAGGCGGCGGGCGATGATCGTGGCCGTCTCGACGGGGGCGGCGGTGACCAGCCAGACCTTCTGGCCCGCGTCGAGGTGGGCCTGTGCGAGGGCGCGGGTGCCGGGCCAGATGCGCTCGGCCATGTACTCGTCGTAGATCTCCTCGCCGATGGACATCAGTTCGGAGACGCGGTGGCCCTTGACGATGGACAGCGCGCTCTCGCGGGCGTCCTGCATGTGTTCGGGGTCCTCGACGCCGGCGAGCCGGAACCATGCCTGCTGCCAGGCGAAGCGGGCCAGCTCCTGGCGCTGGAAGAACTTCCGCTTGTACAGGCCGCGGCCGAAGTGGAAGATCGCGGCGCCCTGCATCACGGTGTTGTCGAGATCGAAGAAGGCGGCGGCCCGGTCGTCCCCGACGACGGGGAACGCGGGCTCTTCGGGCGTGCCCGAAGGCGTCGTGCCGAGACCTTCGAGTTCCTCGAGCTCCTGCGACGTCTTGCGTGCTGCCTCGGCTGCTGCCTCTCCCGCCAGCACACTCCGTGCTGTCGCGGAGCGTCTACGGGGGGTGAGCCATCCCAGTGCGGCCATGTCGTGAGCATAGCCAGTCTGTTCGGTACTTCCCGACCTGGCGGGATGCGGTGGAGTGAACTCTGCGGGACACCGGCGTTGCGCGGGGGGACGGAAGGCGCGGCCGGACGGGGCCAGAATGGCGGTATGAGTCCCTTGCTGCGACGTGCGCACACGAAGAGGAAGCCCGGCGAGCGATTGGTCACCCTGGTGGGCAAGCCGGGCTGTCATCTCTGTGACGACGCGAGAGAGGTGGTCGGTGAGGTGTGCGGGGAGCTCGGGGTGCCCTGGGAGGAGAAGGACATCACGCAGGACGAGGAGCTGAACCGGGCGTACTGGGAGCAGATCCCGGTGGTCCTGGTCGACGGCGAGCAGCACACCTTCTGGCGGGTCGACGCGGGGAGGCTGCGCAAGGCGCTGGGTGGCTGACCGAAATACGGCTACCATCATGGGCGTTTTGGCCGGTCTCGGGGGCGTGGTCGTGAGGAGTGTGTGCGGTTATGCCCCCTTCGGGTCTTCAACGAGTCCGCGCGGTCCGTGGTTCCGGGATCGGGCGGCCGGCATGCGTGACCCCGGTCACTTTGGGCGGACAAAACGGACATCATCTTTGTGCACGCGTTCACAAAGGCATAGCCTGCTGGAGACGGGGCGGTCCTGGGACATACGGCCGCCTGCAGCCCCGCTCATCCCGCAGGAGCACCGTGGCAACTGGCCGAAATCACCGACCGGCGACCCGTAGCCGAGGCATTCCCGAGGCCACCGTCGCCCGCCTTCCGCTGTATCTGCGCGCCCTGACGGCGCTCTCCGAGCGCTCGGTCCCCACGGTCTCCTCCGAGGAGCTCGCCGCCGCGGCCGGGGTCAACTCCGCGAAGCTCCGCAAGGACTTCTCGTACCTCGGGTCCTACGGGACGCGTGGTGTCGGATACGACGTCGAGTACCTCGTGTACCAGATCTCCCGTGAGCTGGGGCTGACCCAGGACTGGCCGGTCGTCATCGTCGGCATCGGCAACCTCGGAGCCGCCCTCGCCAACTACGGCGGGTTCGCCTCCCGTGGTTTCCGCGTCGCCGCGCTCATAGACGCCGACCCCGCCATGGCGGGCAAGCCGGTCGCCGGGATTCCCGTGCAGCACACCGACGAGCTCGAAAAGATCATCAAGGACAACGGCGTCTCCATCGGCGTGATCGCCACCCCCGCGGGCGCTGCCCAGCAGGTCAGCGAGCGGCTCATCGCCGCCGGCGTCACCTCGATCCTGAACTTCGCGCCGACTGTCCTCTCGGTGCCGGAAGGGGTCGACGTACGCAAGGTCGACCTCTCCATCGAGCTCCAGATCCTCGCCTTCCACGAGCAGCGCAAGGCGGGCGAGGAAGCCGCCGCGTCGGGTGCCGACGTGACGCCGCCGCCCCTGCGCGGGGGTCCGGCCGCGAACCGGAAGGGACCCGACGGGGACGTCCCCGCCGTGATGCCGGCATGAGTCTCCTCGTCGTCGGGCTGAGCCACCGCAGCGCTCCGGTCAGTGTGCTGGAGCGGGCGTCGCTGGCCGCTGATACCCGGGCCAAGCTGCTCCAGGACACCCTCGCCTCGGAGCCGGCGGTCGAGGCCGCCGTACTCGCGACGTGCAACCGCATCGAGCTGTACGCCGACGTGGACAAGTTCCACGCGGGTGTCGCCGAGCTGTCCACGCTGCTCGCGCAGCACAGCGGGGTGGGGCTCGAAGAGCTCACTCCTTATCTTTACGTGCACTACGAGGACCGGGCCGTCCACCACCTCCTGTCGGTGGCGTGCGGGCTCGACTCGATGGTCGTCGGCGAGGGCCAGATCCTCGGCCAGATCAAGGACGCGCTCGCGCTGGGGCAGGAGCTCCACACCGCGGGCCGGCTCCTCAACGATCTCTTCCAGCAGGCCCTGCGCGTCGGCAAGCGGGCGCACTCCGAGACCGGCATCGACCGGGCCGGGCAGTCGCTCGTCACCTTCGGGCTCGAACAGCTCGCCGCCGGTGAGCCGGTCGCCGAGTGGGCCGCGGGCAAGCGGGCGCTGGTGATCGGCGCGGGCTCGATGTCCTCGCTGGCGGCGGCGACGCTCGTACGTACCGGAGTCGCCGAAGTCGTCGTCGCGAACCGGACGCAGGCACGCGCGCAGCGGCTGGCGGAGATCCTCGGCGAGGGTCGCGCGCGCGGTGCCGATGGGCGAGGTGGCGCGCGAGCTGGCACGAGCCGACGTCGTCGTCTCCTGCACCGGCGCGACGGGCCTTGTCCTGACGGCGGAGAACGTCGCCGCCGCACTCGGGGTGGCTGTGGACAGCGCGGCCGGTGCGGAGCACGCCACGGCTGCGGCGGGACGCGGTGCGGCCGCGGGCTGCCCCGCGCAGGACGAGACCGTCGTCGTGCCCGCCGCCCGGCAGGCCGGCGACGCCGGACCGGCCGGCTCCATGGAGCAGCACGGCGCCTGGGCCGACAACGCTCTCGCCGTCGCCCAGGGGCGTCCGCGCGCGCGGCCGGCGTGCGCCGGCGGCGGGCCGGTGCGGCTCGCGCTGCTCGACCTCGCCATGCCGCGTGACATCGACGCGGCCGTGCACCGGCTCGACGGCGTACGGCTCGTCGACATCGAGTCGCTGGCCGAGGCTTCCGCCGACGCGCCCATGGCCGCAGACGTGGACCAGGTGCGGACCATCGTGTCCGACGAGGTCGCGGCCTTCGGCGCCGCCCAGCGGGCCGCGCAGATCACGCCCACCGTCGTCGCCCTGCGCAGCATGGCCGCCGACGTGGTCACCAACGAGGTCGCCCGGCTGGAGGGCCGGCTTCCCGGACTGGACGACAAGCAGCGCGCGGAGATCACGCAGACCGTGCGCCGCGTCGTCGACAAGCTCCTGCACGCGCCCACCGTGCGGGTCAAACAGCTCGCCAGCGAGCCCGGTGGCGCCGGGTACGCGGACGCGCTGCGCGAACTCTTCGATCTCGACCCTCAGACGGTCGCCGCCGTCAGCAGGGCCGACCTGAACGACACCCCCGACGGTGGGAATAGAGGACGGGCATGACGACTAATGCCTTGAAGCTGGGGACCAGGCGCAGCAAGCTCGCGATGGCCCAGTCCGGACACGTCGCCGAGGCGGTGCGCCGGATCACGGGCGCCCCGTCGAGCTGGTGGAGATCACCACGTACGGAGACGTCTCGCGCGAGCAGCTCGCGCAGATCGGCGGTACGGGCGTCTTCGTCACCGCACTGCGCGACGCGCTGCTGAGGGGCGAGGTGGACTTCGCGGTCCACTCGCTCAAGGATCTGCCGACCGCCCAGCCGGACGATCTGACGCTGGCCGCCGTGCCGCAGCGCGAGGACCCGCGTGACGTGCTCGTCGCGCGCGACGGGCTGACCTTCGCACAGCTGCCGGCCGGGTCCCGCGTGGGCACCGGATCGCCGCGCCGCATGGCGCAGCTCAACGCGTACGCGCGCGGCCACGGTCTCGACATCGAGACCGTGCCGATTCGCGGAAACATCGACACTCGTGTCGGATATGTACGGAGCGGGGAACTGGATGCGGTGGTTCTGGCCGCCGCCGGCCTCAACCGCATCGGCAGGATCGACGAGGTGACCGAGTTCCTGGCGGTCGACCTCGTCCTGCCCGCCCCCGGCCAGGGGGCCCTGGCAGTCGAGTGCGCCGCCACGCGCGTCGACCTCGCTGCCGCGCTCGCCGAGCTCGACGATCCGCACACGCGGGTCGCCGTGACCGCCGAGCGATCCCTGCTCGCCGCCCTGGAGGCCGGTTGCAGCGCACCTGTGGGTGCACTGGCCGACCTGCTGGCCGACGGACAGGTTGTCAACGAAATGCGCCTGCGCGGCGTCGTCGGTTCGCCCGACGGCTCCGAGCTGGTGCAGCTGTCCACCACCGGTCCCGTACCCACGTCGCACAACGACGCCATGTCTCTCGGTCGCGAACTCGCCGCCGAGATGCTCGCGAAGGGTGCGGCCGGTCTTATGGGGGAGCGAGCACAATGAGCCCCACCACCTCTGCCTCTGTACCTTCGGCGTTCTCCGCGTCAGGGCACGTCACCTTCCTCGGCGCCGGACCCGGTGATCCCGGTCTGCTGACGCTGCGCGCCGTCGAGGCGCTCGCGAACGCGGACGTGCTGATCGCCGAGCCGCACGTGCTCGACGTCGTACGCACCCATGCGAGGGCGAGCGTAAGCACGCCTCAGCTGACGGTGGTTGACGATGTGTCAACAGCCGCCGGGATCCCCGCGATCAGGGACGCGGTCAATCTTGTCATGGAGGCCGCGCGGGGCGGCAGGCGGGTCGTGCGTGCGATCTCCGGCGACCCCGGCCTCGACGGCAACGCGGGCGAGGAGATGCTCGCCTGCGCCGCCGAGGGCATTCCCTTCGAGGTCGTGCCCGGCGTCGCGTCGGGCGTCGGCGTGGCCGCGTACGCCGGTGTGCCGCTGCGCGACGGGCGGGGCGCCGATGTGCGCTTCGTGGACGCGCGCAGCGCCGACGACAGATGCTGGGCCGAAATCGGCTCCAGCGACGCCACGGCCGTCGTCTCCACAACGCTGGATTCGGTCGCCGCCGCGGCGGCCGAGCTGGTTTCGGCCGGGCGCAAGCCCGATACGCCGATGTCGGTCACGGTCGCCGGTACGACGACCAGGCAGCGCACCTGGAACGCGACGCTCGGCACGGTCGCCCAGGTCCTCAAGCAGGCGAAGGTGCTGCCTTCGCCCGAGGGCCACCAGCCCGTCATAGCCGTGGTCGGCGAGCGCAGCGCCGCTGCTCAGCGCGAGCAGCTGTCGTGGTTCGAGTCGAAGCCGCTGTTCGGGTGGCGGGTGCTGGTTCCGCGTACGAAGGAGCAGGCGGCGTCGCTCTCCGACCAGTTGCGGTCCTACGGCGCGGTGCCGCACGAGGTGCCGACCATCGCCGTCGAGCCGCCGCGCACCCCCCAGCAGATGGAGCGGGCGGTCAAGGGGCTCGTCACGGGACGGTACGAGTGGATCGCCTTCACGTCGGTGAACGCGGTCAAGGCCGTCCGGGAGAAGTTCGAGGAGTACGGGCTCGACGCCCGTGCCTTCGCGGGGATCAAGGTCGCCGCGGTGGGCGAGCAGACGGCAGCCTCGCTGGTCGAGTTCGGTGTGAAGCCGGACCTCGTGCCGAGCGGGGAGCAGTCGGCGGCCGGGCTGCTCGAGGACTGGCCGCCGTACGACCCGGTCTTCGACCCGATCGACCGGGTCTTCCTGCCGCGGGCGGACATCGCCACCGAGACGCTGGTCGCGGGGCTGATCGAGCTCGGGTGGGAGGTCGACGACGTCACGGCGTACCGGACCGTGCGGGCGTCGCCGCCGCCGGCGGACACGCGTGAGGCGATCAAGGGCGGCGGGTTCGACGCGGTGCTGTTCACCTCGTCGAGCACGGTGCGGAATCTGGTCGGCATCGCCGGCAAGCCGCACAACGTGACCGTGATCGCGTGCATCGGTCCTGCCACCGCCAAGACGGCGGAGGAGCACGGGCTGCGGGTCGACGTCCTGTCGCCGGAGCCCTCGGTGCACAAGCTGGCCGAGGCGCTGGCCGACTTCGGCGCGCAGCGGCGCGGGGCGGCGATCGCGGCGGGCGAGCACGTGACGCGGCCGAGCGAGCGGCGGCCGGGGTCTCGGCGGCGGCGGACGACTTAGCGCGGGGCGCGATGCGCGTGGGGCGGGTGCGGGTGGAGTGCGCGGTGCGGGTTGCCTGCGGCACTTTCGCCCCTGCCCGCCCCTTCCCGTCACGGGGCTCCGCCCCGGACCCCGGTCCTCGAACTCCCCCAGACGTTCGTCCGGGGGGACCCCCAACGGGCTGGATGGGCCGGATGGTGCCGACGGGGTGACGGTAAAAGGGGACGGCCCGGCGGCGTAGCGTGGTTGGCATGACTGTGTATGGATCCTTTCCCGGGGCCCGGCCCCGTCGGTTGCGCACCACCCCCGCCATGCGCCGCATGGTCGCTGAGAATCGGCTGCACCCCGCCGATCTGATCCTTCCGGCGTTCGTACGGGAGGGCATCAGCGAGCCCGTGGCCATCTCGGCCATGCCGGGCGTCCGGCAGCACACCCTGGAGACGCTGCGCAAGGCGGCCGTCGAAGCCGTCGAGGCGGGTGTCGCGGGGATCATGCTGTTCGGCGTTCCCGAGGACGAGAAGAAGGACGCCGCCGGGACGGCCGGGACCGATCCGGACGGGATCCTCCAGGTCGCGCTGCGCGAGGTGCGGGCCGAGGTCGGCGACGATCTCGTGATCATGTCCGACCTGTGCCTGGACGAGTACACCGACCACGGGCACTGCGGCGTCCTGGACGCGGACGGCCGTGTCGACAACGACGCGACGCTGGAGCGGTACGCCGAGATGGCACAGGTCCAGGCGGACGCGGGCGCGCACGTGGTGGGTCCCAGCGGCATGATGGACGGCCAGGTCGGCGTCGTCCGTGACGCGCTGGACACCATCGGCAAGGAGGACGTCTCGATCCTCGCGTACACGGCGAAGTACTCGTCCGCCTTCTACGGCCCCTTCCGGGAGGCCGTCGGTTCCTCGCTGCGCGGCGACCGCAAGACGTACCAGCAGGACCCGGCCAATGTGCGCGAGTCCCTGCGGGAGCTGGCGCTGGACCTGGAGGAGGGCGCCGACATGGTGATGGTCAAGCCGGCCGGGCCCTATCTCGATGTTCTGGCGAAGGTCGCGGAGGCCGTGGACGTGCCGGTCGCGGCGTACCAGATCAGTGGCGAGTACGCGATGATCGAGGCGGCGGCGGAGCGCGGCTGGATCGACCGGGACAAGGCGATCATGGAGTCGCTGACGGGCATCAAGCGCGCCGGCGCGAACATGATCCTCACGTACTGGGCCACCGAGGTCGCCCACCGGCTCGGCCGGGAGCGGTAACCGCCGGATCGCGGCGGGGCGGCCGGCAGGGCCGGCCGCTTCCCTCCCCTTGGTACGATCCGCCCACGCGCGAGACCCGCGACTGCCGCCGCGACGAGGGAGGTTGATGAATATGGCCCGCCAGGCGCCTCATCAGCATGTCCTCGTCCGGGCCGCGCGAAGGTAGTCGAGCGGTCCGGTCGCCTCTGACGACGACCAGGAGTGTCGCGTGTCTTCTTTCTCCTTGACCGGTACGGACCTGATCACCGACCGCCTCGTGCTGCGGCCGTGGTTCCCCGACGAACTCGCCGCTGTCCTCTGTGACACCCGCCTGCCGCACTGGGCGGAAGACTTCCCCGCCGAAGGCGACCGTGTCATCGCGGGCTTCCTCGCCGAGCACCCCGAGGGCCTGAACGAGTACGGCCACCGGAAGATCATCGAGCGGGCCGGTGATCTGGTGATCGGCTCCATCGGGTTGTTCTGGCCGCCCAGTGACGGCTCCGTCGAGGTCGGCTACGGCATCGTCGAATCCCGGCGCGGCCGCGGCTACGCCTCCGAGGCCACCCGGGCCCTCGTGGAGTACGCCCTGACCGTGGCCCCCGGCGTCCACACGGTCCAGGCGGGCGTGGAACTGTCCAACCCGGCCTCGGTCCGTGTGCTGGAGAAGGCCGGACTGGAGCGCTGGAGCGACGACGGGACCGTCGCCCGCTTCCGCCGCACCACCAGGGCGGCGGGCGTGAGCCAGGAGTGATCCCCCGGGGCCGGCAGCGGTGACTGACTCCGCTGCGCCCGGCACGGGCCACGGCTCCGGTACCGCCCGGCTCGATCCCGCCGGGGCCGAGGCCGAGGCGTGGGCCGGTGGTAATCCCCGATCCCCCGGGGGCCGGCAGTGGAGCCGATCAACACCGCCGGCCCCCGGCGCGGGTCACAGCGCCGGTGTCGCTCCTTGCTCCGCGCCCGGCCGGTCGCGAGGGCGGTCAACCGTCGTGGGAGGCGGCGTACGTGGCGAAGGAGGACCAGGTGGCGGGGGCGAGGGTGAGGGTCGGGCCGTCGGGGGCCTTGGAGTCCCGGACGTGGACGGCGGTGGGGCAGGTGGCGATTTCGACGCAGTTGCCGCCTTCGCTGCCGCTGTAGCTGGACTTGCGCCAGGTGTACGCGACTTCGAGGCACTCGCCGCCTTCGCTGCCGCTGTACGTCGACTTGAACCAGTGCAGTGCGGTGCTCATTGCTCTCCCAGCAGACGATCCAGCAGGCCCTGGGAGTCTTCGGGCGTAAGGGCCTGTGCTCGCAGCATCGCATACTTGCGCGCCACGATGGACACCTCGCTTGGGTCGGAGACCCACTGGCTGCCGCGTTGGGTCTCGTAATAGGCGAGGTGCTGGTGGTCGGGGGTCTCCAGCAGTACGAACGGGCCGTCGAGACCGGCGTGAGATGTGCGGTTCAGCGGCATGAACTGGAGGGACAGGCCGGGGAGTTCCGAGCACGCGCGTAGATGACGCAGTTGTTCCGTGTGGACCTGACGGTCTCCAAGAGGGAGGCGGAGCACCGGCTCCCAGACGACGTAGCTGACCGTTGGCGGAACCTTCTGGTGCAAGATCCCCTGACGCTCGATGCGGGCGGCGGTCCGAGCCTCGATTTCGTCCTCGTCGTACGCCGGGACGCGGCTGCGGAAGACCGCGCGTGCGTACGTCTCGGTCTGGAGCAAGCCGGGGAGCACTTGGTTCTCGTACGAGGAAAGCGCGAGAGCCTCGCGCTCATGATCGAGGAACTGCTCGGCCCACAGGGGGAACAGGTCGATTTCGGGGAGGTTCTCCACACCTGCCGACAGCGCGCCCTTCGCGTCGAGCAGTTTGTCGAGCGTCTCGGCCAAGTCCGCCTTCAACGGACGTCTGCCCTGCTCGATCGAGGCGATCGTCTCCTCGTCGGCGCCGATGCGCTCGCCGAGTGAGCGCTGGGTGTAACCCGCCGCCCGGCGGAACGCCGCCAGCTGGGCTCCCAGCATCTTCATTGCCGACGCGTTCTTCTTCGGACGCTTCCTGGGGCTCATGCCGTCCAACTCCCCACACCTGCCCGTGCCTGACCCGGTGCGAACCCGTACAAGAAATCTGTACGGGTTGGCTCAGTGCTCCACGCTAGTCACTCTCCGCAACCATCGTCCCGTGAACGAGACAAAACAACTGCCGTTGCTGCGCGAGAGGTTCTACCGGCGGGACCGACGCTCCGTGTCCGCCGCCAGGGAGTTCGTACGCCGGGCCCTGGCTGACTGGGGTAGGGGCGAGCGCGTGGACGACGTACTGCTGTGCGTGAGCGAGCTGGCGACCAATGCGCTGGTGCACGGCGTTCCGCCGGGGCGGGGGTACCGGCTGTGCCTGTGGCTGTACGGGGACGGGCTCCTGCGCATCGAGGTGCACGACAGCGGTGGCGGGCTGCCCCGCGTGCGGGAGCCGGACGGGGAGTCCGGGCGGGGGCTGTTGCTCGTGGCGGCGCTCGCCGACAGTGGGGGGTCGGCGAGCGCGAGCCCGGGAAGACCGTGTGGTGCGAGTTCGCCGTGGCGGACGTTATTTCGTGAGCAGATCCGCCAGGCGCGAGAGGCCGTCCGCCGCGTGGCCCTCCTCCACCGAGCGGTCCAGGAGCTTCTGGAAGGGGACGAAGAGTTCGGAGCTGACGCCCTGGTCGTCGTACGTGGCGAGGAAGTTCCGGAAAGCCGCCTGGTTGATGCCGAGGCTGGAGACGTCGGTGAGGTGCTGCCCGGAGTCGATGGCCGTGGCCATCTCCGGGATCATTCCGCCCAGCATCGCCGAGACCCAGGCGTGCAGCGGCTCGGCGAACTCGGTGGCCGTGACGTCCTCCGTACGGATCAGGGCGAAGGCCTGCGCCACGCCGATCACCATGCCGTACATGCCGGTGAGGAGCGACAGGTCGTGGAGGGCCGCGCGGCCCGGGTCGGTGCCGACCCACCGGGTGCCGCCGAGGGCGGCCAGGGTGGGGCGGTGGGTCGCGTACGCCTGCTACGTCGCCGCTGTAGAGGATGTACGCCGCCGGGGTCGCGATCATCTGCGGGACCGCCATGATCCCGCCGTCGATGTACGCGGCGCCCTGCTTCCGGGCTCGGGCGGCGAGGTCGCGGGCCTGGGCCGGGGTGCCGTTGGTGAGGTTGACGAGGGTCTTGCCGGTGAGGTCGGTGTCGGCGAGGGCCTCGGTGACGTTGTCGTTGGTGGTGAAGCAGACGATCACCAGCGGGCTCGCCGCCACGGCGTCGGTGACCGTCTCGGCGGGGATCGCTCCCTGCGCGGCCAGGGGGCCGGTCCTGGCGGCGGAGCGGTTCCAGACGGTGACCGGGTGGCCGGCCTTCAGGAGGGCGGCGGCCAGGGCGCTGCCCATCATGCCGAGGCCGAGGACGGTCACGGGAGGCAGGGGAAGGGGCGTGGACATCGGGGCTCCTGGGGGAAGTTTCTGATGTTTCCGGGGCCCTTCGATCCTTGCTGGGTGCCGAGTTGGCGACAAGTACCGACTAATAAGTCAGGTACTCACCTCCTGGTAAGTGAGGAGTGGTGATCAGCGGCCCGGCGGCGCACCCTGGAAGGGAAGGGGAAAGGGAACTGCTGGAGGTGAGCGGCCATGCACACACTCGTCGGATGGCACATCGAGATGGAGTTCGAGGAGCACGAGGGCAGGACCAGGGCGGCCGCGATGGTGCGGCTCAGCGACGGCGTGGAGCTGCGGGCCCACGGGTACGCCAAACGGCACCCGACCGACGCCGAGCAGCTGCGGGTCGGTGAGGAGGTCGCGGGCGCGCGTGCGCTCATGGACCTCGCGTCGCAGCTCCTGGGGAAGGCGCACGGTGAGATCGACGAGGCCGCCGGGCGGCCGTCGTATCCGCTGTCTTCGTGACCGGAAGCGGAGATGCCCCCACCGGGGTCCGTCCGGTGGGGGCATCTCCGTGTCGCGTGATCAGAGGCGCTCGGGCGTGCGGATGCCGAGCAGGGCCATGCCCCGGTGGAGCGTGCGGGCGGTCAGGTCGCAGAGGAAGAGGCGGTTCTCGACCTGGGCCGGGGACTCCGCCTTCAGGACCGGGCACTCCGAGTAGAACGTCGTGTAGTGCGAGGCCAGCTGGTAGAGGTACGCCGCCAGCTTGTGCGGCTCGTACGCCGACGCAGCCTCGGCCAGGCTCTCCGCGAACCGGTCCAGGTGCAGGCCCAGCGCCCGCTCGGCGTCGGCGAGTCCGAGCTCCGGGTGGGCGGCCGGCTTCACGTCGCCCGCCTTGCGGAGGATCGACTGGATACGGGCGTACGCGTACTGGAGGTACACCGACGTGTCGCCGTTCAGCGACACCATCTGGTCCAGGTCGAACTTGTAGTCGCGGGACGCGGAGGTCGAGAGGTCGGCGTACTTCACCGCGCCGATGCCGACCTGCGTGCCGCGCTCGGCGATCTCCTCCTCGGTGAGGTCCTGGGCCTTCTCGCGCACGACGGCCGACGCGCGCTCGATCGCCTCGTCGAGGAGGTCGACGAGCCGGACCGTCTCGCCCTCACGCGTCTTGAACGGCTTGCCGTCCTTGCCGAGGACCGTGCCGAAGGCGAGCTGGACCGCCTGCACGTCGTCGCCCAGCCAGCCGGCCCGGCGGGCGGTCTCGAAGACCATCTTGAAGTGGAGGGACTGGCGGGCGTCCACGACGTACAGCAGCGTGCTCGCGCCGAGGTTCTGGACGCGGTCGCGGATGGCGGAGAGGTCGGTGGCGGCGTAGCCGTAGCCGCCGTTCGACTTCTTCACGATCAGCGGGGACGGCTTGCCGTCCGGGCCCTTCACGTCGTCGAAGAAGACGCACAGCGCGCCGTCGGAACGGACCGCCACGCCCGAGTCCTCCAGGATCCGGCAGGTCTCTTCGAGCATGGCGTTGTAGCCGGACTCGCCGACGACGTCCTCGTCGTGGATCTCCATGTCGAGCTTGTCGAAGACCGAGTAGAAGTAGATCTTCGACTCGTCGACGAAGCGCTGCCACAGGGCGAGGGTCTCCGGGTCACCGGCCTGGAGGGCGACCACCCGGTCGCGCGAGCGCGCCTTGAAGTCCTCGTCGGAGTCGAAGAGCGCGCGCGACGCCTTGTAGAGGCGGTTGAGGGACGACATCGCCGCCTCGCCCTCCTCCGGGCCGCCGTGCTGGTGGTCCAGCTCGTGCGGGTGCTCGGTCAGGTACTGGATGAGCATGCCGAACTGGGTGCCCCAGTCGCCGATGTGGTGGCGGCGTACGACCTTCTCACCGGTGAACTCGAGGATCTCGACCATCGCCGCGCCGATCACGGCGGAGCGCAGGTGCCCGACGTGCATCTCCTTGGCGACGTTCGGCTGCGCGTAGTCGATGACGGTCGTGCCCGGCTTCTCGGCCGCCGGTACGCCGAGGCGGTCGTCGGCGGCGCGGGCCGCGAGGGTCTCGATGATCGCCTTGTCGGCGACCGTGATGTTCAGGAAGCCGGGGCCGGAGACCTCGATCTCCTTGATCAGGTCGCTGCCGGCGGGCAGGCCCGCGACGACCCGCGTGGCCAGCTCGCGCGGGTTGGCCTTGGCCTTCTTGGCGAGCGCGAGGATGCCGTTCGCCTGGAAGTCGGCCCGGTCGCTCCGTCGCAGCAGCGGGTCGGCGGCGCCGGCCTCCGGCAGGGCTGCCGAGAGGGCGTCCGCGACGCGCTGGTTGACGGTCGAAGCGAGGGAATGGACCGAGGCCATGAGCTGCCGTTCCTGTCGAGAGGAAAGTGGAATGTGCAGACGAGTATTTCATGTGGGGTGGGAGGCGGTCTTCTCGTATAAAGGCAGCCTCGGACGGGGCCGCCCGGTCTGGGAGAATGGCTGTGCCAGCTATCGAGGAAGAAGGACGTGCCGATCGTGGCTCAGAGCAGCACAGAGACCGACTGGGTCTCCCGGTTCGCGGACGAGGTCATCGCCGAGTCGGAGCGACGTGCCCCTGGGGCGAAACACGAGGGTGCTGCCGCTCCGGTGGTCGTCGTCGCGTCCGGCCTCTCCCCCTCCGGGCCGATCCACCTGGGCAACCTGCGTGAGGTCATGACCCCGCACCTGGTCGCGGACGAGATCCGGCGGCGCGGGTACGAGGTCCGGCACCTCATCTCGTGGGACGACTACGACCGGTACCGCAAGGTGCCGGCGGGCGTCGCGGGGATCGACGAGTCGTGGGCCGAGCACATCGGCAAGCCGCTGACGTCGGTGCCCGCGCCGGCCGGGTCGGCGTACCCGAACTGGGCCGAGCACTTCAAGGCCGCCATGACCGAGGCGCTCGCCGAGCTCGGCGTCGAGTACGACGGGATCAGCCAGACCGAGCAGTACACGAGCGGGGCCTACCGCGAGCAGATCCTGCACGCGATGAAGCACCGGGCCGACATCGACGCCGTGCTCGACCGGTACCGGACGAAGAAGGACCCCAAGCAGCAGGTCAAGAAGCAGGGGCAGAAGCCGGTCGACGAGGCCGAGCTGGAGGCCGCCGAGGGGTCCGGGGCGGCGAACGAGGACGACGGCAGTGGCGGCGGCGCGGGGTACTTCCCGTACAAGCCGTACTGCACGGTGTGCGGCAAGGACCTCACCACGGTGACGGCGTACGACGACGAGAGCACTGCTCTGTCGTACACGTGCGCCTGCGGGCACTCCGAGACCGTGCTGCTGAGCGAGTTCAACGGCGGCAAGCTGGTCTGGAAGGTCGACTGGCCGATGCGCTGGGCGTACGAAGGCGTGGTCTTCGAGCCGAGTGGTGTCGACCACTCGTCGCCCGGGTCGTCGTTCGTGGTGGGCGGGCAGATCGTGCGCGAGGTCTTCGGCGGGGTGCAGCCGATCGGGCCGATGTACGCCTTCGTGGGGATCAGCGGGATGGCGAAGATGTCGTCCAGCAAGGGCGGGGTGCCGACGCCCGCCGACGCGCTGAAGATCATGGAAGCGCCGCTGCTCAGGTGGCTCTACGCGCGCCGCCGGCCCAACCAGTCCTTCAAGATCGCCTTCGACCAGGAGATCCAGCGGCTCTACGACGAGTGGGACTCGCTGGAGAAGAAGGTCGCCGAGGGGACGGTCCTGCCGGCCGACGCGGCGGCCCACTCGCGTGCGATCAGGACGGCCGCCGGTGAGCTGCCGCGCACGCCGCGCCCGCTGCCGTACCGGACGCTCGCCTCGGTGGCCGACATCACCGCCGGGCACGAGGACCAGGCGCTGCGCATCCTGAGCGAGCTGGACCCGGAGCACCCGGTCACGTCGCTCGACGAGGTGCGGCCGCGCTTCGACCGCGCCGAGAACTGGATCACCACCCAGGTCCCGGCCGAGCAGCGCACGGTCGTGCGCAGTGAGCCGGACGCGGAGATCCTGGGCTCGCTGGACGAGGCCGGGCGGGAGTCGCTGCGGCTGCTCGTCGACGGGCTCGACTCGCACTGGTCGCTGGACGGGCTCACGACGCTCGTCTACGGCGTGCCGAAGGTGATGGCGGGGCTGGAGCCGGACGCGAAGCCGACGCCGGAGCTGAAGGTCGCGCAGCGGTCGTTCTTCGCGCTGCTCTACCAGCTGCTGGTCGGGCGGGACACCGGACCGCGACTGCCCACGCTGCTGCTCGCGGTGGGGGGCGGACCGGGTGCGCAAGCTGCTCGGGGCGTAACCGCTCCCCGCACAC
>RHMC01000106.1 GCA_003719395.1 Streptomyces altiplanensis
ACCCGCGTCGCGCGCCCTGCCGGTGCCCCGCGCGCCAGGGTGCCTCCGCTCGCGCCGGCGCCGCCGTGCGGCCCCGGGATCGGCGCCGGATCCTGATGCGCCCCCCGAGGTGCCGGGGGCGTGCCGCCCGCGAAACCCGTCCGCGTGACGTTTCCGCGATACGGCCGGCCGAGTCCTGGAGCACAGCGGGGCTTCCGGACCGTCATGACGGCCAGTCACGCAAGGTTGTGGTCGCCCCGGTTGTCGGCGGTGCGCCGCCCCCGGCGTGACCGCGGCGGCGAGGCGCGCCGGGGCTGCGCGAGGCACGCCGGCGTCCGCCCTCAGGCGTCGCCGTACGCTCTCCGCCGAGCTCGAACCCCGCCGTGCCCGCCGTGGCGGTCGGCCAGCCAGGCGGCGGAAGGGCTCGACGTCCGCCTCGGGCAGCCCGACCTCGATCGCGACCGCGTCGGCGTACCGCACCTCGCGCACCGCGCGTCCGGTCGCCCGCAGGTCGTTCTCCAGCTTTCCGGCCCGCTGGTGGTCGACGGTGACGGTGGCGAGCCGGAAGCGCTGCCGGGTGATCGTGCCGAGGGCGTCCAGGGCTTCGCCGACCACTCCGCCGTACGCCCTGATCAGCCCGCCCGCGCCGAGTTTCACGCCACCGTAGTAGCGGGTGACCACGGCGACGGTGTACCGCACCTCGCGGCGCATCAGCATCTGGAGCATCGGTACACCGGCCGTGCCGCCCGGTTCGCCGTCGTCGCTCGCCTTCTGCACGGAGGCGTCCGCGCCGATGACGTACGCGTAGCAGTTGTGCGACGCCGTCGGGTGTTCCCTGCGGACGCGCGCGACGAAGTCCTGCGCCTCCCGCTCGGTCGCGGCGGGTGCGAGCGCGCAGAGGAAGCGCGATCGGCCGATCTCGGCTTCATGCACACCCGCGCTGTCGACGGTCCGGTACTGCTCCTGCATTCGGCCCACCCTATGCGCAGACCGGAGGGCGCTACTTCCGGAGCAGCAGGACGACGGCGGCGACCACCAGCCCGACGGCCACGGCAGGCGCGCCGAGGGCGAGCCGGAGGGTGCGCAGGCCGGGCAGGAAGCGGTCGGCGGCGTACCGGCCGGGACCGGTCAGCGTGAGCGCGACCGCGGCCGCCGTGAGGAGCACTTCGTACTCGATGCCCTTGGGGGCGAAGAAACCGCCGCCCCACTTCACCGCGAGCACGTTGACCATGGTGCCGACGAGGGCCGCGCCGGCCAGCGGGGTGAGCAGCCCGAGGACGAGCCCGAGGCCGCCGAGCGTCTCGGTGAGACCGGCCACGGCCGCCATCGCCTCGCCGGCCGGGTAGCCGCTCGCGGTGAAGAACTGGCCGGTTCCTTCGAGCCCGCCGCCGCCGAACCAGCCGAAGAGCTTCTGCACGCCGTGCGCGGCCATGGTCAGGCCGAGGGCGAGACGGAGGACGAGCAGGCCGGTGTCGTAGCCGTGGAGCGAGGGGGTGTGGCGGGCAGCGGTGCCGCTGATGACGGGGACGCCGAGGGTGCTGGTGGGGGGAGTCATGTGAGGGGCTCTCCTGTGGGTCGACCGGTCCGAAGTTACTTGAAACTTCAAGTCACACATCGCGACGATACACAGCGGTACAACTTTGAACAACAACGCGCCGGAGAACGGACCGGCGCGCCGCCCCGGGAATGCCCGCAGGGCGTCGCCCGTTGATCACCACAAGTGACCTTCCGACCCCAGGAGGCAGGGCGTGTACGGCGACCCGGCAACGATCCGCAAGATCCTCACGCAGTCCGGCGACACCTGGGCGGTGGTGGGTCTGTCCGGCAACCGGTCGCGGGCGGCGTACGGCGTCGCCGAGGTGCTCCAGCGCTACGGCAAGCGCATCGTGCCGGTCCACCCCAAGGCCGAGACGGTCCACGGCGAACAGGGGTACGCGTCCCTGGCCGACATCCCGTTCCCGGTCGACGTCGTGGACGTGTTCGTCAACAGCGACCTCGCGGGCGGCATCGCGGACGAGGCGGTGGCGGCCGGTGCCAAGGCGGTGTGGTTCCAGCTCGGGGTCGTCGACGAAGCCGCCTGCGAACGCACCCGTGCCGCCGGACTGGACATGGTCATGGACCGCTGCCCGGCGATCGAGATCCCCCGGCTCGGCTGACGGCCGGCCGGGGGCGCACTGCCGGAGGGGATCAGACCCCGAGCCCGTCGACGACGACCGCGCCCGGCAGCCCCGCGAAGGCCTTGCCGGGCAGGATGAGCTTGCCCCTGCGGCGGCCGCTGCCGATCAGGACCCACGGGACGCCGGTGACGGCGGAGTCCACGAGCAGCGGCCAGCCGGCGGGCAGCCCGACCGGCGTGATGCCGCCGTATTCCATGCCGGTCTCGCCGACGGCCGTGTCCATCGGGGCGAACGACGCCTTGCGCGCGCCGAGGTGCTTGCGGACCGCGCCGTTCACGTCCACGCGCGTACGGGAGAGGACCACGCAGGCGGCCAGGGTGGTCTCGCCGCCCCGCTTGCCCGCGACGACCACGCAGTTCGCCGAGGCGTCGAGAAGTCCGGTGCCGTAGTGCTCGACGAAGGCCGCCGTGTCGGCGATCTCCGGGTCGGTGTCGACGTAGACCAGCTGGTCGGCGGGTACGTCGTTGCTCCACGCGCGCACGGCCTCCGCGACCGGCGCGGTCAGCAGGCCGAGGCAGTCCGGGGCGGGCGTGGCGTGGTCGAAGTCTCCGAGGGGCGCGCGCATGGACAGACGCTAACAGCCGCCCCCGGGGAGCGCGTTGACCGTCTCAGCGTACGGGCGGAATCGATACGGCCATCGTCATCTCGACCGTCTCGGCGCCTTCGTTGCGGTACGCGTGCGGCACGTTCGCCTCGAACGTCGCGGAGGTCCCCGCCGGCACGGAGTGCGGCTCGCCGTCGACCACGAGGGTCAGCTCACCCGCGGTGACGTGCAGCAGTTCGGTGGTTCCGGCGGGGTGCGGGTCGGACGCGCTGCTGTCGCCCGGCACCAGCCGCCAGGCCCACAGCTCCAGCGGGCCACGGGTCTCGGTGCCGACGAGCAGCGTGGTGTGACTGCCCGCGTCCGTGGACCACATGCGGACCGCCTGCTCCCGCGGTACGAGCCGGACCTGCTTGCCCTGTTCGTAGTCGAGCAGGGTGGTGATGCTGACGCCGAGCGCGTCGGCGAGCTTCACCGTGGTGCCGACGCTCGGGTTCGTACGCGCCTGCTCGATCTGGATGATCATGCCGCGACTGACGCCCGCGCGGGCGGCCAGCGCGTCCAGCGTGAAGCCGCGCTCGGTCCTCCAGCGCTTGAGGTTGCGGGCGAGCGACTGCGTGAGCTGGTCGAGGTCCGTCACATTCCGTCCAATATTTTGGATGACATAGTTCAGTGAACTGCACTACGGTCTAGTGCACCGAACCGTTCACCGCACTGTACTGCGAGGCACCGCCATGACCGCACTCTTCGCCCTGGCCACCAGCCTGCTCTGGGGGCTGGCCGACTTCGGCGGCGGGCTGCTCACCCGGCGCACGCCCGCACTGACCGTCGTCGTCGTGTCCCAGACCATCGCCGTGGTGGTGCTGGGCGCGGTCGTCGTCGCGACCGGCGGCTGGAGCGAGGCCGGGCCGCAGCTGTGGTTCGCGGTGGCCGCGGGCGCGGTCGGTCCCGTCGCGATGCTGTGCTTCTACAAGGCCCTCGCGCTGGGCCCCATGGGTGTCGTCTCGCCGCTGGGGTCGGTGGGCGTCGCCGTGCCCGTCACGGTCGGCCTGGTCCTCGGCGAGCGTCCCGACTGCTGCAGTTCGCCGGCATCGCGGTCGCGGTCGCCGGAGTGGTGCTGGCGAGCGGTCCGCAGCTGCGCGGTGCACCGGTGCAGCGGCAGGCGGTCGCACTGACGCTGGTCGCGGCGGTCGGCTTCGGTGCGGTGCTGGCCCTGATCGCCGAGGCGTCCACCACTCTGGTGGGGCTGTTCCTCGCGCTCTTCGTCCAGCGCGTGACCAACGTGGCGGTCGGCGGCGCGGCGCTGTACGTGTCGGTCAGGCGCGGCGCGAAGGCCCTTCCCGAGGACGGCGGGATGCGCGTGATCCGGTCCGCGCTGCCCGCTCTGGCGTTCGTCGGTCTCGCCGACGTCGCGGCGAACGGCACGTACTCCCTCGCCGCTCAGAGCGGGCCCGTCACCGTCGCCGCCGTACTGGCCAACCTCTACCCGGTCGTCACGGCGCTGTGCGCCCTCGCCCTCCTCAAGGAACGGCTGCGCGCGGTGCAGGCGGCGGGCGCCGGGCTGGCGGTGGTGGGCACGGTGCTGCTCGCCGCGGGGTGAGCGGACCGGCATCCGCCGCGGCTCACTCGGCGGCCCCGGTCTCCAGCTCGGCCAGCGCCAGCAGCTGCTCCGGGGTGACGCCCTCCGGGATCGGTACGGGCGCGGGCGTGCGCAGCGGCGGCTGCCAGCCCTTCACCGCGTCCCAGCTGCGTACGACCCGGGCGGGCGCCCCGGCCACCACCGCGTGGTCGGGAACCTCGCCCCGTACGACCGCGCCCGCCGCGACGACGACGTTACGGCCGAGCCGGGCGCCCGGGAGGATCACGGCGCCGGTGCCGATCCAGCAGCCGGGGCCGATCTCGACCGGTTCCGTGCGGGGCCACTGCTTGCCGACGGGGACGTCGGGATCGTCGTAGCTGTGGTTCGTGGACGTCACGTACACGAACGGGCCGAAGTAGCAGTCGTCCGCGATGGTCACCGTCGTATCGGCGATGACATGGCTGCCGCGGCCGAGGACCACACCGTTGCCGAGCCGCAGGATCGGGTCGGGACCGAGGTCGAGGCCGGGCATCATTCCGGCGGTCAGGGTGACCTGCTCGCCGATGATGCAGTGATCGCCGAGGCGGATCCACTTCTCGCCGAACACGGTGCCCTGCGGGAAGGCGAGCTTCGTTCCGGTGCCGATCGCACCGAAGCGCAGCCGCCCCGGACGCTCCGCGCTGACCGCTCCGGCCTGCTGCACCCAGCGCCATCCGGCGTGCACGGCGCCGGTCACCAGACGGCGGCGCCAGGCGGCCAGCGCAGACAACGATGAGAACGTGTTTCTGTTCTTCGGCACCCGCACACGGTAGTCGGCGGGACGCGGGCGGCCCGGAGCGGCCTGCTGTGATGTTCGCCCCACCCGGCGCCCTGAAGACCGGGGGCGTCACTTACGGTTCCCCTGGCGCGACCGACCAGCGACGAAGCACCGAGGAGCACGCGATGGCACAGCAGGCTTTGATCACCGGCGTCGGCGGCAAGGAGCCGCGGACCGACCCGTCGGCCTTCGCCGCGCCGACGTCCGTCGTGATCGGGGACGTCACGCTGGGCGCGGGCGCCAGTGTCTGGTACCACGCCGTGCTGCGCGCCGACTGCGGGCCGATCGTCCTCGGCGCCGACAGCAACATCCAGGACAACTGCACGGTCCATGTGGACCCGGGCTTCCCCGTCACGGTCGGCGACCGCGTCTCCGTGGGGCACAACGCCGTACTGCACGGGTGCACGGTCGAGGACGACGTACTGGTGGGCATGGGCGCCACGGTGCTCAACGGCGCGCACATCGGCGCCGGTTCGCTGATCGCCGCGCAGGCGCTCGTGCCCCAGGGCATGCGAGTGCCCCCGGGCTCGCTGGTCGCCGGCGTACCCGCCAAGGTGAGGCGGGAGCTGACCCCGGAGGAGCGCGAGGGCATCAAGCTGAACGCCGCGATGTACGTGGAGCTGGCCAGGAGCCACCGCGAGGCGCACGCGGACTAGGCGCGGGGCGACGCCGTCAGTCGGCGGTCGCCGCGGCCTTCTCCGGCACGGTGACCACCGGCTCTTCCCCGGCCTGCGACCGCTCCTCGGACTGGGCCGCGGCCTTCTTCGCGCGGCTCTTGAGCACGAGCATCGAGGTGACGCCGAACAGCACGGCGAGCACCAGGCCCAGCCACGAGAAGCGCTTGAGCCACGCCTCCGCGACCACGCCCACCGAGTAGATGACGGCGGTGGTGCCGCCCGCCCACAGGATGCCGCCGAAGACGTTGGCGATGAGGAACTTCCAGTACGGCATGCGCAGTACGCCCGCGAGCGGTCCCGCGAAGATCCGCAGCAGGGCGACGAAGCGGCCGAAGAAGACCGCCCACATGCCCCACTTCTCGAACGAACGCTCCGCCATGGCGATGTTGCTCTCGCCGAAGTGCTTGGGGAACTTGCGGCCCAGTTTCGCGAGCAGCGGCCTGCCGCCCTTGCGTCCGATCGCGTAACCGATCGAGTCACCGATGATGGCGCCCGCCGTGGCGCACGCACCGAGGACGTACGGGTCGATGTCGCCGTGCTGGGAGGCCAGCAGGGCCGAGCTGACGAGAACGATCTCGCCCGGCAGCGGAATGCCCAGACTTTCCAGCCCGATGACAACCCCCACCAGGAGGTAAATGCTGACCGCCGGGATGGTCTCGAGCCACTCCGTGATGTGCAACGCCGGTTCCTGTCGTCGTGGGGAGGGCGGCTGTCCGCCGTGCGCCCCCGTGGCACACGGCGGGCAGCCTACCCGTACCTCACCGCGGCGTGACGGCGTCCGGGAGGTCGCTCCCGTCACACGGGGACGCGGTCAGCTGTGGGGACGCAGAGTCCACACGACGGTCATCTCGCCCGTCACGGCGCCGTCCTCGCGCCGGATGGAGATCACGACAGGGAATTCGGGGCGCTGTCCGGCGTCGAGCTCCGCGACCACGTCCGCCGCCGGGCGGCCGAGCGTCGCGGTCGCGGTGACCGGTCCCATGGCGAGCTTCTTGTAGCCGATCTCCGCCCTGACGGCGAGCGGCACGGCACGCGACAGCTGGTCGCCGAGAGGCGGCGAGGACGATCGCGCCGCTCGCCGACTCGGCGAGGGTGAACATCGCGCCGGCGTGCGGGCCGCCCACGTGGTTGTGGTAGTCGGCCTGGTCCGGAAGGCGGACCACGGCGCGCTCCTCCGTGGTCTCCAGGAATTCGAGGTTGAGGGTACGGGCCATGGGAACCGTCGCCGCGAGCATGTCGCCGACGGACATCTGATCTGCGCTCATGCGGCGCCAGGTTACCCACGAGTAGGCACACTTGGCCATCCCCTCGGGGGCGGAAGCAACGGCTCGGGCCGCGCACCTCTATCGTTACCGGTCATGTGGCCAGGACAGCAGCCGCCCGGGGGCGAGCAGAACCCGCAGGACCCGCAGCAGAACCCGTACCAGCAGCCGGGGTACCAGTCGCCTGGCTACCAGCAGCCGGGCTATCAGCAGTCGGGGTACCAGCAGCCCAATCCCTATCAGCAGCAGCCGTACGCGCCCTTGACGCCGCCGGGCGGCCCGCGGCCGCCGGACGGCAACCGGAAGAAGACCGCGATCGTCGCGATCGCCGCGGCCACCGCCGTCGTCGCGGCGGCCGTGATCACCGGCGCGGTGGTCCTGGGGAAGGACGACGAGGGCGGCGGCACCCGGGCGGGCGGCAAGAACACGTCGTCGCCTTCCGCCACCTCCGAGGCCCCCTCCGCCCCCACCTCTCCCGTCGAGAATCCGCGCGGCGGCTCGGTCGAGAAGGCCAAGCCGACGATCCCCGGCTGGAAGGTCGTCACCAACCCGAAGCACGGAACCCGCTTCGACGTACCGCCGGAGTGGGAGGTGCAGGCATCCGGCATCACCCTCAGCATCGCGGACACCGTGAACCCGGGGGACAAACCCCTCATCGGGATGTCGGCGCCGGCGTACTTCAAGAGCGGGTGGTGCGGCAAGAACACGCTGCTCGGAGCGGCCGGGACCCGGGGCGCGAACGGGGCCCGCACCACGACCACCGAGGCCGAGAACGTGGCCGACAACTGGGTGTTCGCCGCGTACGACCAGAAGGAGACCGGCACGTTCAAGGTCTCCAGGGCCACTCCCTTCACCTCCGCGTCCGGGCTCAAGGGCAGCGTGTCCGTCGCCTCCGTCACGGGCGTCGCCAAGAAGGACAAGTGCGACACCGACGGCAAGTCGATCGCCTTCGCCTTCAAGGACACCGACGGCGACTTCGCCGTCTGGAGCCTGTACACCTCCAAGGGCGTCAAGGACGAGCTCCCCGACGCGACCATCCGGAAGATCCTCGGAACGGTCCGGCTGATCGAGTCCTGAGCAGGCCTGCCGCCGGCGCCGAATCGGTTTGGCAACGGCGGCCGACGCCAGCGATAGTCCGGAAGTGACATCTCCTGCCGCCGCTCCCCGCCGAGCCCGCCGCCCCGAATGGGCCGGCCGTAACTACACACTGCTGACCGCCGCCGCGGTCGTGACGAATCTGGGCACCCACGGTGCGCTGATCGCGGCGGCGTTCGCCGTCCTCCAGGCCGGCGGCGACGGCGGTGACGTGGGCATGGTGGCCGCGGCCCGCACCCTGCCGCTCGTTCTGTTCCTCCTCGTGGGCGGCGCGATGGCCGACCGGATGCCGCGCCACCACGTGATGGTCGCCGCCAACGCGCTCAACTGCCTCTCCCAGGGAGCCTTCGCCCTACTGGTCCTGACGGGCGATCCCCAGCTGTGGCAGATGATGGTCCTGACCGCCCTGTGCGGCACGGGCCAGGCGTTCTTCAACCCGGCGGCCGAGGGCATGCTCCTGTCCAGCGTCAGCGGCGAACAGACCAACCGCGCCTTCGCGCTCTTCCGGATGGCCATGAACGGCGCCGGCATCGGCGGCGCGGCGCTCGGCGGCGCGCTGGTCGCCGCGGTGGGACCCGGCTGGGTCCTCGCCGTCGACGCCGCGGCGTTCGCCTTCGCCGGAGCGCTGCGGGCCTTCCTCGACGTGAGCCACATCAAGCCACGCGAATCCGGCGGCGGGATGCTGGCCGACCTGTGCGAAGGCTGGCACGAGGTCGTCGGCCGGCCCTGGCTGTGGAGCATCGTGGCGCAGTTCTCGGTGGTCGTCGCCGTCGTGGGAGCGCCGAGGCGGTCTACGGGCCGCTGGTCGCCGAGGAGGAACTGGGCGGCGCCGCGCCCTGGGGCCTGGCTCTGGCCGCCTTCGGTGTCGGCACGGTCGGCGGCGCGCTGGTGATGATGCGGTGGAAGCCCCGGCGTCTGCTGTTCGTCGGAACCCTGTGCGTCTTCCCGCTCGCCCTGCCGTCGGCGGCGCTCGCCGTACCGCTGCCGGCGGCGGGTCTCGCCGCGGTGATGTTCTTCAGCGGTGTCGCGATCGAGGTGTTCGGTGTCGCCTGGATGACGGCGCTCCACCAGGAGATCCCGGAGGAGAAGTTCTCACGCGTGTCGGCGTACGACTGGTTCGGTTCGGTCGCGATGCTGCCGCTGGCCACAGCGGTGGCCGGACCCGTCGAAAGTCTCGTCGGGCGCCAGGAGGCGCTGTGGGGCTGCGCGGCTCTGGTGGTGCTCGTCACCGCCGCGGTGCTGTTCGTGCCCGACGTACGGAACCTGACCCGTCGTACGCACGGGACGCCGAAGGCGGATGTGCCCGTCCCTCCCCGCGTCTCGCCCGCCCCGCCGTGCTGTCAGCCGATGCCGAAAGCACCACCGGGCGGCTCGGGTGACTCCACCGCGTCCTCGTCCCGTACCGCCGTCGCGTCACCGATGAAGCGCGCCAGCGAAGGACCGCTCTCCACGCGCGCGGGGAAGACGTCCCCGGCGGTCCTGCGGGCCAGGGCCGCCGTGTCGACGGGGACGTGCGAGGCGATCAGCACCGCGTTGCCGAAGCGGCGGCCGCGCAGCACACCCGGTTCGGCGATCAGGGCGAGCTCTTCGAAGACGGCCGCGAAGGTGGCCAGCTGGGAGCGGAGGAAGGCGAACGGCGCGCCGTCCGCGAGGTTGGCCGCGTAGATCCCGCCGGGGCGCAGGACGCGTCCGGCCAGCCGCGCGTACGAGACGGACGTGAGGTGCGCGGGCACCCGGGAACCGCCGAAGACGTCGGCGACGAGTACGTCGGCGGAGGCGGCCGGGGCGTTCTCGAGCCACTGGCGCGCGTCGGCGCCGTGCACCCGTATCCCGGACCCTTCGGCCAGCGGCAGGTGTTCGGCGACCAGCGCCAGCAGGCCCCGGTCGCCTCCACCACGTCCTGGCGCGAGCCCGGCCTGGTGGCCGCCGTGTAGCGGGGCAGCGAGAGGCCGCCGCCGCCGAGGTGCAGCACGTCGAGGGGTGCGCCCTCCTCCGCGGCGCAGTCGACGACATGGGCGAGGCGCCGCGCGTACTCGAACTCCAGATGGGCGGGATCGTCCAGGTCGACGTACGACTGGGGCGCGCCGTCGACCGTGAGGCAGCCAGGCCCGCTCCCGGTCCACGTCGGGCATCAGCTTGGCGGTGCCCCGGTCCACGTCCCGGATCACGGGTATCGGCTCGTCCACCCCACCATTGTGCGGCGCCGGCCGGCCCGCCCCGCGCCGGGGAGCAGTTCCGTGCCGTGTCCTCGGGGGGAACTCCCCGCAGCGGATCCGTGAAGTGTCGCGGCGGGAAGGGGCGGCCCGGGAACAGCTTCCCGGCCCGCCCGCCCCGGCTCCGCTCAGGCCGCGATGCCCGTCACCGTGCCGGCGCGACCGTGCGTCCGCCCTCGCGGATCGCGAAGCCCAGCCCCGGCTCCAGCGGCACCCGCACGTCCCAGCTCGACGGTCACCGTGACCGTGTCGCCGGGGCGCGCGACAGCCGTTTCGCCGAGGTCGATGTCGCCGACCACGTCCGCGGTACGGATGTAGAACTGCGGCCGGTAGCCGCTCGTGACGGGCGTCGTACGGCCGCCCTCCCGCGCCGACAGGACGTACACCTGCGCGGTGAAACGCCTGCTGGGCACCACGCTGCCCGGCGCCGCCACGACGTGGCCGCGGCGCACGGCGTCGCGCGCTCGCCGCGCAGCAGCAACGCGACGTTGTCCCCGGCCTCGGCGGACTCCATCGGCTTCCCGAAGGTCTCCAGACCGGTGACCACCGTTTCGGTCTCCGCGCCCAGCACCTCCACCCGGTCGCCGACCCTGACCGTGCCGCGCTCGACGGCGCCGGTGACGACCGTTCCGCGCCCGGTGATGGTCAGCACGTTCTCGACCGGCATGAGGAACGGCGCGTCCGTGTAGCGCTCCGGGATCGGTACGTACGTGTCCACCGCGTCCAGCAGCGCCTCGATCGCCGCGGTCCAGCGCGGGTCGCCCTCCAGCGCCCTCAGCCCGGACACCCGCACGACGGGCACGGCGTCGCCGCCGTAGCCGTGCGCGGACAGCAGGTCGCGCACCTCCAGCTCGACCAGGTCGGTGAGCTCCTCGTCACCCGCGTCGGCCTTGTTGAGGGCGACGACGATGTGGTCGACGCCGACCTGGCGGGCGAGCAGGACGTGCTCGGCCGTCTGCGGCATGATCCCGTCGAGCGCGGACACGACGAGGATCGCCCCGTCGAGCTGCGCGGCTCCGGTCACCATGTTCTTGACGTAGTCGGCGTGGCCCGGCATGTCGACGTGCGCGTAGTGCCGGGTGTCGGTCTCGTACTCGACGTGCGCGATGTTGATGGTGATCCCGCGCAGCGCCTCCTCGGGGGCCCGGTCGATGCGGTCGAACGGCACGAAAGTGCCGGTCCCGCGCTCGCTCAGGACCTTGGTGATGGCGGCGGTCAGGGTGGTCTTGCCGTGGTCGACGTGGCCCATGGTGCCGATGTTCAGGTGCGGCTTGGTGCGCACGTATGCCGTCTTGGGCATGGTGATCTTCCTCGGAAGGTCGAAGCGTGAGAGGGACCCCTGGGCCTTGCCGACCCTCCCCCTGCGGGGTCCGCCGGACGATCCGGGAAGGGTCAGCTTCGGGCGCCGCCGAAGGGCGCTGCGGCAGCGACTGCTGCGGAGGCGAGTGCTGCGGAAGTGATTGCTGCGGGGATGTTCACGGCAGCCTTCGGCGCATCCGCCACTGCGGTCTGCGCTGCGAGGAAGGCGTGCCTGGACATGTCGTCGATCCTCGCCGACGGCCGCCCTCGCGTCGAACGGTTTTCCCTCCCCCTCCGGCCCTTCGGCGGCTGAGGTGGGAGAAGAGGTTCACGAAGCCGTCACGAAGCGGTGCGGTGCGCATTACAGCGATCACACGCGGTTCTCGGTTAGTCTCCCCGGATGCTCGAGCCCGCCGCTTCGCCCGCAGGATTCACCGTCCGGTGCACCAGGACGCTGCTCTCCCCCTGGTCCCGGCTGTCGCTGCTCGTGGTGATGCTCGCGGCAGCGGTGACGACGGTGCTGGTCTTCGAACCGCAGCGGTTGCTGAGCGCGGGCTGGCCGCCCCAGCTGAGCGGTGCGGCGGCCGTCGTGCTGTTCGGTCTCGCGTACGGGCTGTGCACAGCGGCGTTCGTACCGCGGCCGATCCTCAATCTCGCCGCGGGCGCCCTGTTCGGCTCGCAGGCGGGGCTCGTCTCCGCCGTCGCGGGAACGGTCGTCGGCGCCGGAATCGCCTTCGCTCGGCCGGGTCGCTGGGCCAGGAGGCGCTGCGTCCGCTGCTGCGCGGGCGGGTGCTGCTCGCGGCGGACGGCCAGCTGAGCCGGCACGGTTTCCGCACGATGCTGGCCGTCCGGCTGTTCCCCGGTGTGCCCTTCGCCGCCGCCAACTACTGCGCCGCGGTCTCCCGCATGGGGTGGCTTCCGTTCCTCCTGGCGACGGGGATCGGGTCGGTCCCCAACACGGCGGCGTACGTCATCGCGGGAAGCAGCGCCTCGTCCCCGACGTCTCCCGCGTTCCTGATCGCCATGGGGTTCATCGCGCTGTCCGGACTCGGCGCGGCGGTGGTCGCCTGGCGCAAGCGCCACCGGCTGCGCGGTCAGACCGGCAAGTAGCCAAGCGGGGCCGCCGGATCCGGTCCCCGCCGGCCGGGCACGCAGACGGGGGCTTCCCGCGGGGGCTGTCGCCGCGGACGATACTCTGCCCAGCGACGGACCTGACCGCATCTGCACGCTGCTGCACAATCACATCCGGGACGGCATTAGCCCCATGAGTTGGTTCGAATCATTCATCCTCGGACTCGTCCAGGGGCTCACCGAGTTTCTGCCGATCTCGTCGAGCGCCCACCTTCGGCTGACCGCCGCCTTCGCGGGCTGGCACGACCCGGGTGCGGCCTTCACCGCGATCACCCAGATCGGCACCGAGGCGGCCGTCCTCATCTACTTCCGCAAGGACATCGCCCGGATCGTCTCCGCCTGGTGCAAGTCCCTCGTCGACAAGTCGATGCGCGGTGACCACGACGCCCAGATGGGCTGGCTCGTCATCGTCGGCTCCATCCCCATCGGCGTGCTCGGCGTCACCTTCAAGGACCAGATCGAGGGCCCGTTCCGCGACCTGCGGCTGATCGCCACCACGCTGATCGTCATGGGCATCGTCCTCGGCATCGCCGACCGCCTCGCGGCCCGCGACGAGGCCGGCGGCAAGCACCGCGCGGTCAGGGAGCGCAAGACGCTCAAGGAACTGGGCGTCAGGGACGGCCTGATCTTCGGCGTCTGTCAGGCCATGGCACTGATCCCGGGCGTCTCGCGCTCCGGCGCGACGATCAGCGGCGGTCTGCTGATGGGCTACACCCGCGAGGCGGCAGCACGCTATTCGTTCCTGCTCGCCATCCCCGCGGTGCTGGCTTCCGGTGTCTTCGAGCTCAAGGACGCGAGTGAGGGCGGCCACGTGTCGTGGGGTCCGACGATCTTCGCGACGATCATCGCCTTCGTCGTCGGCTATGCCGTGATCGCGTGGTTCATGCGTTTCATCACGACGAAGAGCTTCATGCCGTTCGTGATCTACCGGGTCCTGCTCGGCATCGCACTGTTCATCCTGGTCGGCACCGACACGCTGAGCCCGCACGCGGGCGAGTCGGCGGGCTGACCCGCGCCTCTTGCCGGTCTCACCGGTCTCACCAATGCGAAGGGCGCGTCAGCGCGGGCGGGAGCCTGGTGCCGGCGTCGCCCTTCGCCGCGTTCAGCTGTGACTGGGTGAGGAAGAAGCTTCCGGTGAGGTCGGCGCCCGAGAGGTCGGCGTCGCGGAAGTCGGCCCCGATCAGGTCGGCCACCCGCAGGTCGGCGCCCCTGAGATCGGCGCCTATGAGGTACGCCCCCCGCAGGTCGGCGCCGTGGAGGTCGGCGCCCTGAAGTTTCGCACCGATGAGGTCGGCACCCCTGCGGTCTTTGGTCCGGCGTCCCTTCTTCCCCTTGCCGCCCCTCTGCCCCCTCTGCCCTTTCCCGTCGCCCTTCCCGCCGCCCGTGACGCCGGCGCGCACGAGTTCGCTCGTACGCAGGAGGAGAGCGTTGACGTCCTGCCGGTGCGCTGCCACGTCCAGCGCCAGCAGCTCGTCCGGGCTGCCCTGCGAGAGGCGTTCGACGGTGGCGAGGGCGCTGCGGAGGTCGCCGTGGAGGGCACGGGCCGGCTCCAGCTCCAGTGCCTCGTTCAGGTACCAGAGCAGTTCGTGGAGCTGCCGCACGACAGGGAGGAGGGCGAACATCTGCCGCGCGGTGTCCGGGGCCTGCCGCCAGTCCTGTCCGGCGTAGGTGACCTGGGAGATCCGCTGCCCCGCGCCGAAGCAGTCGTACACGGTGCAGCCCTGAAAACCCTGCGGCCTCAGGCGCTGGTGGATACCGCAGCGGAAATCGTCCTGGAGGTTCGGGCAGGGCTGCCCGGCGTCCTTGTCGATCGCGAAGTCCGCCGAGGCCGTGAAGGCGAGTGCGACACAACACAGACCGAAGCAGTTCGCACAGTCGGCCCGCAGGTCGAGGCCGCCTCGGCCGGGGACGGATGTGGTGTGAACGCGCTGCTCGGACAAGGTGTGCGACCTCCTGGCGGGGTGGCGGGCACCGCCGCTCGGCGCCCGGCGTCCAACCCTAGTGCGAGGAAAGCCACTGCCGTACTGGTGCTCGCTGTCAGTGCCTCGCCGTAGTCTTGTCGCATGTACCGCTCACCCCCGCCGTCTGGTTCCGTGCGGCCCCTGACCGAGGCGAACGAGGCGATCCGCGCCCTGGTCGAGTCGCGCACGGACGGATCATGGCCTGCGGACGAGTACGAACTCCTGCTTCTGCAGTGGGACGCGGCCGTGCGCGGCGAGGTCGTCGAAGTGGCCTAGGCACCACCCGGCGGTTCATACGGCCTTTGGCCGATCGCTCGTTGGTTCGACGGAGCGGCCACCGCACGGTGATCAGCGAAATCCCGTTCCGGACCCGCACCGGTTTTCCGTGACGTGATCCGCCAAAACGCCTGGGACCACCACGGCTGCGCCGGACTCGCCTCCGACGCGTTCGTAAGCCACGGCCGAATACGTCACGCGGCCTCCGGGTCTTCGTCTCGAGCCTGCTCCCGCCGGGCTGCGGGTGCCACCAAGGCGCCCCGCTCCGCGCCGGTGCGCCTCTCGTGGCGTGCAGGGCTCTTGGCCCGGGGCGCGCACTGCCGGAGACTGAACCGATGACGCAGCGCGCAGAGCTCGCGACCGTGATGGACAGACTGGCCATCGACGCAGTGATCACCGGATACGCCGTGGCCGTGGACGACGCCGACTGGCACGGCTACCGCGCCCTGTTCACCCCGGACGGCCGGGCCGACTACCGCACGGCAGGCGGCATCGAGGGGCCGGCCGCCGAGGTCGCGGACTGGCTGGCAAAGACGTCGCGGCTCTTTCCCGTACGTCAGCACCTCATCGTCAACAGGCGGCTGCGGCTCGAAGACCGCAACGGCGACACCGGGGACCGGGCGGAGCTTCAGGCCGACTATGTGAACCCGATGCGCCCGGAAGCCGCGCCCGGCGACAGCGGCGGGTCCGAGCCGACGGCCGGGCCCGTCCTCATGACCGGCGGACGCTGCGCGTTCGGCCTGCTGCGCACGGAGGACGGCTGGCGGCTGCACTCCGTGGTCGTGCGGGAGAAATGGCGGCGCACCACGCGCTGACGTGCGGGAAAGCCCGTTACGTCCGGGCCACTGCGGGCACACTGTCCGCGATCGCCGCGCTCCCCCACACTGGTGGCAGGGACTGCTCCCGGACCCCTTACGGGGCAAGCGGCAGGACGAGGAGGCGCCGCATGCGGATTCCGGCCGGCCGGCAGGACTGGCTGTCATCGCCCTGGTGGCGCGGCGCCGCCGCGGTGGCGCTCGGGGCACTGCCCGCGCTCGCCTTCCCCGCGCCCTCCCTCTGGTGGTTCGCGTACGTCGCCCTGGTGCCGTGGATGCTGCTGATCCGCTCCGCCCCGACGGGCCGGCGGGCGGCGCTGGACGGCTGGCTCGGCGCCACCGGCTTCATGATCGCCGTACATCACTGGCTGGTGCCGAGCCTGCATGTGTTCATCGTGGTCCTGGCGGCACTCCTCGCGCTGCTGTGGCTGCCCTGGGGGTGGCTGGTCAGGTCGATGCTGGGCGGGGAACCGTCGGCCCGCCGCGCGACGGCCGCGCTCGCCGTCGTCCCCTCCGGCTGGCTGATGGCCGAACTGGTCAGGTCCTGGCAGGGCCTGGGCGGCCCGTGGGGGCTGCTCGGTTCGAGCCAGTGGGAGGTTGCTCCCGCACTGCGGCTGGCTTCGGTCGGCGGTGTCTGGCTGGTGAGCCTGCTGGTGGTCGTGGTCAACACCGGCGTCGTCGTGCTGGTGTCCGTGCGCCGGGCCCGTACGCCCGTGGTGGCCGCGGCGGCGGCCAGCGCTGTCGCGGTGGGCGCCGTGTGGGCGTGGGCGCCGCGCCCCGAACCGTCGGGCCGGGTGCGTGTCGCGGTCGTCCAGCCCGGTGTCGTCGACGGCGCCGGGGCCCCCGAGCGGCGCTTCGCGATCGGCGAGGCGCTCACCCGCGACCTGGCGGGGCAGGATGTCGACCTGGTGGTGTGGGGCGAGAGCAGCGTCGGCGCGGACCTGACCGAACACCCCGACCTCGCGGCCAGGCTCGCCGCCCTCTCCCGGGCGGTCGGCGCCGAAGTGCTGGTCAATGTGGACGCACGGCGCTCCGACCGGCCCGGCATCTTCAAGAGCTCGGTCCTGATCGGCCCGGAGGGCGTCACCGGTCAGCGCTACGACAAGATGCGTCTGGTCCCCTTCGGCGAGTACGTCCCGGCGCGTTCCGTGCTCGGCTGGGCGACCTCGGTGGGCAAGGCGGCGGGCGAGGACCGCAGGCGTGGCGCGAGCCCCGTGGTGATGACGCTCTCCGGAAGCGGCGCAGCCGACGGGCTGCGCGTCGGTCCTCTGGTGTGCTTCGAGTCGGCTTTTCCCGACATGAGCAGGGAGCTGGCCCGAAGCGGCGCGCAAGTGCTGGTCACCCAGTCGGCGACCTCGACGTTCCAGAACAGCTGGGCGCCCGAGCAGCACGCCTCGCTCGCGGCGCTGCGGGCCGCCGAGAACGGGCGCCCGGTGGCGCACGCCACGCTCACCGGCGTCAGCGCGGTGTTCGGCCCCGACGGCGGGCGGGCCGGCTCGCCGCTGGGGACGGACCGGAGCGCTTCCGCGGTGTACGACGTCCCGCTGGCCCGGGGTACGACGGCGTACGCCGGGCTCGGCGACTGGGCCGTCACCGGCGCACTCGCCGTGCTGGTCCTGCTGTGCGCGGCCGAGGGCGTACGGGCCCTCAGGCGGCCCGCTGCTCCTCGGCCGCCCGCACCACCCGCTCGCACAGCTCGTGAGTCAGCAGCGCGTCCCGGGCGCTGAGCAGCTTTCCGGCCCGTACGGCGCCGAGGAAGGAATCGACGCACTGTTCGATGCCGCGCTGGTGGGCCACCGGCACCCAGTCGCCGCGGCGGCGGACGGTCGGCTGCCCCTTGTGGTCGACCACCTCGGCGAGGTTGACGACCTGGCGCTTGGTGTCCTGGCCGGAGACTTCGAGGATCTCCTCGGTGGAGCCGTTCATCCGGTTCATGGTGCCGATGGCGGTGAACCCGTCGCCGGAGAGCTGGAGGACGACGTGGTGCACGAGGCCCTCCACGACCCGGGCGCGTACGTCGATGTGGTCGACCGTGCCGGGGACCAGGAAGCGCAGGGTGTCGACGACGTGGATGAAGTCGTCGAGGACGAGGGTGCGCGGGTCCTCGGGCAGGCCGACGCGGTTCTTCTGCATGATGATCAGGTCGCGCGGGTGCTCGGCGCACTGCGCGTAGCCGGGTGCGAGGCGGCGGTTGAAGCCGACGGCGAGGCTGACGCCGCGTTCCTCGGCGAGCCGCACCAGCCGCTCGGACTCGGCGAGTTCGTACGCGAGCGGCTTGTCGACGTACGTCGGCACGCCGGCCTCCAGGAGCCGGGTCACGATCTCGGGATGCACGGCGGTGGGCGCGTGCACGAAGGCGGCGTCCAGGCCCTGGCCGAGGAGCGCGTCGAGGCCGAGTGGCACTGCGCGTCGGGGATGCGGTAGGTCGCGGCGACCCGCGCGAGGGTGGCGGGGGTGCGGGTCTGCAGGTGCAGTTCGAGCCCCGGCCCGGCGGTCAGTACCGGCAGGTACGCCTTCTGCGCGATGTCTCCGAGCCCGATGACGCCGACCTTCACTGAGGGTCTCCCTAACGCTGTGCCTGATGGTCCCGGATCTGCGGGTCCGGTGCCCCGGCAGCATACGTGCGCTGCGGCGGCAGCCAGTCGGCGATGCCGTCGAAGGCGCGCAGGGCCAGTCCGGGGCCGAAGCCGGCGAGCGTCATCAGGGTGTCGCGCAGGGCGGCGCCCGGGACGCTGCGGACCGACATCAGCCTGGTGATCCTCGCGGACTTGCGGACGATGCCGGTGGTACGCGGCAGCCGCTCGGCGGAGTACGCCGCCAGGCCGGTCCCGACGTCGCCCGCGTCCGGGAGGTGGTGGGCGAGGACGATGCCGTCCTCGATGGCCTGGTTGCCGCCCTGGCCCATGGTGGGGGCCATGGCGTGCGCGGCGTCGCCGAGCAGCGCGGTCCTGCCGCGGTGGAAGGCGGGCAGCGGCGCGACGAGGTGGCGCACATCGTGCCGCAGGACCTCGTCGGGCCCGGCCGCGGCGACGATCTCGGGGACGGGGCTGTGCCAGTCGCCGAACCTGCGCAGGAGTTCGGCCTTCTCCCCGTCGGGCGAGTGGCCTCCGGCGGGGACCGCTGCGGCGGCGTACGCGTAGATTCGGCCGTCCAGGAGCGGCTGGCTGCCCCAGAGGGCGCCGCGGCCCCAGGTCTCGTGCGGCGCGAAGGAGGCTGCGGCGGTGGCCGGCACGACCATGCGCCAGGTGGTGATCCCGGCATAGACGGGGCCGGGGTGGTCCGGGAAGAGGGCGCGGCGCATCGCGGAATTCGACCCCGTCGGCGCCGATGACGAGGTCGGCCTCGATGTCCCCGTCGGGGGTGGTGACGACGGCGGCGCGGCCACCCGCCACTCCGGGATCGGCGAGCGTCGCGGGTGATCCGGTGCGCAGCGCCCCGCCGGGCAGCCGGGCGGCGATGCGGTCGATCAGGGTGGCGCGGTGGACGAGGACGAGGGGACCGCCGAAACGCTCGGCGGCGGCGGAACTGTTCGTACGGCAGAGCCAGCGGCCGCCGGGCGAGCGCATGCCGCCGTCGCCCTGCCAGGCGGCCAGTTCGCGGATCTCCTCGCCGAGACCGATGACGTCGAGGGAGGTGGTGCCCGTTGGGGGCGAGGCCGATTCCGGCGCCGACCGCTTCCACGGCGGCCGCGCGTTCCAGGACGGTGACTGCCAGCCGCGCTGGAGCAGGGCGACGGCGGCGGTCAGCCCGCCGATCCCGCTTCCCACGACGACGGCGCGGGGCTGGGGCTTGGGCTGGGAGTGGGCAGTGACGGCCATGGCTCCTCCTCGGCAACTACACCTGTAGTGACTTCCTCACCGTACTACAGGTGTAGTTGCGGGCGGTAGGCTGTTCCCATGACCGCACGCGCCGCCGCCACGGGCCGCTCCCGGCCCGAGCTGATCACCGACACCGCCCTGACCCTGCTCGTGGAGCGCGGCATGCGCGGACTCACCCACCGGGCGGTGGACGAACGCGCCGGGCTCCCCCAGGGCTCCACGTCCAACCACGCCCGTACGCGCCAGGCACTGCTGGAGGCGACGGTGCGCCGGCTGGCCGAACGCGAGGCGCAGGTGCACGCCCTCGACGGGATGCCCGCCCCGTCGGCCGGCCTCGACGGCGTCGTCGGGGCCTTCGCAGCCGCCCTCCACCGCTACCTGACCCACCACCGCGAGCTGCTCGTGGCCCGCTACGAACTGGGACTCGAAGCGACACGCCGGCCCGAGTTGCGCGAGTTCTACGACACGACCGGCCGGCACCGGTTCCGGGAGCCGCTCAACGCGCTGATGGCGGCGGCGGGTTCACGGGAGCCGGAGCGGCACGCCCTGTCGCTGGTGGCCTGGTGCGAGGGGCTGATGTTCTCCTGCGCGGCCGGTTCGTACCACTCCGCGGTACCCGGCGAGGAGGAACTGCGCCGGGGGTTCGGCGAGTTGCTGCGCGGCATGCTCGGTACGCCCGGCACCCCTGGTACGCCCGGTACGCCCAATACGCCCGCCGCATAAACGATGGTGTCGGGCAGGCCGGTGAACGACGATGATCACCATGACGAATCCTGAGCGCATCCACCCCTCCACCACCGCCGGTGAACGCGAGATGCTGGACAGCTGGCTGGAGTTCCACCGCGAGACGCTGGCCCTCAAGTGCGCGGGCCTGAGCGAGGAGCAGCTGCGGGAGACCGCCGTGGAGCCTTCGGACATGTCGCTGCTCGGTCTCGTACGGCACCTGACGGAGGTCGAGCAGGGCTGGTTCCACCGGGTGCTCGCCGACGAGGACGTGCCGCGGCCCTACACCAGCGACGAGAACCCGGACGGGGACTTCCGCTTCACCGGCCAGGACACCTGGGCGCAGGCGCACACCGCCTGGCGCGAGGCGGCCGGCCGGTCTCGCGAGCTGGCCGCGACACGCTCGCTCGACGACCTGATGGAGGGCAAGCACCGCAGCGGAAGGACGTACAACCTCCGCTGGATCTACGTCCACATGATCGAGGAGTACGCCCGCCACAACGGCCACGCCGATCTCCTCCGCCAGCGCATCGACGGCGCCACCGGCGAGTAGTCCGGGGTGCTCGCGGCTCCGCCCCGTGCGGGGCCGCGTCGGCCGGGACCCCGGGGAGGGGCGGGGAGCAGGAGCGTGACGTTCGCCGGACACCACCGTTCCGGATCACTCGTGCGGGCCAATCTCCCCCGGTGATCTCCCCAAACCACCTCGCGCCCAGCAGAGTTGCGCGGGTGCACCGAACGAGAACCACAGCGAAGTTCCTCATGGGGGTGGCGGTCTCGGCCGCCTCCGTCTCCGCCACCGGATGCGTGGCGGTGGAACCACGGCCCGCTCCTGTGCCCGTACCCGCCGCGGACGCGCCGCCGCTCTCCCAGAACGTGAAACCGCAGATCGTGCAGGCCCCCGCCCGCGAGGCCCTGGACGCGGGCATCGCGGCCGCCGTCCCCGGCAACCGCATCGGCGACGTCGCCCCCCGCGATCGGCCGCGTCCGCCGGTCCGCGGGCTGCGGCACCCCGCGGGGGCCCGGCGGCCACGGCGTGGGCCGCACCGTGCACGAGGGCCCCGAGGCGCCGAACGAGGGCCGTGCGGGGCGCGGCCCCGTCCTGCGTCACGGCATGGTGCCGGCCGTCGAACCGGTGCTGACCGGCGGCGGCCGGGACGCGTACCGCGCGGCCCCCGACGGATGGACGCCGCGCACCTCCGACGGCAGCCGCGCCTCCCACGCGGAACACACGGTGGCGGTCACGGACACGGTCCGCGCGTGCTGACGGCGCTGTGAGGCGGGGGCCGGAATTTCGCACCGGGGCTCCGCCCCCGGAGGACGTCCGGGGCCCGGGGGCGGAGCCCCGCAGCGCTCGCGCCGGGCGTGCTACGGCCTGCCGCTCGGCGCCACCACCATCGCCGAGCCGCCGCCCCGCCGCACCTTCTCCGCCGCCGCGAGCCACCGCCCGTCCGGCAGACGCTGGTCGCCCGTGCGCCGCGCCGATCTCCGGGTTCCTCTTGAAGGCGTGGCCGATGGATTCGAGTTCGGGCCGCAACGGGCTGTTCCACAAACCGGGTTCGATCTCCGTCGTCGCGGCGTTGCGCTGGCTCGCGCGCGGCGCCGCGATCGCCTCGACCAGCGGCAGTCCGCGGTCCAGGTGGCCGGTCAGGGTCTGGAGCACCGTCGCGATGATGGTCGCGCCGCCCGGGGATCCCAGCGCGAGCAGCGGGCGGCCGTCCTCCAGCACGATCGTCGGGGCCATCGACGAGCGCGGACGCTTCCCGGGTCCCGGCAGGTTCGGGTCGTGGACCGCCGGGTTGGCGGGCGCGAAGGAGAAGTCCGTCAGCTCGTTGTTGAGGATGAAGCCCCGGCCGGGAACGGTGATGCCGCTGCCGCCCGTCGACTCGATGGTGAGGGTGTACGCGACGACGTTGCCCCACTTGTCGGCCGCCGTCAGGTGCGTCGTGTTCTCGCCCTCGTACGTCGTCGGGGCCGCCGTCCCCGCCGCACCGCACCCCTTGGGCCTGCGCGGATCGCCCGGCGCGAGCGGGCTCTTCAGCACCGCGTCGTCCTTGATGAGGCACTCCCGCGAGTCGGCGAACCGCTGGGACAGCAGGCCCTTCACGGGGACGTCCTCGAAGGCCGGGTCGCGACCCACCGCCCCCGGTCCGCGAACGCGATCCGGCTCGCCTCGATGAAGCGGTGCAGGTACTGCGCCTGCGTGGTGGCCCCGGGCCTCAGGTCGGTGCGCTCAAGGATGTTGAGGGCCTCACCGACGCTCGTACCGCCCGACGAGGACGGCGCCATGCCGTACACGTCGAGCCCGCGGTAGGAGATCTTCGTCGGCTTCTGGCGGAGCGTGCCGTACGCGCGCAGGTCCTTCGCCGTCAGGTCGCCGGCCCGCACCACCCTGGTCGCCTCCGGGTCGACCGGGGGCTTGCGGTCCGTACGCACGATGTCGCGGGCGATGTCGCCGCGGTACAGCTCGCCGACACCGCCGCGGGCCAGCTTCTCGTACGTGCGCGCGAGGTCGGGGTTCTTGAACCGGGACCCCACCACCGGCAGCTTCCCGCCCGGCAGGAACAGCTCCGCCGTGTCCGGGAAGTCCCTGAACCGCGCCTCGTTCGCCTCGGTCTGGGAGCGGAAGGTGGAGTCGACGGTGAAGCCGTCGCGCGCGAGCTTCTCGGCGGGGGCGAGCAGCGTGCGCAGCGGCTTGCTGCCCCACTGGTCGAGCACCGTGTCCCAGGTGGCCGGGGTGCCGGGCGTGCCGACGCTGCGCCCGCTCGTCATCACCTGGTCGAACGGGATGGGCTTGCCGTTCTCCAGGAAGAGGGACTCGTCGGCGCTCAGCGGCGCGGTCTCGCGCCCGTCGACCGTGCGTACGGTGCGGGACTTGGCGTCGTAGTAGACGAAGTAGCCACCGCCTCCGATGCCCGCCGAGTACGGCTCGGTGACGCCGAGCGCCGCCGCCGTGGCGACCGCCGCGTCCACCGCGTTGCCGCCCCGCTTCAGGACCTCGATCCCGGCGGCGGAGGCGACCGCGTCGACACTGGCGACCGCTCCCCCGTGCCCGACGGCGACCGGCGTCTTGGCGGGGGCCGGCGGTGATGCCGTGGGAGCGGCGGCGGGCGGCGCGTCGCGCCCGCCGACACCACCGCCGCGGCGACGGCCCAGAACGACAGCACTCGTACCGTGGAACGGCGCATGCGTACCTCCAGTCAACACGTGTCCGCGCAGCGTAACTTCACCGTGCCCGTCCCGTCAGGACCCCTCGAACACCGGTGCGTCGGGCCGCCGGCGCGCCGCCCCATGACCGACGACGTACGCGACATCGTGCTGGGCGTGATCGCGGCCGGAATCAGTGCTTCCGTCGGCCGGCTCGTCCGTACGCGTCCGTGGCGGCGCAAGCTGCGCCGCCGGCAGGCGTTCCCCGGACTGCCGGGGGACTTCGAGTCGCTGCTCGTGGGGAACCGTGAGGCGGGCGGCGACGGCGCGGCGCACCGGTACGACGTCTTCGCACTCCTGGAGCTCGCCGCCCTGATCAAGGACTGCGGGGCGCACGCGCAGATCCTCTCCCACGACGTCGCACGACAGGGCTTCGGCGAGCACACGGAATTCCGTCTCGGCGGCCCCGGATCGAACCGCCGCATGGCCGCCCACCTGCGTTCCGTGCCCCCGGGCGTCCGGGCCGGCACCGACGCCGAGCCGGGACCGGACCGGGCGCCTTCCGGATCGGCGGCGAGCACTGCCCCATGGCCCCCGGGATGACCGAGTACGTCCTGCCGGTGCGCCTGGCCGGCGGCCAGGAGGCGAGGCCGGTGCTCCTCTTCTGCGGGCAGCGCGATCACCCACCGGGCCGCGACCCGCCACCTCGCCCGCAACCACGAGAGGCCGGCCCGCACCCACGGCAACAGCTCCTTCTGTCTGCTGCTGAAGGTGATCAATTCCCAGGCGTACGGTCCGGATGTGGTGGAAGTCATCGCCGATGCGACCCGCGCCGCCCGGACCCCGCTCCCGGACCAGGACCCGTCCCTGGCCCCGGTTCCCCACGCTTCTCGCGGGGCGGCCGGACAGCCGTCGTTCCTTCTGCGGCATTTGTCACAGACGAATTGGGCGAAATTTCCGCCATTCGTACGTCCACTCCCTGTTCAATCGGACGTTCGGGACGACAGACATCGCACCGGAAGGTTTTCCGTTGAGCAGCTTGAGCCGCACGCACCCCCACGCCCGCACCCCTCACCGCAACCGCAATCTGCTGGTCGGTACGGCGGTGCTCACCGTCGCGCTCACCGCATGCTCCGGCGGCGGGGCCGCTCGGGCAGACGTGGCCGATCGGCCGGAAAGGCCCGCCGACGTCTCGGTGAACCTCCGGGGCGAGCACGCCAGGGCGGGCGAGCCGGTGCAGGTGAAGGTCGCCGGTGACAGGCTGAAGGACGTCACGGTGAGTGACTCCAAGGGCGGAAAGCTCGACGGAGAGGTGTCCTCGGACGGGAAGTCCTGGACGTCCGGCCA
>RHMC01000107.1 GCA_003719395.1 Streptomyces altiplanensis
CCGGGGCAGGGGCCGGCGCCGGGATGGGTGCGGGTGCGGCGCCGGTGCCGGGTTGACCACCGGGGTGCTCGCGTACGGGTTGGGGTAACCGTACTGCGGCGGGGCGGCCTGCGGGACGTACGGGGGCTGCGGGGTCCGCGCGGCCCCGGAGTGCTGCGGGGCGTGCGGGGCCTGCGGGTTGTACGGCCCGTACGGGACACGCGGAAGGGCGGCCCCCGGGCCCGTGGCGGCGAGCCGCGCGTGGTGCCTGATGTCGAAGACCAGGAAGTACACGGCGCTCACGCTCCGAGGAGCAGGACGCAGGACATGGCGATGTCGGTGGAGACGTGCCCCTCGGGCATCTCGCCGACGACGGCGAAGGCCGCGATCGCCGCCGCAGGCTCAGCCAGGCGGCCCCCCAGTCGACCGGGCGCCGAGCAGGATCGCGACGCGGAACAGCGGCACGCACGACAGCATTCCGCAGCTGATGACGGCGCAGGCCGTGAACAGCACGCGCAGGGTGACGACAACGCCTTCACTGCGGACTGGCGGCGTGCTGCCGGAGCCGTGCATGGGTGCTCCTGAAGACCTGGTGAGAGACGTGAGCGGGACACGCGTGGGGACGCGCGCTTCGAGCGTATACACCGACACCGACAACGGCCCATGGGTTGTACGGATCCGGTGTGGCACAGCTCACTCTGGTCGTACGGTCCCGTCCGTCAGGCCGTCGTACATCCCCTGCACCAGCTGTTCGCCGAGCCGGCCCGCCCGCCGCAGCGCGGCCTCGAACTCCGCGAGCGCGCGGAAGCGTTCGCCGTACCGCCGCTGGTCGGCGAGCGGCAGCCGGGGCAGCTGGAGGCGGCGCACGTCGAGCCGGGTCGAGGTGGAGGCGTAGCTGCTGGCCTGCCGGTTGTTCGCGGTACCGCGCAGGAAACCGGCGAGGAACCAGGGATCGACGGCCGCCTGATCCGGGCGCAGCAGCTGGAGGCCGCGGCCGAGGGCGGCGCCCGCGGTGGCCTCGTCGACGACGCGTACGACCGAGCCTCCGCCGAGCACGGGCACGACCACGTCGCCCTCCTCGACCAGCACGGGGGTTTCCGCCGGGCCTTCGGGGAGCGTGCCCGAGGGCGCCGCTGCGGCGAGGACGTCGTGCTCGGTGAGGACGGGTTCCCCGGAACCGGCTCCCGCGCCGCCCGCGCGCAGCACGAGCGCTCCCGCCCTGGCGAGTTCGCCGACGGTGGTGGTGGGCCAGCGGGGGGGCTCGGCGGACTCGACGGCGGGAGGCGTCAGTTCGGCGGTCGTCCGCAGTGTGTCGGCCAGCCGCTCGCGTACGGCGGCGAGTTCGGCGGCGCGCCGCCCGCGGCCGGGGGCGGCAGGTGGCGGGCGGGGGCGAGGTCCACGTCGTCGTCGAGCAGCTCGATGACGGACACCGCGCGGCTGACCGCCCGGACGTTCCTCGACGGTGCCGTGGCGGTCGAAGGCCTGCCAGGTGTCGAGGACGGCGGTGTGCAGGGCCTGCCAGTCGAGCTTGTCGCGGCCGGCGGCGGAGAGGTCCGCGGTGTCGACCAGGAGCATTTCGTGCGAGGGCCGGCCCCCGGGCGCGGGCTTGCGCAGGACCCACAGGTGGAGGGGGATGCCGTACGGGGGCGCGGCGCCCGCGGGCAGCGCGACGACGGCGCGCAGGGCCCCGCGCCGCAGCAGGTCGGCGAGGATGCCGGCGGCCGGAGCGGCGGGAGGCGGCCGCGGGCGGCATCAGCAGGACGGCGGTGCCGCCCTCGCGCAGCCGGGCGAGGGCGTGCTGGACCCAGGCGAGTTCGGACTCCGTACGGGCCGGGAAGCCGTACTCCCAGCGGGGGTCGTACGCCATCTCGTCGTGGCCCCAGTTGCGTTCGTTGAACGGCGGGTGGCAGATCACGGCGTCGGCGGCGAGGTGCGGGAAGGCGTCGGCGCGCAGTGAGTCGGCGGCGGCCACCCGCACTTCGGCCGTGCCGGTCCCGGTCCGCAGGGCGAGGCGCAGCGCGGCGAGGGCGGCCAGGTCGGGGTCGGCCTCCTGGCCGTGGACGGCCGGTCCTTCCTGAGTGCCTGCGGTGGTCCGCACGACGGCGCCCAGCAGGGTGCCGGTGCCGCAGGCCGGGTCGAGAACGGTGCGGGGGCTGCCCGTGAGGGCGGCCATCAGGGCGGCGGGGCCCGGCGGGGTGAGCGCGTGCTGGCGCGGGTTGGCGTCGAGGTGGCGGCCGAGCAGGAACTCGTACGTCTGACGGGCGCGAGCTCGGCGGCGAGCTCGGCGGCCGCGCGCAACAGGGGGACGGAGGGGGTCAGTTCGGGCGTGCCGGGGGTGTGAACGGCGCGTCCGGACCGGAAGCGGGGAGCGAGGACCTCCTCCAGGGCGGGCGGCAGCAGGAACGCGAGTTTCTCGTCGGAGACGGCGGCGAGCTGGAGCCATGCGGTGGGCCTGTCGCGTACGAGCAGGAGCGCGCAGCCCGCGTGGACCAGGGCCTGGACGGCGCCTGCCGGGTGTCCGGAGAGCTGCTGCCAGACGCGCTCGCGCAGGGGCACTTCGGCGATCTTCCCCTGGTCGCGCAGCCACTGCTCGACCTCGGCGAGGGCGAAGGAAGGGCTCGTCTCGGTGCCGCCGACGGGTTTGGGGAAGTCGGGGTGACGGCGGCGCCAGTTGCTCACGGCGGCGCGTCCGACCCCGGCGAGCCGGGCGATTCCGGCGGCGGTCACCTCTGTTGCGTTGTCCGACACCGGCCGGCTCCCCTCGTACACCTGCGCCTGCTTGTGACGCCGAGCATACCTGCGCACACAAGAGAGGCCACTTCACGGCGTGAACAGAAACATTCCAAGCAATTGTGTTGACTCGGTTCACAAGCTCTGTTGTGATTACTCCATCGCAGCACGGGGCGGCAGGCAGTCCCGAACACACCTTGTCCGGAGGACATCCATGTCTCAGTACACGCAGCAGCCCCAGTTCCCGCAGGCTCCGGTCCCCGCCGCGCAGGCCCGCAACGGACTGGGCACCGCCGCCCTGATCCTCGGCATCATCGGCGCGCTGTCGGGTCTGATCCCGTTCTTCTTCTGGCTCGCCGGCATCCTCGGCGTCATCGCCCTGATCATGGGCCTGGCCGGCCGGGGCCGCGCCAAGCGCGGCGGGGCCACCAACAAGGGCGTCGCCCTGGCGGGCACCGTCCTGGGCCTGATCTCCCTGATCATGTCGGTGGTCGGCGCGGTGATCCTGTTCAAGGCCGTGGACGACGCGGTGAGCGACATCGACAAGACGATCAGCGACTCGTCGGCGGTCAAGGAGCCGGGCGACGGCTCCGCGAAGGGCGGCGGCAAGAGCGGGAACAAGGGTGAGGACAAGGGTGAGGACAAGAGCAGCGAAGAGACGCTGGAGGCCGGCGACTCGGCCGTCTACGACGACGAGCTGACCGTCACCGTGTCCGACCCCAAGGCGTACACCCCCGGCGAGTACGCGCTCGGCCACACCAAGGGCAACAAGGCATACCTGGTCACGGTCGTCATCGACAACGCCGGCAAGGAGAAGTTCGACGCCACGTTCATCACCGCCGAGGCCCGCGCCGGCGAGGAGGGCGTGAAGGCCGAGGAGATCATCGACGACAAGGTCGGCGAGATCTTCACCGGATCGATCATGCCGGGCAAGAAGGCCACCCTGCAGTACGCCTTCGACGCCCCCGCCGACGCCGAGAACCTGGTCGTCGAGGTCTCCCCCGGCATCTCCCACGACGACTCGCAGTGGGACCTGAAGCTCTGATCAGCGGCAGAACCGCAGGACAGCAGGACCGGGGAGGCCGTCGGAGGGGGACGGCCTCCCCGGTCCTGTGTCACCGGCCCGTTCACAGACGGTGGCGCACCCACACATTGGGCTCGACGTACACGGCGTACCCGCCCCTCGTCTCGCAGTGGACCGGAGCCAGCGCCCCCGGAACCTCCACGGGCCCGTCCGCGTCGAAGGCCAGTCCGGTCCACTCCCGCCACTGCGCGAGCGAGCCGGACACCGTCATGGATGCCGGCGCCACGGCCTCGACGATTCCGCCCGCCCGGACATGGACCCGCAGCCAGGGATCGTGCGGCAGACCGTCCGCCCGCCGGGTGCGGAACGCGTACTCGTCCATCGGCGCGAGCGGTTCCAGGTGCTTGGCATTGGGCCGCACGGGCGCGACGACCTCACCGAATCCGTGCACACGGGCGTTCTCGCGCAGGGCGGTGAGCATCTTCTCCGAAATCCCGCGCCCCTTGTGCGTGTTGGCGACCGTGATCTCGATGGCGCTCACCGTGTCCGGCACACGGCCGTGCCGCCGGTCCGAGAACGCCCACAGCAGCACCTGGTCCCAGCCGCGCGCGGGCAGCTCCCCGCGCCCCTCGGCGTTCAGCGCGAACGGCACGCAGAAGCGCCCGCGCCACCACGGCGCCGTCGGCGTCGGTGCCCACGAGGACGTACTCGGGCAGCTCGGCGACTATGCGCCCCATGGTGGCCCAGCCCACCGGGTCGTGCAGGATGAACTCGGGCCAGCTGTCGAGCATCCGCCACATGGGGCCCTGGAGATGCGGTCGTTCGGCAAGCGTAGTGATAGTCGGTTCCACGCGGGCAGGCTAGATCGTCCCGGTCCCCCGCCCAAGGGCTTTTCCACGCCCCTGCGTTCCCCCGCGCGCCCCGCGACGTCCCTCTGTGCCCCGGGACGTCCTCCTACGCCCCGCACTGTGCGAGCATCGCGTCCCTGTCCGCCGCCGTCACCGGCATCTCGTACTTCAGAGTCACCTGCGCGAACCGCACCGCGTACGAGCAGCGGATCTGTTTGTTCGGCGGCAGCCAGGACGCCGGACCGGAGTCGCTCTTGGAGCCGTTGGTGGGCCCGTCGACCGGCATGAGGTTGAGCGGGTCGTTGGCGAGCTGCTCGCGCCTGTCCTCGGACCACCGCGACGCGCCCATCTGCCAGCCGTAGGACAGCGGGACGACATGGTCGATCTGCACGGCGGCGGCCTTCTGCTTCCGCCATTCGACGGTGGTGCCGGTGTAGGGGTCGTCCAGTGTCATCGCCACGACCACGCAGTCGGAGCCGGAGCGGTACTCGAGGTCCTCCCCGTCCCTGGCCAGGAGGTCGTTGCGGGTGTCGCAGCCGTTGCGCGCCAGCGGCACGCCGTCCGCCGTGTCCATCCAGGCGTAACCGAACTCGTCGCGGTCGTAACCCGTCTTCGGCCCGCGCCCCCTGGTGGACACCTTGCCGATCAGCTGCCGGGCCGAGGCCCTGTCCGCCTCGGAGGCGACCGGGGCCAGACCCGGCTTCGTCCCGTCGGGGTTGCGCAGCGGGTTCGTACCGCCGTCACCGGTCGCACGGCCCTGCCCGCCGTCGCCTTCCGCACCGGGGGTGCAGCCGGTGACGGCGAGGGCGCGGCGAGCGCCGCGACGGGGAGGGCTGTCCTGAACCTGCGTATCACGGCATTCCGTCCTGACGGGTCGGGATGAATGCTCTCAGAATGCCACGAGCCCAGAAGCTAGACCTTGCCGATCCCCAGCGTGGTCTCCGAGGGCAGCAGGCCGGAGCTCAGCACCTCGACCCAGAAGGGCCCCAGCAGTTCGGCGAGGCGCGCGGTCCCTTCGCTCCCGAGCGCCCGCCAGGGCGCGGCGGCCAGTTCGTCGGTACGCCGTTCGATGCCGGCACGCAGCGCGCGCCCGGCACCGGTCGCCACCGCGTCCTCGTCCAGCAGTCCACGCGCCACGAGCCGCTCCCCAGCCGCGCTCCACTCCTCCTCGCTCCACCCCCGGCTGCGAAACGTCCCGGCGGACGCCGCCCCGATGCCCGCGAAGCCGACGAGGGCCTCGACCGGATCGAGTCCGGAGGCGAGCAGCGCCGCCACATGCCCGTCGCCGCGGTGCTCGCGCAGGACGGTCGCCGCCTGCCACAGCACGAGGTGCGGGGCGTCGGGCCAGGGCAGCGCCGCGTTGGCGGCGGCGAGCGGCCGGCCGGCGGTGTCCACGGCCTCGGCGGCCCGCCGGGCGAGCGCGGCGGCCTCGGCGATCCCGGGCCCGTCGGCCCGATCCCCGAAGAGCGCGCGGTACGTCCCGTCCATCCCGCGCGTCCGCGCGGCCAGGACCTCCGCCGGGTCCGCGACCTCCCAGGCGGCCGGGACGTACTCCGCGACCATGCGGGGGCTGAAGCTGTAGAAGACCGCGGAGACGACCTCGGCGCTCACGGCCCCCAGGGGCGCGGGCCGCCAGGCGAAGTAGCTCGGCCAGCGGACGTCCGTCGCGTACCCCAGCTTCTCCGCTTCGCCGAAGACCTCGGGCGCGTAATAGACGACGGCGTGCAGCGGCTCCAGAAGATGCCACATCTGCCGCACGCGCCCCAACTCCACCGTTTCCCCGGCCATGGCCCCTCCCCCGGTCGCACACCGCTTATCTAGGCGTTGACCAGATTCCCCCTTCCCGTCAAACTTGTCAACGACTAAATTCGGCGTAATCTGCTGGGCATGACCAGCCGCGACACCTACCACCACGGCGACCTGCGGCGGGCCGTGCTCACCGCGGCGCTCGACGTCATCCGCACACAGGGCCCGGCCGCCCTCTCCCTGCGCGACCTCGCCCGCCGGGCGGGCGTCTCCCACGCCGCCCCCGCCCACCACTTCAAGGACCGGGCGGGCCTGCTGACCGCGATCGCCACCGAGGGTCACGACCTGCTGACGGCAGCCCTCCGGGACTCGACGACCTGCGCGACGCGGGCGTGCGCTACGTCGGCTTCGCAGTCGGCCACCCGGCGCACTTCCAGGTGATGTTCCGCCCGGACCTCCTGCGCACCGACGACCCGGACCTGGCCGCCGCGCAGGCCCGCTCGTACGAACAACTCCGTGCCGAAGTGGCCGCGCTCCCCCAGGACCGCACCGCGGACGCCGAACTGACCGGCATCGCCGCCTGGTCGGCCGCCCACGGCTTCGCGACCCTCCTCCTGACCCGCAACCTGGACCGCCCCCTGGGCGACCGCGCTCCGGAGGACGTCTTCCGGACGCTGGCCGCCGCCCTGTTCAAGAGCGACGCCTGACGCCCCGGACGCGCGTTCCGGGCAGTACAACCCTCGGGCCGTCCGAGGTGTCACACCTGCGGTAGATCAACCGGAGCGGGACTGATGGGGAACCCTTGAGAAAGATCACGGCAGCGATGGGCACGGCCCTCGCGATCTCTGCATCCACACTTGTCGCCGCGCCCGCCGCGCAGGCGGCCGACGTCACCCTCAAATCACACACCTGGTCCTACGAGAAGGACGGCCGGATCCATGTCGTCTACAACTCGCTGGACAGCAACATACTCCCGGGGGACGTCAAAATCCGGGTGCGAGAGAGGGGCAGCGACACGGTCCTCAAGACGCTCGGTCTCCATGACACCGACGGCTGCACCCCGGAGCACGACTGCTGGGACCTGACGTTCCTGACCGATCCGGTCACGCTTCCCCGGATGGGCGTCTACACGATGGACGTCGTGGTCAGGGAGGGCCGGCCGGACGAGCTCGTCGACCGCGACAACGGCGACCTCAATTACGGCCTCGACCCGCAGCTGACCGTCACCAGCAGCCACCCGTGGATTTCGTACGACGCCCACACCCACGACATCTCCGGCACCCTGGTCGCCGAGGACCCGAACACGCACGAGGTCAAGCCGTTCGCGGGGGCCACGGTCGGCTACCGCGGCCAGGTGAGCGGCGACGAAGGGGAGAAAATCACGGACGAGAAGGGGCGTTTCGCCCTCCGGCGGACCTTCAACGAGTACAGCACCGCCAGCGCCATCCGCTTCTACGTGAACTCCGAGGAAGAGACGCTCCGGCTTCCGTTCCGTCAGCAGGAGCTGAAGCTGAAGGTCGACGCGCCCACCGGCTCCGTCACCGCGCCGTACGGGAGCGACATCCCCGTGAAGGGCAGGGTCACCCGTGTCGCCGACGACGGCACCGAGCAGCCGCTGCCCGGCATCGAAGTGATGACGGACGCGCAGAACAAGGCAGTCACCAAGACGGACGGCACCTTCTCCGGTGTGCGCACCGTCCTGCAGAGCGGCCGGGCCGACGTGCAGGCCCACGCCTCGTCCGGCTGGTTCAAGGACCCGGCTCCGCACTCCTTCCAGGTCAGCTCGGCGAAGACCAGCACGTTCACGCCGCTCACGGCCGGCGTGGACAAGTACCGGAAGGTCACCTTCACCGGAAAGCTGGGGGTCAAGGAGGGTTCGTACCCCGCCGGCACGTCGGCGAAGATCTCCATCCAGCACTCCACGGACGGCAGCAGCTGGTCGACCGTCGACTCCTTCACCGCGCGGTACGGCGCCACCTTCACACAGTCCCCGTCCAAGAAGGGCACGGCCGGCAGCTACTGGCGCCTGCGCCACTCGGCCGCGGGTCTGAACAGCACGTCGTTCAAGCTCGGCCGCAAGGCGACCGAGCTGTGGAATGACGACGTCACGCCCGAGGGCGTGCGCAAGGGGACGACGATCACGGCCAAGGGCGGCCTGATGCAGCAGTCCGGGACCTCCTGGAAGACGTACGCCGGCCAGACGGTCCGCATCTACTTCAAGGCTTCCACCAGCGGCGCCGCGTGGAAGCAGCTGGGCACCGCCAAGACCCTGAGCAACGGCACCTTCAGCAAGAAGTTCACCGCGCAGCAGGACGGCACCTGGCAGATGCGCTACATCGACACGGTGAAGACGCACTACGCGGACTACGGCCGCCAGGACTTCGTCGACGTCCGTTAGCGGGGAGAGCACATGTCCCGCCCCTGGGAATAGTCCGAGCCGATCAGTGATTGACCGTGTCGCACGCACGTGATCCACGACAGGGGGCGGGACAGATGGGTTCCACAACTTCTTTACGGCGTACGGGTGTTGCGCTGCTCTCCGCAGCCGTACTGGCGGCGCTGCCGGTCGTCGCGCGGCGGACCGACCGGGTCCGCCGGCGCGTCGCGGCCGAGCAGCGCGGCCGGACGGCGTGGCAGGGCGGCTGGGCCGCTTCGCCGCAGGCGCCGATCGCGCCGTTCGGGCCGAACTGGTCCGAGCAGGGCTTCGCCGACCACACGGTCCGGCAAGTGGTCAGGGTCAGTACGGGCGGCACGAAGGCCCGTATCGAACTGTCCAACCGCTACGGCTCCACCCCGCTGCGCATCACCGGCGCGACGGTGGCCCGTACGGACGAGGGGGCTTCGGTCGAGGCCGGTTCGGTCCGGCGGCTGTCCTTCGGCAAGGACCGGTCGGTGACGATCCCGGCGGGTGGCAGAGCGCTCAGCGACGGGGTGCCGTTCCGGGTCGGAGCACTGGAGTCGGTGACCGTCACGCTGTATCTCGCCGCGCCGACCGGGCCTGCCACCTTCCACGCGGCCGCCTCCGCCACGAGCTACCGGGCCGACGGGGACCACCGTTTCGACCGCGGCGCTGCGGCGTTCAAGGAGACCAGCGACTCCTGGTACTACCTGTCCGGCGTCGAGGTCTCCGGGGGCAAGGCCCCGCGCCGGGACGGGGTGGTGGCCTTCGGCGACTCCATCACCGACGGCGTCGGATCCACCCCGAACACGAACAACCGCTACCCCGACGAGCTGGCGGAGCGCTTCGTGGCCGCCGGACAGCCGCGCAGCGTCGTCAACCACGGCATCGGCGGCAACCAGATCACCAACGACACGGCCTGGGCCGGCGAGAAGGCCGTGGCCCGCTTCGGGAAGGACGTGCTCGGCGAGCCGGGCGTGGGCACGGTCATCGTGCTGGAAGGCATCAACGACATCGGTGGCAGCGGCAGCAGCTGGCAGGGGTTCCCGGGCGGCCCCACCCCCGAGGTGTCGGCCGAACAGCTCGTCGAAGGCCACCGCACGCTGATCCGCCAGGCGCACGCCAAGGGCATCAAGGCGGTCGGCGCGACCCTGACGCCCGTCAAGGGTTCGGCGTACTACAGCGAGGTCAACGAGGCCAAGCGCGACGCGGTCAACCACTGGATCCGTACGTCCGGCGAGTACGACGCGGTGGTCGACCTGGACCGCGCCCTGGCCGACCCCGCCGACCGGGACCGCATGCTCCCGGCCTACGACTCGGGCGACGGTCTGCACCCGAACGACGCCGGATTCCGCGTGATGGCCGGGGCCCTCGACCTCGACACGCTCTGACGGACCACCGGCCGTGCTCGCGGCCTGGGCCCGGCCGTCCGGGCACGGCCGGGCACCGGTCCTGTTACGAGCCCAGGATCGTCGTGAGGAACTCCCCCGTCCAGGCCAGCAGTTCGCGGCCCACCACCGGCTTGCCGCCGATCTGGCCCGTGGTGGGGCGGGGGACCAGGATCTGGTGGGTGGCCGGCTTCAGGACCGTGCGGGGGTAGAGGCGCTTGAGGCGCAGCTCCTGGGATTCGCGCAGTTCCACCGGGCCGAAGCGGATGTTGGGGCCGGCCAGGGTGATGTCCGCGACGCCGCAGGCCCGGGCCAGCATGCGCAGGCCCGCGACCAGCAGCAGGTTCTCCACCGGTTCGGGAAGCTTGCCGTACCGGTCGGTGAGCTCTTCGCGCACGGCCCTGATGTCGTCCTCGGAGTTCGCGGAGGCGATCGCCCGGTACGCCTGGAGGCGCAGCTGCTCGCCGGGGGCGTAGTCGTGCGGAACGTGGGCATCCACCGGGAGTTCGATCTTGACCTCCAGCGGGGGCTCCTCCTCGGCCTGGCCGTCCACCGCCGCGCGGTAGTCCGCCACGGCCTCGCCGACCATGCGGATGTAGAGGTCGAAGCCGACGCCCGCGATGTGGCCGGACTGCTCGCCGCCCAGGAGGTTGCCCGCGCCGCGGATCTCCAGGTCCTTCATGGCGACGTACATGCCCGCGCCCATCTCGGTGTGCTGGGCGATCGTCGCCAGGCGCTCGTGCGCGGTCTCGGTCAGCGGCTTCTCGGGCGGGTAGAGGAAGTAGGCGTACCCGCGGTCGCGGCCACGGCCCACGCGGCCGCGCAGCTGGTGGAGCTGGGAGAGGCCGAAGTTGTCGCCGCGCTCGACGATCAGGGTGTTGGCGTTGGAGATGTCGATGCCGGACTCGACGATCGTCGTCGAGACGAGAACGTCGAACTTCTTCTCCCAGAAGTCGACGACCACCTGCTCCAGCCGGCTCTCGCCCATCTGGCCGTGCGCCGTCGCGATCCGCGCCTCCGGGACGATCTCGCGGAGCTTCGCGGCCGCCCGGTCGATCGACTCGACGCGGTTGTGGATGTAGAAGACCTGGCCCTCGCGCAGGAGTTCGCGACGGATCGCGGCGCCGATCTGCTTCTCCTCGTACGGGCCGACGAAGGTCAGGACCGGGTGGCGCTCCTCCGGCGGCGTCGTGATCGTCGACATCTCGCGGATGCCGGTGACGGCCATTTCGAGCGTACGGGGGATGGGGGTCGCGGACATCGTCAGGACGTCGACGTTGGCGCGGAGCTTCTTCAGCTGCTCCTTGTGCTCGACGCCGAAGCGCTGCTCCTCGTCGACGATGACCAGGCCCAGGTCCTTGAACTTCGTTTCGGAGGAGAAGAGCCGGTGCGTGCCGATGACGATGTCGACCGAGCCCTCCTTGAGGCCCTCCAGCGTCGCCTTCGCCTCGGTGTCGGTCTGGAAGCGGCTCAGCGCCTTCACGACGACCGGGAACTGCGCGTACCGCTCGGAGAACGTGCCGAAGTGCTGCTGCACCAGCAGCGTCGTGGGCACGAGGACCGCGACCTGCTTGCCGTCCTGGACGGCCTTGAAGGCCGCGCGGACGGCGATCTCGGTCTTGCCGTAGCCGACGTCGCCGCAGACCAGGCGGTCCATGGGGACCGACTTCTCCATGTCCTCCTTCACCTCGGCGATGGTGGACAGCTGGTCGGGCGTCTCGACGTACGGGAAGGCGTCCTCCAGCTCGCGCTGCCACGGGGTGTCCGGGCCGAAGGTGTGGCCGGGGGCCGCCATGCGCGCCGAGTACAGCTTGATGAGGTCGGCGGCGATCTCCTTGACCGCCTTCTTCGCGCGCGCCTTGGTCTTCGTCCAGTCCGCGCCGCCGAGCCGGTGGAGGGTGGGGGCCTCGCCGCCGACGTACTTGGTGACCTGCTCCAGCTGGTCGGTGGGGATGTAGAGGCGGTCGCCGGGCTGGCCGCGCTTGGCGGGGGCGTACTCGACGAGCAGGTACTCGCGGGTCGCGCCCTGGACCGTGCGCTGGACCATCTCGATGTAGCGGCCCACGCCGTGCTGCTCGTGGACGATGAAGTCACCGGCCTGGAGCGTCAGCGGGTCGATGGTCTTGCGGCGGCGGGCCGGCATGCGGCCCAGTTCCTTGCTGGCGGTGCGCTGGCCGGTGAGGTCGGTCTCGGTCAGTACGGCCAGCTTGAGGCCGGGGTCGACGAAGCCGTTGTCGATCGAGCCGCAGGCGACGTGGACGACGGACGGGGTGATCTCGGCGAGGTCCGCCTCCAGGCGGGCCGGGATGCCCTCGCTGCCGAGGACCTCCACGGTGCGGGCCGCGGGGCCGTGGCCCTCCGTGATGTAGACGGTGCGCCAGCCGTCGGCCAGCCAGCCCTTGGTGTCGGCGAGCGCTCTCGCCGTGTCGCCGCGGTACGCCTCGGGGGCGTGCATGCCCAGCTTGAGCGTGCCCGCCGACTCGTCGGCCGGTGTCGCGGTGGACAGCTCCTCCTCGGCGGCGAACGGCGCCACGGACCACCACAGCATGTCCAGCTCACGGGCGCGTTCCCGTACGTCCGCGATGCCGCGCAGCGAGGCCGCGCCCACGTCGATCGGGGCCTCGCCGCCGCCCGCCGTGGCCGCCCAGGACGCCTGGAGGAACTCCTGCGACGTCGCCACCAGGTCCGCCGCCCTGGTCCGCACCCGCTCCGGGTCGCAGACCAGCGCCATCGACCCCTTGGGCAGGACGTCGAGCAGCAGCTCCATGTCGTCCACGAGGACCGGGGCGAGGGACTCCATGCCCTCCACGGCGATGCCCTCGGCGAGCTTGCCGAGCAGTTCGCCCAGCTCCGGGTGTTCCTCGGCGAGGGCCGCCGCCCGCTCGCGCACGCTGTCGGTCAGCAGCAGCTCACGGCAGGGCGGGGCCCACAGGCCGTGCTCGGCCACCTCCAGGGAGCGCTGGTCGGCGACCTTGAAGTAACGGATCTCCTCGACATCGTCGCCCCAGAACTCCACGCGCAGCGGGTGCTCCTCGGTCGGCGGGAAGACGTCGAGGATGCCGCCGCGCACCGCGAACTCGCCGCGCTTCTCCACCAGTTCGACCCGCGAGTACGCCGCTGCCGCGCGCCGCGTGACGTCGCCCAGGTCCGCGCTCTGCCCGGTCCGCAGGGCCACCGGCTCCAGGTCGCCCAGCCCCTTGACCTGCGGCTGGAGCACGGACCGCACGGGAGCCACGATCACGCTCACCGGGCCGGCGGACGGATCGTCGGCGTGCGGGTGCGCGAGGCGGCGCAGGACGGCGAGACGGCGGCCCATCGTGTCGCTGCGCGGCGACAGGCGCTCGTGCGGCAGCGTCTCCCACGACGGGTAGTCGACGATCCCCTCCTCCGGCAGCAGCGTGCGCAGCGCGTGGCGGCCAGGTCCTCGGCCTCGCGGCCGGTCGCGGTCACGGCGAGCACGGTACGCCCGGTCTCGCGGGCCAGCGCGGCCACCGCGAAGGGGCGCGCGGCGGGCGGGCCGACCAGGTCGATGTGCATGCGGTTGCCGTCGGTGGCGGCCTTCACCGCTTCGGCGAGCGCCGGGTCTCGTACTACGGCATCCAGCAGACCGTGCAGGCTCATGAAGGGTTTCCGTCCGGGTAACGAGGTGACGAGGTGGACAACGCGAAGGGCCCGACACGTCTCACGGGCCGGGGGCTCCAGCCTACGACGCCGGTACGTCACCCGCGCGAGGGAACGCTGCGGTTCGGACGGCGGAACGCAGGCTACGCTGGGTACGGACTAGGCATCTAGTCCGGTAGGCCCCGGCCCCAGGCGAGGCAGCAATGGAACCAGCCCGGCAGTACAACATCCACGAGGCGAAGACGCATTTCTCCCGGATACTGCAACAGGTCGAGACCGGCGAGGAAGTCGTGATCAGCAGGGCGGGCGAGCCCATTGCCAAGGTCGTACCGCTGCGCCCCAAGGTCCGGCGTACCGGCCGGGGGTCGCTCCGAGGCCAGATCCACATCCCGGACGACTTCGACGAGCTGCCGGACGACATCGCAGAAGCCTTCGGGATGCGCTGATGCGTCTCTTGCTCGACACCCACGTCGCACTGTGGTGGCTGGCGGACTCTCCGGAGCTCTCCGACGAGGTCAAAGACCTCATCGACACCGAGCCCGCTGTGTTCATCAGTGCCGCAACGCCCTGGGAGATCGCGATCAAACAGTCGATCGGGAAGCTTTCGGGCCCGGAGGATCTGGCGGAACGTGTCCGGGACTGCCAGGTGACGAGCCTCCCCGTCACCGCCGGGCACGGTGTGAAAGCAGGCCGACTCCCCCCTCATCACCGGGATCCCTTCGACCGGGTGATCATCGCGCAGGCCCAGACGGAGGGTCTGACCGTTGTGACCCGCGACAAGTGGATCCCGCAGTACGACGTGCAGGTCATGGCGGCCTGACCACGACCGCGGCCCGGTCCCGGGGAGTTCACAGGAACTCCCCGGGACCGGGCCCGTCGCCGCACCGCCCCCGCCACTCCCGCTCCGTGCCCTACTCCGTGGCGATCGCGTTCAGTACGTTCATCCGGCCCGCCCGGAAGGCCGGGACCAGGGCGGCGAGCAGCCCCACGAAGGCCGACGCGACGAAGACCGTGACGATCGTGGTCCACGGGATCTCCAGGACACCGAGCCCCTCCAGCGCCAGCAGCTTCTGGGCCGAGGTGCCCCAGCCCATACCGAGCCCGAGGCCGAGCAGGGCGCCGAAGAGAGCGATGACCACCGACTCCAGGCGGATCATGCGGCGCAGCTGGCGGCGGGAGAGGCCGATGGCCCGCATCAGACCGATCTCCCTGGTCCGCTCGACGACCGACAGGGCGAGGGTGTTCACCACACCGAGCACCGCGACGATGATCGCGAGGGCCAGCAGGCCGTAGACGATGTTGAGCAGCTGGCCGACCTCGTCCTTCAGGTCCTGCTTGAAGTCGGTCTGGTTCTGCACCTTGTACTGCGGGTAATCGGACAGCGCGGCCTTGAGCCCCGCGTACGCGGCCTCCTCCTTGCCGTCCACCGCCTTCGCGAACATGATCATGTTCGGCGGCATCCGGTCGGCCGGCAGGTACTGCGCGGCGTCGTGATGTTGGTGTACATCACGCCCTTGTCGACGTTCGACTCGTCCGAGGTGATCGCCGCGACCTCGAGCTTCGCGGTCTCCCCTCCCTTGAACGCGACGGTCATCCGGTCGCCGACCTCTATGCCGTGCTGCTCGGCGTAGTCGGAGCCGACCGACATGGCGTTCTTGCCGTACGCCGCGCCCAGCTCACCGGCGACGGTCTCGCGCCGCAGGTCCTGGGCGTACGTCGGGTCGGCGGCGGTCAGGTCCTTGGTCTCCGACGTGCCGTCGGGGGAGGTGAGCCTCGCCTCGATCGCCTTGTAGCTGGTGACGTGCTCGATGTCGGGAGCCGCGCGCAGCGCCTTCTCGGCCCTGGGCACGATCGGACCGCTGGGGCCGCTCTGGACGATGAAGTCCGCGCCGACCGACTTGTCGAGCTCCTCCGTGGCCGAGGCGACCATCGAGGATCCGACGACGGAGAGGCAGGCGACCAGCGCGAGGCCGATCATCAGGGCCGCGCCCGTCGCTCCCGTGCGCCGCGGGTTGCGCAGCGCGTTGCGCTCGGCCATCCGGCCCACGGGGCCGAACATCCGCAGCACCACGGCGCTGAGCACCCGCACCACGCCGCCCGCGAGGAGCGGGCCGACGACGATGAAGCCGATGAGGGTGAGGACGACACCGCCGCCGAGGAACAGCGAGCCTTCGCTCGCCTTGTCCGCCTGCGTCGTCAGGTAGAGCAGCGCGCCGCCCGTACCGGTGAGGACCAGGCCGAGCCCGGCCCGTACCCGGCCGGCCCTGCCGTCCGCAGGGGTCCCGGCGTCGCGCAGCGCGGCCATCGGGGAGACCTTCCCCGCCCGCCGGGCCGGGACGTAGGCGGCGACGACGGTGACGAGGATGCCGAGCGCGAGCCCGACGACCGGGGTCGTCCAGACCACGGTCAGGTCCTCGGTGGACAGCTCCATGCCGACGGCGCCCATGAGCTGCATCAGGCCGACGGCGAGGCCGACACCGGCTCCGACGCCGAGGACCGAACCGACGATGCCGAGCAGCAGCGCCTCCACCAGCACGGACCTGTTGATCTGCTTGCGGCTGGAGCCGATGGCCCGCATCAGGCCGATCTCGCGGGTGCGCTGGGCGACGAGCATCGAGAAGGTGTTGACGATGAGGAAGATGCCGACGAGGAAGGCGATTCCGGCGAAGCCGAGCATCGCGTACTTCATCACGTCGAGGAAGGAACCGATCTCCTCGCGGCCCGAGTCCGCGGCCTCCTTCGCGGTCTGGAGCTTGTACGCTCCGTCGGCCCCGCCGAGCGCCCCCGCGACGTACTGCTTCAGCTGCTTGTCGCTGACGCCCTCTTCGGCGGTGACAGCGATGTGCGTGTAGGTGTCCGGCTTGCCCAGCAGCTTCTGCTGCGAGGTCGCGGTGTCGAAGTAGACGACGGTCGCCCCCGGGTTGGTCACCTTGAAGGAGGCGATGCCGGAGATCTTGGCGCTGATGTCGCCGGTGACGGCTATGGTGCGCAGCTCGTCGCCGAGGGCCAGGCCGTGCTTGTCGGCGGTGTCGGCGTCGACCATCACCTCGGTGGGTCCGCGCGGGGCGTGTCCGGAGGTGATCTCCATCGACTTGAGGTCGCTGCGTGTCCAGTTGCCGGCGACCGTCGGGGCACCGTCGTCGGAGCCCATCCTCTTGTTGTCGCCGTTGACGACGGTCACCGACGTGCTGGAGACGGCGCCCTCGGCGGACTCCACGCCGTCCGCCTTCGCCACCTGCTGGACCACGGACGCGGGGAGCACCTCGGGCCTGCCGGTCCGGGGCCCCTGGCCGTCGCTTCCGGCCGACTCGGGGCTGACGGTGACGTCGGCCGCGGTGGAGGTGAAGATCTTGTCGAAGGTCGTGTTCATGGTGTCGGTGAAGACGAGCGTGCCGCACACGAACGCCACCGAGAGCAGGACCGCGACGGCGGAGAGCGCCATCCGTCCCTTGTGCGCGAGGAAGTTGCGCAGGGATGTCTTGACCACGGTCATGACGTCCGCCCGCGTGCGTCGAAGTCCTTCATGCGGTCGAGGACCTGGTCGGCGGTCGGCGAGAACATCTCGTCGACGATCCGGCCGTCCGCGAGATACAGCACCCGGTCCGCGTAGGAGGCGGCGACCGGGTCGTGGGTGACCATCACGATGGTCTGGCCCAGCTCGTCGACGGACTTCCGCAGGAAGGTCAGCACCTCGGCGCCCGCCCGGGAGTCGAGGTTCCCGGTCGGCTCGTCACCGAAGATGATCTCGGGGCGCGCGGCCAGGGCCCGCGCCACCGCCAACCCGCTGCTGCTGGCCGCCCGAGAGCTGCGTCGGCCGGTGCTTGAGACGGTCCGCGAGGCCGACCGTCTCCACCACCTGGTTCAGCCAGGCCGCGTCCGGGCTGCGGCCCGCGATGTCCATCGGCAGCGTGATGTTCTCCAGGGCGTTGAGCGTCGGCAGCAGGTTGAAGGCCTGGAAGATGAAGCCGATCCGGTCCCGGCGCAGCTGCGTGAGCTTCTTGTCCTTGAGTCTGGTGATCTCGGTTTCGTCGAGGTAGATCTCGCCCGAGGTCACGGTGTCCAGGCCCGCGAGGCAGTGCATCAGTGTGGACTTGCCGGAGCCGGACGGGCCCATGATCGCGGTGAACTGCCCCCGGTTGATGTCCACATCGACGTGGTCGAGCGCGACGACCCGGGTCTCCCCCGCCCCGTACGCCTTGACGACCTGCCGCGACCTCGCGGCGACGGCCGCATGCCCGCCGGCGCCTCCGTGCCTGGGAATGGTCATAGCCGTTGTCACGGTAAGTCTCCTATGTCGCGTAAGTCGTGAGCCATATGCCGTATGCCGTACGAGGTGTGCGAGACGTGCGAGCCGTCGGTGATCAAGCACTTCGAGTCTGGCGGCCCCCAGCCCTCCGCACAGTGGTGCTCAGCTCCGTGTTCACCTGGGGAAAACCCCACCCCCGAGGTGCGGTTGTCCTTCGGCCGCGGTCGGTTGAGCTGTAAGACCAAGCTAAAGAACGGGCACGTCCTCCTCGTCCTCCACCGGGACGAACGTCCTCTGACCAGAAGTGAGGAGAACCCCCTAGGGGCTCTCCACCCGCAGGTGGACCCCGTCTCCGGGCCCTCCGCACCCTCCCCCTGCGTGACCTGCGGGTGAGAAGGTGTCGAAGACCAGATACGTGCACGGTGAAGGGATCTTGGTGAGCGGCGCCGGAAGCAGTGCGGGCAGCACGGGCAGCACAGGCGGTACGGGCAGTACCGGAAGCACGGACAGCTCCGGCGCGCCCCTGGCGGAGCAGGCACCGCCGGCCGGCCGCCGGAAGCCGCCCCGGACCCCCGCCGCGGCCCCGTCGTCGCCGCGCTCATGCTCGGCATGGCCCTCGCCGCGCTCGACGGCACGATCGTCTCCACCGCCGTCCCCCAGATCGTCGGTGACCTCGGTGGCTTCGCCGTCTTCTCCTGGCTCTTCTCCGGTTACCTCCTCGCCGTCACCGTCACCCTCCCCGTGTACGGAAAGCTCTCCGACACCTTCGGCCGCAAGCCGGTCCTGATCACGGGCATAGCCCTCTTCCTCCTCGGCTCCCTGCTCTGCGCCGCCGCCTGGAACATGGGCAGCCTGATCGCCTTCCGCATCGTCCAGGGCCTCGGCGGCGGCGCCATCCAGGGCACGGTCCAGACGATCGCCGCCGACCTCTACCCCCTCAAGGAACGCCCGAAGATCCAGGCGAAACTGTCCACCGTGTGGGCGGTGTCGGCCGTCGCGGGCCCGGGGCTCGGCGGCCTGCTCGCCGCGTACGCCGACTGGCGCTGGATCTTCCTCATCAATCTGCCGGTCGGCGCGGTCGCCCTCTGGCTCGTCGTCCGCCACCTGCACGAACCCGCCCGTACGAAGAGCGAACCGGCCACCCGCCCCCGGATCGACTGGGCCGGCGCGCTGGCCGTGTTCGCCTGCGGCGGCCTGCTGCTCTTCGCCCTCGTCCAGGGCGGTGTCGCCTGGCCCTGGCTCTCCGCGCCGTCCCTCGCCCTCTTCGGCGCGAGCGCGCTCCTCGCCGCCGCCACCGTCGTCATCGAACGCCGTGCCGCCGAGCCGATCATCCCCGGCTGGGTGTGGCGCAGGCGCACCATCGCCGCCGTCAATCTCGCCCTCGGCTCGCTGGGCCTCCTGATGGTCGCCCCGACGGTCTTCCTCCCCACCTACGCCCAGTCGGTCCTCGGCCTCGGCCCGATCGCCGCGGGCTTCGTCCTTTCGGTCATGACCCTGAGCTGGCCGCTCTCCGCCGCCCTGAGCCAGCACGCGTACAACCGCATCGGCTTCCGCCTCACCGCGATCACCGGCATCACCTGCGCGGCGCTGGTCCTGCTCGCCTTCCCGTTCCTCCCCTTCCCGGGCGCGGCCTGGCAGCCGGCCCTGATCATGCTGCTGCTCGGCGCGGCGCTGGGCCTCTTCCAGCTCCCGCTGATCGTCGGCGTCCAGTCGACGGTCGGGTACGCGGAGCGCGGTACGACGACCGCGTCCGTACTCTTCTGCCGCCAGGTAGGCCAGTCCGTCGGCGCGGCCCTCTTCGGCGCGATCGCCAACGCCACGCTCGCGTCCCGGCTCGCCGCCGCCCCCGAGGGGATACGGGACGGCCTCCCCGGCGACCTCGACTCCGTCTCGCACGCGCTGGGCGACCCGGGCTCACTCACGGCGGAGGCCGCCGACTACCTCCGGCGGGCGGTGGACACGGCCGTCGACCACGTCTACGTGGGAGCGGCGATCGCGGCGGGCCTGGCCCTGCTCGCCCTCGTCTTCGTGGCGCCGCGCCGCTTCCCCGTCATCACCGAAACCGAGGAGACACCGGCCGGCTGACAGCTCCGGGCCGGAGCGACGGCTTCCGCGCCCAGGCGCCGAAGTACGGCCGGACCGCGAGGAGTTCGGGCATCCCGGGAGGGGGCCTTTCCCCACACGCGCCGGTTCCGTGACATGCCCCACAGAGAAATCACAGAACTCGTGGACAACCATCCGCGAATATCCTTTTTGGCCATCTCTCGCGTCGGCGCCACCCACCGCATCAGCCAAATCCGGCTTCCCTCCGCTCTTTTGACCGCCCTACTCTTCGACGGAGTCGCGCGGTGTGAAGCCCTCCCACGGCGACTGCTTCTGCTTCTGTCTCTGTACGTTCGGACCCGGAGAAGGTCGCCTGTGAGATTCCGCCGCATTCTCGCCACTGCCGCTGTCGCCGCCGTGACGACGCCCGTCGCGCTGCTCTCCGTCACTCCCGCGTTCGCCGACACCAGGCCGGCCACGCAGGAGCAGCCGGGCAAGCCCACCCTCGCCCAGCTCGAGAAGGCTGCCGCCGAGGCGCAGAAGGCGTACGACGACGCCGTGCTGGCCGAGAAGGAGGGCAAGAAGGTCCTGGAGGCCGCGCTCGCCGACACCACTCCCCTCGCCGTGGCGGCCACCGCCGCCGTGAAGGCCGCCAAGGAGGCCGAAACCGCCAAGGCCGGTGCCGACAAGGCGCTCGCCGACGCCAAGACCGCCCTGGCCGCACTCCCGGAGACCGCCACCCCGGAAGAGAAGGAAGCCGCGGAGAAGGCCGTCACCGACGCCGAGGCCGCGGCCAAGACCGCCGCCGAGACGAAGACCGCAGCCGACGCCGACGCCGAGGCCCCCTCGACGCGCGGGGACGACGCGCGGGTCGCCGCCGTCCGGGCGTACGACCTGTTGCAGAAGGCCGTGGAAAAGGCCCTCGAAGACAAGACGGCCGCCGACGAGGCCCTCGCCAAGGCCAGGGAAGAGGACGAGGAGGGAAACGAGGACGACGCGTGCGTCCCGGAGCCCGAGCTCACCGCCGTGGTGACCGGCCTGCCCTCCGAGGTCGTCGCGGGCGACTGGGTCGGCTTCCGGCTCCGCCTGACCAACGGCACCGAGAAGACCATGGACGAGGTCTACCCGTACGCCAGCGTCCACGCGGCCGACAAGAGCGGCCTCGAGGACATCGACGACCTGCTGAAGCTGCAGTGGTCCTCCGCGTCCTCCACGACCTGGAAGACCGTCGACGACGCCTCCTCCATCGACCCCATCAACCCGCTGGAGGCCGGCGACCACAGCGACATCAAGCTGCGCCTCAAGGTCGACGCGAAGGCCCCGGAGGGCCAGGGCATCGCCTTCGCCGCCGGTGACTACTACAACGACGACGAGTCCTGCGGCGGGACTCCGGACCTCGCCACGTACACGTTCGAGATCGCCTCCGCGGCCGGCACCCCCGGCAAGACCCCGGACGCCACGCCCACGCCGTCGGCCACCCCCGCCGCCACGCCCACCGCCACGCCCACCGCCGTGGCCCCGACGCCGCAGGGCGGAGTCTCCGCCCAGCCGGTGAACGGCAGCCTCGCCGACACCGGTTCGTCCTCCGCCGTCCCGCAGATCGCCTTCGTCGGCGGCGCGGCCCTGCTGGCCGGCGTCGGCGCGATGTTCGCCGCACGCCGCCGCAAGGGCGACTCCGCCGCGTAAGGCGGAGCCGGTCCCGCCGGACGGCCGAAGGGCCCGCGTCCCCACCGGACGCGGGCCCTTCCCGCTCACAGGCGTACGCCGCACCTCACACCCGTCGCGCCGGACATACGCCAATCCGCCGGGCACGGCACCATGGAGCCATGCGGACCGAACCTGTACTCGTCTACGACGGCGACTGCGCCTTCTGCACCGCCTCGGTGAGCTTCGCCGAGCGCTTCCTGCGGCCCCGCTGCGAGATCACCCCGTGGCAGTTCGCGGATCTGGACTCCCTCGGCGTCACCCGGCAGCGGGCCGCGTACGAAGTCCTGTGGGTCACGCCCGCCGGGGCGGTGCACGGCGGCGCGCAGGGCGTCGCCCGGCTGCTGCTGAACGCCGGCCGGGGGTGGGCGGTGCTGGGGGCGCTGCTCACGCTGCCGCCCCTGCGGTGGCTCGCCCACGGCACGTACCGGCTCGTCGCGGACAACCGCCAGCGGATGCCGGGCTCCACACCGGCCTGCGCACTGCCGGCGGCGCCGCCCGGCCGCCTGAGACACGGGACGGCGGCCCGCCGCTCTCAGCCCTCCGCCGCGGCGCGACCGGTCAGGGCGGCCAGGCTGGTGCGTACGTGGGCCATGTGGGCCTGCACCTCCTCGCGGGCGTCGTCGTGCTCGCGCAGGATGCGCTCCGTCTCGCGTACGACGCGCTCCTCCCGCACCCGCGCCTCGACGAGCAGTTCGGCGGCGCGTGCCTCCGCGTCCTCCTGGCCGTGGCGGGCAGCCTCCTGCGCCTCGGCGAAGACCCGCTTCGCGTCCGCGAGGCCGCTCTCGGCGTGGGCCGTCCGTTCGGCCTCGCGGAGGCCAGCTCCGCCTCGCGTCCGGTGTGCTCGCGCTCGGCCTTCTCCCAGCGCTCGCGCGTGCTCCTTCTCCTGGTCGGCGAGCAGGCCGGCCGTGTGCTGCCGCATCTCCCTCAGCGCCGCGACGGCCTCGCTCCGCCACTCCTTCACGTCCCGGCGGGCATCGGCCCTGGCCTCCTCGGCGGCGCGCTGGGCACCGACGAGGATCTCCTGGGCGCGGGCCTCGGCGTCCGCCAGCACCGTATCCGCGTACTCACGGGCCGCGTCACGGACGGCGGCGACCTCCACCGCGACCGCGTCGTGGATCTCCTGGGCCCGGTCGTGGGCCGCGGCCGTCAGTTCCGCGGCCTCCTCCTCGACCACCGCGAGGAGGTGCTGGGCACGCCTGCCGAGAGCCTCGTACGTCTGGGGAGCGAGCCCGTCCGCCTGCTCGCGCATCCGCGCCGCCTCGGCCTCCATCTCCTTGGTGAGGACGGTGAGGCACGCGGCACGCTCCCACGCGGCGTCGCGGTCCTGGGAGAGCCCGGCCGCGTACCGCTCCACCTGTTCCGGACGGTAGCCGCGGCCCCGTACGGCGACGAAGCCGTGAGGTGACGGTGAAACCGATGCGCTCATCCTTGATGCCTCTCTCCGACACACAACGCGATCCGGCGCAATCCTGACGGATGAGGATGATCGCGCAAAACACGACACTCCGCCCGACCGTTCTGCTCAAGGATGCGCCCATTGACACCAGAAGCCGGAATCGGAGTGTCCTCGCGCAGCGCGTCGAGGAGATTTCCGGCCGCCGCCCGTTCCGGGCGAGGGCGTCCGTCGTACGGAGAACGACCGGGGCGCCCGGCCCTTCGCAGGCCGGGCGCCCCGGTACGCCCTCAGGAAATCCGCCGGAAAGCCGTCAGAGCAGCCCGTCCCACATCTGCTCCAGCAGCACCGACCACCAGCTCTCCGGCGACGCCAGCGCCCCCGGGTCCAGCGCCGCCAGCTGCGCCTGGAAGTCGACCGTCCAGCGGCCCGCCTGCTCGGGCGTGAGCCCGAAACGCAGCCGCCACATGTGGCCGAGCAGCGCCAGCGAGCGCGCGAACTCCGGCAGCCCGGTGTTCACGAACTGCGGCGGCGCGGGGTGACCGCCCGGGCCCGCCTCCACCGGTACGGCCACGATGTTCGCCGTGCCGTACTGGACGCAGAGGGCCCGGCCGAAGTCGCTGCCCATGACGAGGTACGAGCCCGCGTCCGCGGCCGGCTGCACCCCGCGCTGCGCGGCGAGCTCCGCGAGCGTGGGCACCGGCTGGCCCGGCACCGCCTGCGCCCAGAAGAACGGCCCGAAATCGACCGGCAGACCCGCCACCACGAGCGTGTGCGCCACGATGTCCGGCACGCCCTGGCGCGACACCGCCGCCCGGTCGAAGCGGAAGAGGCCCTGCGGCCCGAAGGCACCCATCAGCTCGTGCGCGACGCCCTCGGGCGGAATCGGCGGCGCCTGCATCAGCTGACCCGGCGGCGGCAGCGGCGCCCGCACCGGCGCGGGACGCGCCGGGCCGTCCGCGACCTGGTGCAACTCGCCCTGGTGGGTGAGGAGATGCTGCATGCCCTGCTGACGGCCGGCGTGGTCCTTCCCGTACGGCGCCACGCTCGTGATCCGCACCTGGGGCCAGGTCTCGCGGATCATGCGGGCGCAGTAACCGCCGGGCAGCTCGCACGACTCCAGCTCCGTGTGCAGCTCCAGCACCTGCTGCGGCGGCACGTTCATGGCGCGCAGCTCGTGCAGGATCTGCCACTCCGGGTGCGGGGTGCCGGGCGCGGAGCGGCGGATGAGCTGCTGCTCGCTGCCGTCCTGGGCGCGTAGCGCAGTACGGCCTGGTAGCCGGGTCCGACCGTCGGCAGCCCGGCCGGCCGGGGCTGCGGATAGCCGTAGGCCGGGGGCAGCGGCTGCGCGGCTGCGGCATGGGCATGGGCCGCTGCGGCGCGGCGCCCCGGCGGCATCCCGGGCGGACCGGGCGGACCCGGGGGACCGGGGAGGCCGGGAGGGCCGGGAGGGCCGGGAGGCTGCGGCGCGCGCCGGC
>RHMC01000108.1 GCA_003719395.1 Streptomyces altiplanensis
ATACCGCAGGGATCATGAACCGTCACTACCCGACGACGACACGAAAACCTCAGTAACGGAGTTACCTGGAGGCAGTCGGCGGGACCGAGTGGCATGTGGTGATGGTGACCGGCGCGCACGTCCGCCCGCAGGACCTCGGCGCCCTTCCTCCCAACGGCGAACTCCACCGCAGCGTCCCTCCGTTGCAGGTGCCCGCCCGGGCGAACGCGTTCCTCACCCACGGCGGCATGGGCTCCACCCTCAAGGGCCTGTACTTCGACCTTTCCATGGTGGCCGAGTCCCGGGGGTTCGATCAGGATCGACATGCCGCGATCCTCGCCGCCCGCGGCATCGGCCGGCATCTGCCGCCCGCCGAAGTGGCCCCGCAGCGGCTGCGCGCGGAGGCTCTCAATGTGGTCGACGCCGCGAGCGTGGCCGAGCGCCTGGCCGCGCTGAAGCTGCGGATCCGGGTGACCGGGGGCGCCGCCGAGGCCGCGGATCTTGATCGAGGAGACCTGACCGGAGGCCGCACGTGCGGCCTGAGCCGGGGGCCGGGTCAGCCCAGGGCCGCGCCGCCCTAACCCGCCGGGAGGAGGCGGATCGTCCTGGAGGTCGATGCCCGCTTTCCGGCCCGCGGAAAGGATGTGCGTCATGAGTGACGCCAAGGGCCATTCCTGGGCCCGCCACGCCCCGTACGCCTCATTCGTCTGGATGTCGGCCTCGGCCCTCTGGCACGTCTGGCTGGCGATCTTCCCCGGCTCGGACGTGGACACCGCCGGCCCCTGGGGCTACACCGCGTACATCGTCTACGACTCGTTGATCATCTTCATGTCAGTGGTCGGCGCGGTGTTCGCCCTGGCCACGGTCAGCTCCTGGGGACGGGTCCTGCCCCGCCGTCTGATTCTCTTCCCGCTCACCGTCGGCTGTGTGCTCCTGGTCGTCCGCGGGGGCCCGGGGATGGTCGAGAACTTCCTGGTCGGCACCCAGATCACCCCGCGGGGCGTGGTCGGCGTCTTCGACTCGTCGGTTCCCGAGATGTCGGCGGGCGAGTTCTGGAGCACGTTGGCGGTCAACTCGTTCTTCTTCGTCGGCGGGCTGTTCCTGGTCCCCACGACTCGCTCCTACGCCCGCCGGACACGGACGGCTCCGGCAACCCCCGAGGGTACTCACTGATGACCGCGACACAGAAGACCCGGAGGGCCGGCACCGGCCCGGCGGCCCCGCCGCAGGCACTGCGCACGATCTGCCACGCGACTTTCGCCTGGGTGATCGTCTTCACCGCCTTCCACGTCTACTGGTACTTCGGCGGCACGTTCGGCTTCGGTGACGCGAGCGCCACCGTGCCGCAGACCAAGACCGTCGGCGACTGGGTGTTCGCGGCGGTGATCAGCGGCATGTTCCTGGTCGGCGTGTTCGTCCCGTTCGCGCTCCACCGGCCCTGGGGCCATACCGTGCCCCGCTGGATCCTGCACTGGTGCACCTGGACGGGGGCCGTCCTGCTCATCGTGCGCGGCGTGGCGGGGGTCCTCGACACCGTGGTCCGCCACACCGGTCTGCTGAAGGAGGGGCTCACCGGCCTCTCCGAGGAGCAGGCTTCGGGCGACGCCGACCCGACCGCGTACACGCAGTGGTCGACCACCGCCACCGACCTCTACTTCGTCATAGGCGGTCTCCTCTTCGCCGGCGCCGCGCTCCGCTACCGCCGCTCGCTCGCAACGACGGCCGCGCGGCGCTGACTTCGGCTCGCCGAGGTCCTGTTCCGCACACGAAAGCCCACGAGAGCGCCTCCCGGTCTCCGTTGACCGGGAGGCCTCTCGTGTACGGGGTGCGCCGCCGTCAGCGGGCGGCGGCCCGATGGTAGGCGCGGGCGGCCAGCGGGGCCACGACCGCGAGCATCAGGCCGAGCGCCACCAGGGCGGCGGGCACGGGGTACTGCGCCGCAAGGGCGCTGCTGACCGAGGTCTCCGGCTTGCCCCAAAGGTTCCGGCAGACGCTTACCACCGCGCTGATCGGATTCCACTCGGCGATCAGCTGCAGCCAGCGCGGCAGGCCGTCGAGCGGTACGAAGGCGTTGGAGAGGACCGTGAACGCCATGCTCATCAGCATGGCGATCGAGTGGACCGCTTGCGGGTGGGGTGCCGCCCAGCCGCCAGGTGGTCCTTGTCACGTTGGTGGGGCTATGAGTGTCCGACGGTGCGTCAGGGCATGCCGGGGTCGACTGTCGGCGCTGGGTCAGGCCGCCGCGGTCAGGGCGGCTACGCCGGTGATCTGGTCCCAGATCACGAAGCGTTTGATCATCTCGGTGCGGTGCTCGGTGGCGGTCATCAGGTGGCGTCGGGGTCGGAAGTGGGGTGAGATGCCGCTGAACGCGGCCAGGAACCGTTGGGCTGCGCCGACGGAACGGAAGCCCTTCATGGCACGTTCGCGCTGCCTGGTGGGCTGGTGGGAGTTCTCGGCCCGGTTGTTGAGGCCCTTGTGTGAGCGGTGCTCGGCCGGCGGCATGACCTCGCGGTGGGCGGCGCCGTAGGAGCGGAGCTTGTCGGTGACGATCACCTGCGGCACCGCACCCGTCGTCTTCAGCAGTTTGCGGAAGAACCGCCTGGCCGCAGCGGTGTCCCGCCGGTTGTGGACCAGGATGTCGAGCACGGTGCCGTCGGCATCCACGGCCCGCCACAGGTACTTCCGCTCGCCGTTGATTTTGATGAAGACCTCGTCCAGGTGCCCCTTGTCCCCGGGCCGGGGCCACCGCCGGCGCGGGCCGGCGGCATGGGCCTGCCCGAACTTCAGACACCGGCGCCGGACGGTCTCGTGGGAGACGATCACGCCGCGCTGCAGCATCAGCTCCTCGACCTCGCGAAACGACAGCGGGAAGCGGAAGTACAGCCACACGCAGTGGGAGATCACCTCGACCGGGTACCGGTGTCCCTTGTACGACGGTGACGTACCGCCCACGGACAACCCCCTCCACCATGATCAACCCAAAGATCATCCCACCCGCTCAGCCAACGTGACAGCGCCAGCCGGCACAGATGCGTCTCATACGCCACAGGCGTTGCATCCGGCATCTCTCCGGGCAGGCTGATGTGTTGCCGTTCGGCGGCCTGGACGGCAGTCTCGGCGAGCCGGTCTGCACGCACCGCCTGGAGGTTGCGCAACCAGGACTCCAGCCCTTTGCTGCCGCTTCGGCGGACGGCGGCGGCGGTCTGGTAGCCGGTCATGAGGGCGAGCGGTACGTGCGCCCTGCCGGGCGAGGAACACCCGGGAAGCGGCTGGCTCGGTGACCGGTACCTCTGATCAGCCCTTCAGCGTGTAGAAGTGAATGGGGGAATTGGGCTTGAAGCCGATTCGCGGGTAGACAGGCGCGCCGGCGACAGTCGCGTGCAGGGTGGCCCGGGTGAGCCCGGTGTCCCGAGCACCCTCGTACAGCGCCTTCCGTGTCACCGACTCCCCGTAGCCCCTGCGCTCCCACTGCGGGTCGGTGGCGACGAGTACGACGAAGAGGCGGCCCTCTGCCTGGACCGTGGCGGCACAGGTCACGGGAACGCCGTCCCTCAGCCCCAGGTAGGCGTGAACCTGCTCCTTCCACAGCGTGGAGCCGACCAGTCCGTCTCGCCCGTCCTCCAGCGGAAACCCGTAGGCGCGCGAGTTGAGGTCCGCATAGGCCCGCAGCTGCTCGTCGGTGGTCACGCGTACGAACGTCAGGTCGGGGTGGGAGGGCCCGGGAACGGGCAGCAGGTCCACCGCCATGCCCGTGCCGGGGAAGGCGTGCTCCAGACCCGCCTGCTCGGCCGCTGTGCCAAGCGCTGCGCGTGCCTCCTCGTCGAGGAGGTCCTCGAACACCCACAGGAAGCCCGAACGCTCCTTGGCACGCATGATCTCCGCCGCCTCGCTCATGCGCTGCTTCAGGAGCACGGCGTCCGCGCCGACATCGGTCAGCGTGACGCAGTTCCAGAAGGCGAACCGGCAGTCGGCCCAGCGGACAGCGATGCCCGGGAGGTCCCGTACGTCCGCGTCCGGCTCCCGGTCGAGCACCATGGCACGCCAGACCGTGGCAAGCTGCTCCATTGATTCAATCGAGTCTGCGAGACTGTGCACCAGAACCCCTCAAGGTCGTGTGTGGAAGCCGTCAGAGAAGAGAACGACTCGTACGGTCTCATGGTCCGGCCGTGCGAGGACCTGACCCCTTGAAGGCGATCGTATCGATCACCTCGCGATGGTCCTGCCAGCGGCCACCCCGCTTTGGCGTCCGGTCAGGAGCTACGGCTCGATCGAGTGCCATCGACTGGAACGCCTGGTCACACACGAAGCAAGACGTCTTCCCCGGCGGGGGTGAACCGTTCCGGGTTCGGTAGAGATCTCAGTTGTTGGTTGTGACCTGGGGTTTCGTGGTTCTCGGTAGTGGTTGTTCTCGTATTCGACGGGCGGGACGTGGCCTATCTCACCGTGGAGCCGCCGGTGGTCGTACCAGTCGACGTACTCGGCGGTGGCGAGCTCGACGTCGGACAACGTCCTCCATGGCCGTCGGGGCTTGGTCAGCTCGGTCTTGAACAGCCCGATCGTGGACTCCACCAGGGCGTTGACGCTCCTGTAGTTGTCAACTCGCGGCAGCGGTCGTTCGTGGGGCGGGTCGAATCAGGCGGTAGACCTCGCGGATGACATAGCGCTTGAGGCAGCGGATGATCTCGCGTTTCGTCTTGCCCTCGGCGGTGCGGCGGGCGACGTATTCGATGGTGGGCTGGTGAAATCGCATGCGGACGATGACGGTGCGGTAGATCGCGGTGTTGAGTTGCCGGTGGCCGCCGTGGTTGATGCGGTGCCTGCCGCTGGTCATGCCGGAGCCGGCGGGCACGGGCGCGATCCCGGCGAGCTTGGCGAGTGCGGCTTCGGACTTGATGCGTTCGGGGTTGCCGCCGGTCACGACGAGGATCTCGGCAGCGGTGTCCACGCCGATGCCGAAGGGTTCAAGCAGCTGCGGGGCCGCGCGGTGGACCAGATCGGCGATCATTTTCGTCAGGTCCTTGGCCTCGGCGTCGAGGTACTGCCACCGTCTGGCCAGCGTGCGCAGTGCGTGACGCAGTGCGTCCTCGGGGCCTCCAGCTGCCGAGGACGCATGGCGGCGAGGTGCCGGGCAAGGGCGATCTGTGTTTTGCCCGCGGTCTCGTTACGCAGGGGGTCGGGAGCGTGGACGAGCATCGCTTTCATGGTGACCATCGCTTCTGTGCGCTGTTCGACGGCCTGGTCATGGACGATCTTGAGCTGACGGATCATCTCGGCTTCGCCGTCGGCACTCTGGGAGTGGCTGTCGCGAAGCGGCCAGGGCGGCCCGGGCGGCGTTCTCGGCATCCAGGGTGTCGGACTTGCCGTTCATCCGCCGAAGCCGTCGGTCCGGGCGGTCAGCCTCGACCACCTTATGCCCGGCCCTGCGAAGGAACGAGGCCAGGGTGGCACTATAGAAGCCGGTTCCTTCGACTCCGAACGCCAGAATCTTGCCGAATGGGGTCGCCCAGTCCAGGAGTTGCTGGAATCCGCCGGTGTCGGTGGGAATCGTCAAGGTTGCCAGCATCCCGCCGATCGTGTCCATCACGGCTGCGACGTGCACGGGTTTGCGAGTGTCGACGCCGATCACGACGTGCCCGGACCTGTGCTGCTCGTTGGAGGTCACCGCATTCCTTCCGGCCGGTAGCGTGGGGTGCACGCTGCCGCCGGCCGGACGGACAGGACTGTCACGGGGACGCTTTGACGAGTTGCCTCCAGGCTCCTGACTTGTTCAATTGAGCCCAGATGCACGGTCTGCAGCCGTAGCGTCCAGGGTGTCGGTCGGCAGATCAACGCCAGGACACCCGTGGGGTCGGTTGTAAGCAAGAGTCAGACCGTCGCGGCCGGGACTACCCGATCCTTGCGGGATCCGGTACGAAGAGACTGACAGTCGTAGGCGTCGCCGACCGATCCGATCAAGGCGGCGATACCGGCGGCGTCCAGGTGCTCGGCGAGCCGGAAACTCGTGTATTGCGATACGGCATCGGAGTGATGGGCCAACTCGCCTGGTTGGACGGGATGTTGTTCACGGTCGCGTTGCCAGATCGCTATCTCCAGGGCATCCAGCACGAAGACCGTCTCCTTCACGGTGGCGGCCGATCAGCCGACGATCCGGCGGGAGAAGGTGTCCAGGACGAAGGCGACGCCGGCCCACGTTCTGATATGGGTGAAGTCCGCGACCCAGCAGCGGTTCGGGGCACCGGCGACGAAGTTGCGGTCCACGAGGTCGGGAGCCCTCCCGGCCTGGCCGCCAGGAAGCGTGGTGATCACGCGTTTGCCGCGGACCGCGCCGGTGATGCCGAGTTCGCACATCAGGCGTTCGACGGTGCAGCGGGCCACGGCCTGGTCCTGCCGGTTCAGCTCCCGCCAGATCTCCCTCGCCCCGTAGACGCGGTAGTTGGCGTCGTAGACGTGCTGGATCAGTTCCTTCAGCTCGCCGTCCCGCACGGTCCTGGCGGACGGCGCGGTCCGGCGTTTGTGGTGCTTAGATTCAACCGGTCAAGGCAACACACTCGGCTGGAGTGCGGAAGCCCAGGCACTTGCGGGGGCGGTTGTTGAGTTTCGCCGCGATGGCGTCAAGGTCGTCCTGACTGAACGTCGAGAGGTTCCTCCCTTTGGGCAGGTACTGCCGGAGCAGCTTGTTGGTGTTCTCGTTGGTGCCGCGCTGCCAGGGGCTGCGCGGGGCTGCGAAGAACACGTCGACGCCGGTGTCGATGCTGAGACGCTTGTGGGCTGCCAGTTCCATGCCGCGATCCCAGGTCAGCGTGCCGTGTAGCCGGGGGTCCATGCGCGCGTAGGTCTCGGCCAGAGCTGGAACGACTATGTTGGTGTGGCGGCTGGCGAGTTTTACGACCGTGAGGAACCGCGTCTTCCGGTCCACCAGTGTGGCGACCTGGCTGTTGTTCGAGCCGATCACCAGATCGCCTTCCAGGTGCCCAGGCTCGCTGCGGTCCTCCGCGGCCTGGGGGCGCTCCTCGATCGGCCGGGCATCGGTGATCTGCGAGCGCCACTGCCCCCTCACCGTGTGCCGCTTGTTCTTCCGGATCGGGCGGCCGGTGCGAAGGCGTTTGCAGACCTCACGGGGGATCACTTTCCACCGGGTGGTGTAGACCGACCGGTAGATCGTCTCGTGGCTGATCTCCATCGCCGGGTCATTGCCGTGGTGACGACGGAGGTGGCCGACTATCTGCTCGGGGGACCACTCCTCGCAGAGCAGGGTCAGTACCGTCTGCCGGAGCGCCGGTCTGGCGGCGAGCAGGCACGGTTTCGGGCGCCGGGCGAGGTCAAGTGCCCGTTCCTGCGCAGGGATTGCCCGGTAGACGTCGCGTCCGCCGTTGTTGCCGACTTCACGACTGATCGTCGACACCGCTCGTTCCAGCAAGCGGTCGTGTCCCTTGGCGTGGTGTAGGCGATCATTCGTCGGTGGCGGGCAGCAGGGTGGTCTTGTCTGGATAGAGGCTGTCCATGCTCTCGTTGGAGAGGTAGCGGCGGGGGAAGGCGATCCACTCGTCGTGCATCTCGATCAGGACGGCGGTGGCGAGGCGTTCGACGGCGGCGTCGTTGGGGAAGACCTGGACGACGTCGGCCCGGCGTTTGACCTCGCGGTTTAAGCGCTCCAGCGGGTTGGTCGACTGGATCTTTTTCCAGTGCTGGTGGGGGAAGTCGGCGAAGGCGGTCAGCTCTTCCTTGGCGTTCAGGAGCATCTCCTTCACTTTGGGGAACTGCTTGCCGAAGGCGTCGGCGACGGTGTCGAGCTGGGTGCGGACCGAGATGGCGTCGGGCTGGGCGAAGATCGTGCGGATGGTCGCGGCGGCCATCTCGGCGTGCTGCTTCGGAATTACCGAGAAGACGTTGCGGACGAAATGAACGCGGCAGCGCTGGTGTGCGGCTCCGATCATGACCTTGCCGATGGCGGCGACCAGGCCGAGGTGCTGGTCGGAGATGACGAGGCGGACCCCGTTCAGGCCGCGTTTGCGCAGGTCACGCAGGAAGGTGGTCCAGAAGGTCTCGTTCTCGCTGTCGCCGACCATGATGCCGAGGACTTCGCGGCCGCCGTCCTCGGTGACGCCGGTGGCGCTGACGACGGCGCGGGAGGCGATCTGGTGGTCGACGCGGGCCTTGAGGTAGGCGGCGTCGAGGTAGACGTAGGGGAAGCGGGTGTGGTCCAGGGGGCGGTCGCGAAAGGCGGCGAGACTTTCGTCGAAGTCGCCGCAGATCCGGGAGACCTCGCTCTTGGAGATGCCGGTGTCCGAGCCGAGGGCTTTGACCAGGTCGTCGACGCTGCGGGTGGACACGCCAAGGACGTATGCCTCGATGATGACGGCGTAGAGGGCCTGGTCCACGCCGCCGGCGTTCCAGCAGGCTGGGGAAGAAGGTGCCGGCGCGGAGCTTGGGGATTGCGAGTTCCAGGTCGCCGGCCTGGGTGGTCAGGGTCCGTTCGCGGTGGCCGTTGCGGTAGGCGGTGCGGGTCTCGGTGTGCTCGCCCCATGCGGCACCGATGTGCTGTGTCGCCTCGGCTTCTATCAGTTCTTGCAGGACTCGTTCGGCCGCGGCCCGGACGATCTCCAGTCCGTCCGCCGAGCGTAGTGACTCCAGAAGGCGGAGCAGGTCATCATGAGCCAGGGCCATCGTGCACCTCCCGGTCGGATTCACCGTTCACCGCGGAGAGTTGCACGGTGGCCCGTCCTCGTTCAGGGCGCACGAGCGGTCCACCAGGGGCAATGCGGTGGCGAGCCGGGGGCGCACATCGGCCAAGAACGGCTACACCACTTCAGGGGACGCCATCGCGCCCAGTGAGAACCGACCGTCAGCGGTGAGAGAATCCGGCACGTACGGGGTTGCGCCGAAGGGGTGCTGAAACGTTGCGTGTACGCGCCTCGTCCCGGACATCGCCGCCGCGGTCGGTGGTCAGGCGGATCCTTTGATTCCGCCTCGCCGTGATCGGTCGGATTCGGTCCCGTCAGGGCCCCTTCCTTTGCCGCCCTCGCCGGCTACGCGAGAAACACGCATCCGGGTACCACGTACACCGTCGTGCACCGCGATCCGAACTGCGTCGTCCCGCGCCGTTCCGCGTCCGCGTGAACCAACGAACGAACCGAGGCCGGCCCGCCGACGGAAAACCCGAGGCCGCCCGCCGACGGAAAACCGGCGGGCCGGACACGTACGGTTACCCGCTCAGGTGAGCCAGCTGCCCGGCGCGCATGCGGAGGCCGTCACCCACCTGTGGGAGCCGATCCGGTTGTCCACGACGGTGCCGTCGGTGAAGCGGTTGTCGGTCAGGTTGTCCGCGTACAGCTCGTACGGCGAAAGGCAGGTGTAACCGCCCAGGTGGCCGGGGCTGACGTAGAAGGCGACGACGTCCAAGCCGCCGGTGGTGCCGTTGTTCATGACCGAACTCGTGTCGTAGTAGGCGGAGTAGCCGAACCCGCCCGTGGTGTCGCCCCAGTGGGAGTCGTTCCCCTGGGACTGGCCGAGCAGGACGCCGCCGCAGTCGGGGTGCTGCCAGGCGCGGACGTTCCCGTCCCGGCCGTAGGCCGCCCACTTCCCCTCGCAGCCGGGCCCCTGAGCCGCTGCCTGAGCCGACGTGGCGGGGGCGGCGAGGCCGAGGACCGTCAGACCGAACACTGCGATGGCTGTGCCTAACTTGCGCATGATTGTCTCCTGTTCGTCTTTGTCTGCGTCGTTGAAGGCGTACTGATCCACGGCAGGTAACCGCGGACGACTGTGGTGGTGGTCAGGCGCGAGGCCCGGCGATCTTCATGGCGCGTGCAAGAGCCTTGTGCTGCAGCCGTGCGTGCGTGTCGAGGACCTCGCCGTACCGACCGCGCAGCTTGTTCACGTAGTGGGTCTCGCGCTGGTTGCCGATGGACCTCAGCGAGGTGTCCCGGGCGCAGGTGGCATCGGCGACCGCGAGCTTCCGCTCGGCGTCGAACGCCTTGCCCGGAGTGGTGTTCAGGGCCTGCTGGAGCGCTGCCTGGCGGGCCGCGCCGGGGTCCTTGTAGGGGTGGCCCGCCCGCCCCATACATCGCGACCAGGCCCTCATCGCCGTGGTGAACCGCTGGTCGGCCATCAGCTGGGGGACGTAGAGCGGTTGGAGGTTCCCGGCGGTCTTCTCCGTCCGGAACCACGTCTCCACATCGCCGTACAGCTGCTTCTCGGCCTCAGCCGTGCAGCCCCCCACGCGTTTGCGGATCGTCGCGCCGCCCGGGACCTCCGCCGAGATCACGGGCGCGTCGAGTCCGCCGTCCAGCGCCTCGTCGTACGCGGCCCGTCGCTTCTCGGAGAGCGCCTTGCGGTAGGCCAGGTTGGGGTTGGTGCGCCGCGCACGGTCCTGCTTGGCCTGGATACGGCTGCCGTAGCCGTGCTCACGCGCCCAGTCCACGTCGTCCGATACGTAGCCGAGCGTTCGGCTCTCCTCCAGGCTCAGCCGCCCCGTCTCCCAGAACCGGAAGCCCTGCCGTGTCATGCAGGCGCCGATCAGCCTCTGCTGGGCGTCCGAGATCCGCAGCTTCTCGGCGTCGGTCAGCGGTCGCACCTGAACGGCCGCCTTGGCCGCACGGGGCTCCGGGTCCCGGGTGCCGCCGCATCCTGCCACGGTGAGAGCCACGAGAACCACGACTGACGCACGGCGTACGGCGTGAGTAATGCTGTACATGTCAATCCATCCCCCGGTGGAGCTACGGCCGGTGTCGGACAAGGGCGCCGGCATCACGATGGCGCACGGAGTTCCGGCGGACCACGGAGAGAACTGCGTATGGACAACGGGGAGAGGTACCAGCACATGTCCGAGCGTGACGACTTGACCTTGCTCGACCTCGCCGTACACGTACTTGAGGCCCGGCGGCCGGAGGCGGTGTGGCCCTTGGTGGCGGAGGAACTCGCCCGCGCGCTCGACGGAGCCGCTGTGATCTCGAAGGACCAGGAATGGACCGAGGACTCAGGGCGTGTCACCGTCTGGCGGCCAGGTCTGCCACAGCAGCGCACCGTGGCGCAGCAGGACACTGCCCGGTGCGTACGCATCGGCTACCCCTTCGCCGGGCACTACGCCACGGCGCCCGGCCTCACCCCCGTCTCCGCGGCGCAAATCGTCGGTATCAAGCAGTGGACCGGCAGCGAAACCGCCAGCGTGCTACGGGAAGCGTTCGGCACCCGCCACATGCTCGGGCTGCCCCTGAAGAACAGGGACTCGGGGCTGCATGGATTCGTCATTCACCGAGACGGCCAGGATTTCCGTACGTCCGAAACCGCGTACGCCACACGAGCGCAACGACTGCTGACCGCAGCTGCCGCGCACAGCGCTCTCCTCGAAAGCCTCACGCCACTCGACGGTCGCGCTGAAGCCGCCGCCCGCGACATTGGGCTGACACCGCGCCAGGTGGCGGTGCTCCACCTGCTCGGGGCAGGACTGTCGGCTCACTCCATCGCACGCCGTCTCTCGATCTCGGAGCGCACGGTGCACAAGCACCTGCAGAACCTCTACCGGAGGCTGGACGTCAACGATCGACTCAGCGCCGTACGGCGTGCGGAAGGGTATGGCCTTCTGAAACGCGTCCCGCGGTGATCCCTGTACGAACGCCGACCCCCGCAACCCCGGCAACCACCTGGCACGGTCAGCCCGACACGATGGAGAGGATCGCCGTTCGGCCCCCCGGCCGCCACCTGAATCACCACGGCGTCGGGCTGAGCACTCGGCAGGGTGTCTTCCAGGTCACCGCACGAGTTGCCGCCGCCGTTGCTGCGGAGAACGGTGACGCAGCCCTGTCCCGAGCCGCCGGCCCCGCCCTTGGACTGGGCATCGCCCGACTTCACCGTGCACTCGACCTTGTGGGGGCCGACCTCGGTCACGGCCAGTGTCGCCGGGCCGGCCGGACCCTTGAATCGGACCGTTACCGGACCCGACACCGCGATCTCACAGTTGCCGTCCGCGCAGGCGGCCGACGTCATGCCCGCCCGCCGCCGGCACCGAGGATTCCGCCGGCGCTGTGCGATCGGCGGACGGACTCCCCGAGGGCTGCGCGGAGCGGGACTCCGGCTCGCGCTCGCCGGGGGAGGGCGGCCCGTCGACCCGGTCCGAGCCGACCGCTGACAGAGCAGTCACCACCGCCAGCACGGTGCCTGCTCCCGGCCGACGCGTACGCGGCCTCGGCGCCGCTCTGCCTGCCGATGTCGTCGCGGCCATGACGCTCCCGTATCCCGGCGCGCCTCGGCTCGGTCTCGGCGGCAAGCTTTCCCTCAGGCCCTCGACCCCACTCCTGACTCCTGCCGTGTGGTGGTGCCTGCCGCCCTCGACCGGCCCCTTCGTCCCGAGCCGGGCGACCGCGCTGCCGGCCGCGGCCCACTTGCCACCCCGCCGGTCCGGGGCGCGACGGCGGTGATCGACTGACTGCCCTCGCGGTGTCGGCCGGCCGGTCCGGCAGCGGCGCGGATCGTTGCCGTCCGGGGTGAGGGCCAACAGGACGGCGGTGAGTGCGACACCGGCACGTACGAAGACCACGGCAACCCCCGCGAGGAGAGGGGCGGTTGCTCAGAAGTTACTGGGCGGCAGCGGAAGCGGCAGCCCGGGCAGGCCGTCGATGCTCTGTGCGATGTGGTCCTTCTTGGTGAAGTACGCACTGAGCGATGCGTCGTCCTCACGCGAGAAGCGCTTGCCGTGCAGGTCGCGCTCTTCGTTGTACGACATGAAGGGCACCCCGTAACCGCAGGAGTCACGGACGAGTTCGGCCGTCACCACGATGATCGCGCGCGACCCGTGCAGGGCCGGGGCGATGCCCGGGAAATGTGCGAGCAGTTCCCCGAAGCGCGGGTCGTCACGGAAGACGGGTTCGCCCCGGCCGTGCACCCGAACGATGTTGGGCGGCCCCTGGAAGGCACACCACATCACCGTGATCCGGCCGTTCTCCCGCAGATGCGCGATCGTCTCGGCAGTGCTGCCGGCGAAGTCGAGATAGGCGATCCGCTCCTCGTCGAGCACCGCGAAGGAGCCCTTGAGGCCCTTGGGGGAGAGGTTGACCGTGCCGTCACCGGCCAGCGGGGCGGTGGCGGTGAAGAACATCGGCTGCTCCTCCATGAAGGTGCGCAGCCTGCCGTCGATGCGTTCGTAAGTCTTTCCCAGGCCTAAGGATTATGTAATGAAACTCTTCGCCCGTCTAACGAGTTTGGCCGGCCCACTCGCGGACCTTGGTGTCCTCGTCCTCCAACAGGGTTCGCAGGATCCGGAGTTGGCGGAACCCGCCCTGTGCGGCGAGCAGCCGGATGGAGGCGAGTCGATGGTGCCGGGGACGGTCCGGGGTGAGCCGGTCGACAAGGTGATCGACGGGGATCCGCCGAGCGGAAGGGATGAGGGAGGCGACGGTCTCACGCGTCACGGCCGGTGACGGGTCGTCGAGGAGCGGGATCAGGCGCCCGGTGTCGAAGACGTCCAGGGCGCGCAGGCCGGCCACGGCGCGGGACCGGATCGCGGGGTCCGGGTGCTCGGTCAGCGGCCACAGCAGCCCGGCGTCCTGGCGGCTCCCGCACTCGGCCAGCCCGATGGGCGCACCGATCGGCAGCGCGGCCGGGTCCCGCTCCGCGCACCAGGCCCGGTAGACGGGCAGCGGATCGATGTCGTACTGCCGCACGACATAGCGGGCGCAGGCCCGCACCACGGGGGAGCGGTCGGCCAGGAACGGCTCCGCCTCCACGGGCCGCTCCGCCTTGCGCAGCGCGGTGACTCCCGCGGCGCGCACCTGTGGGTTGCGCGCGGCCAGCAGTGGACCGAGCACTTCGTCGTAGGCATCCGGTAGTACGCCGGCGAGCGCGGCCTCGGCGCAACAGCTCTGTACGACCACGTCCGGGTCCTGGGCCGCGGTGCGGGCGAACTCGGCGGGGTCCAGAACCTTTTCGGCCGCGGCGATGCGGTGCGCGAAGCGCCGGGTGTCGCGGTCGGCGCTGCCCAGCTGGGCTTTGAGGTGGTCGTACGGCGGTGTGCGCAGGGCCGTTTCGAGGAGCCCGGCGGCGAAGGTGCCGCGCTCGCGGCGGTCGATGCGGAGCAGCAGCGGGGCCAGGGCGGCCAGCTCCTGGGGGGTGCGGGCGGGAAGCTCGGCCCGCAGCAGCTCGCGGGCCCGGTCGCGTACGGGGGCGGCCCAGTCCGCGCAGCGGATCGCGGACGAGGGGGAGCAGGGCGGAGCCGGTCGGAATCCGGGCGAGGGCGGCCTCGCGGACGTGGCCGTCGGCGTCGCACAGGGCGAGGGCCAGGGCGGGCTCAGTGTCGTACGTGGCCGGGGGCAGGGCACGGATGACCGCGAGCTCGGCATCCAGGGAGGGCCGGGAGGATGCGGCCTTGGGCTCGGCGCGGAGCGGGGGCAGGATGCGGCTCAGCCACCGACGGCGCGGAGGCACGGGACGAGGGGGCACGGGACGCAGCCGAGGGTCCGGCCGGGGGCGGGCGAGCTCACGCACCTCGCGTCCAGCGAGATCCAGGCCGTCGGGTCGTCCGTGTCGAGCGCGGAGCCGACGGGGGTGCCCTGCGCGAGCTGGTGTGCTGTCGGCTCTCCGGCTGTCTCTCGGCCGGTGTATTCGCTGGTCATGGCGGTCGGTCATCCCTGCTGTTCGGCGGTGCCGCCGAGCGTACGGTGCCGAGGCAGGAGGAGTCGCCCGATATTTCCCTCATCCGGCCCGGTGGGCGGCGTGTCCGACAACCGGCCGCGTCCATCGACTGATTGACGAAGGTGACAACGGATTCGGCCTTTCGGTGTCAAGCAGAGCCCCTGGATGCCACCGCACCGGCCCCCTGCCCCGACGAGGGCCCAGAGAGGGGGCCCAGCCACACCCCACCAGCCCCAACCGCCCTGCCGACCCAAGGCCTTACGCGCCATCCGTTCCTGGCTCACCCCCCGCCATCGCCCTCACCCGGTGGTGGCGAGCCTGGACGGACACCGACCTACCCTCCGAACTCCAGGCCCTGATCGACGCGGTCACCAACGGACACGGCATTGACCTCTACCTCCGGATTTAACGAACTACCGGTAGTGGCGAAGAACATCTTCCCCGCCGGACTCACTGCGCCCGGGGGTGCGGAGTGCTGGAGTGCTCGCCGACCGGTGCACAGTCCTTTTGCCGAAGCGCCTTGAGGGGCGCTGTCAGGTTGTTGGGGATGCGAGCGCCTGACGGGGCGTTGAGGCGTGGTGGGGCTTTGGGTGCGGGCGTGGGCTCAGGCTGCGGCAGGCTGACCGGTGAGGCCGGTGGTCTGTTGCCAGATGGTGAAGCGGACGGTCATCTCAGCTCGGTAGTGGGATGCGGTCATCAGGTGGCGGTGGGGCCGGAAGTGGGGCGAGATGCCGCTGAAGGCGGACAGGAATCTCTGCGCCCCGCCCACGCTCCGGAAGCCTTTCATCGCGCGTTCGCGTTGCCGGGTGGGCTGGTGGGGGTTTTCGGCGCGGTTGTTGCGGCCCTGGTGGGAGCGGTGCTCCACAAAGGGCATGACCTCGCGGTGGGCCGCCTCGTAGGAGCGCAGTCTGTCCGTGACGAGCACCCGCGGCACGGACCCGGTCTCCATGAGCAGCCGGCGGAAGAATCGCCTGGCCGCGGCCTTGTCACGCCGGTTGTGAACCAGGATGTCGAGGACGTTGCCGTTCTGTCGACGGCCCGCCACAGGTACTTCTGCTCGCCGTTGATCTTGATGAAGTCCTCGTCGAGGTGCCACTTGTCACCGGGCCGGGGACGCCTGCGGCGCAGGGAGCTGGCGTAGGCCTGCCCGAACTTGGCACACCAGCGGCGGACCGTCTCATGGGAGACGACGACACCGCGCTCGAGCATCAGCTCCTCCACCTCGCGAAACGACAGCGGGAAGCGGAAGTACAGCCACACCCAGCAGGAGATCACCTCGACCGGATACCGGTGCCCCTTGTACGACGGTGACGTACTGCCCACGGACGACCCCTCCCAGCACGACCAACCAGAAGATCATCCCACCCAGTCAGCCAACGTGACAGTGCCGTTCTGACTGTTCTCGTTGGCTGCGAGAGTGGACTTGTGGGCCTCTGTGACCGCATCGATGTCGGCCTTGCCCAGGTCCTTGAAGGCGGGGAACTGCTCGATGAGCTTGAGCCGCACCTCGGTGGCCATCTCGGGCATCGCTGCCGCGAACTTGAGCACCGACCGCTACTTGCCGTATTCCGCCCCGCAGCTGCCCCCAGCGCCCGCCGGTGATGACGGCACCCGCGCCCACCTCATGATCCGCTTCTGCGGGTGGCCAGCGGTTTGGGCGCCCCGCCGTCACGCGGTCGCGCGGGCGGCAGGCCCTCGTCGCACTCCTTGCCCGCCGCGTAGGCCGACGTCATCAGATCGTCGGGGGTGTCCGGCGAGGCGGAGTTGAGGTCGCCGCATCACGCGCCGCAGGGCCGTCAGCGGATCTCTGGCCTGCTGTTCGGTCCATGACGGGCTGCGCCATCGGTCCCCTGCGACAGCTGGTGAAGGCGGAGTGCCAGGTGGATCTCCAGGGCGCTGCCCGGCGTGTTCCAGTCGGAGCCGAGGAGCTGCGCGACCCGATCGAGGCGCTGCACGACCGTGTTCACGTGTACGTGGAGGGCATCCTTGGAGCGGGCCAGACTCGCCCCCTGGTCGTAGTAGGCCTGCAGCGTGCGCACCAGTTCGGTGCCGCGTTCGGTGTCGTAGGCGAGGACGGGCCCCAGGACGCGGTCTACGTACGAGGCGACGTCGACTCGGTCGCCGAGCAACACGCCGATGAAGCCGAGATCGGCGATGTCGGCTCCCTCGCCGGTGCGGCCGAGGGCGTGGAGCGCGCTCAGGCAGCGCACGGCCTCGGCGTGGAGCGCGGCATGGGTTTCAGGGCCGGTGCCGGGGCCTGACGCGCCCACGGTGACAGGTGAGCCGATGACCCGGGCGAGGTCGGCGGAGAGTTCACGGGCGAGGGTGCCGGGCTGGTCGCAGGGGCTGACGAGGACGGTGTTGCCGTGCCGGGTGCCTGCCAGGCCTCCGAGTCGACGAGCGATGCGAGCGGTGTCGGTGACGAGCCGGGGACGCAGGGCGGGTCCGCAGTCGAGGACGGCGACGACGTGGGGGCGGGCGAGGTCCACTCCCACGCGCCGGGCACGCAGGGTGAGGCTGCCGCCGTCCCAGTGATGCGAGGAGCCTGGGCCCGCGAGGAGATCGTCGAGCAGTTCGCCCCGTACGCGGTCCTCGGTCTCGGCGACGGAGCGGCGGATCAGGAGGAGCATGGCGGTGACGAGTGCCGCGCGCTCGAGCAGACGCCGGTCGGCTTGGGAAAGGTCTGCGCGCCCAGCAAGGACGATGCTGCCCAGTGGTTCGACACCGGCGAGGACGGCGCAGGTCCAGACGCCTTCGGCGTGGACCGCACGGCCCTCGGCATGTGACGCGTCAAGGCTCGCGGCCGAAGGGGTCACCGGTTCCGTGCCGGCCCGGGCCAGTTCGCTGCCGTCGGTGTCGTGGATGGCGACTCCGCCGCCGAGGAGCACCGAGATCTCGGCCGCGACCTCGCCGGTGCCGGCACCACGCAGCACCAGTTTGGAAAGCCGGTCGTGGGCGTCGGAAGCCTGATGGAGGGCCTCGCTGTGAGCATGGGCCCTCGCGTTGGCGGCTTCGAGCCGAGCCAGCGCGGTGCGGGTCTCCTCCATGCGACGGGCGCTGTCGATGGCGACGGCGGCGTGGTCGGCGAGCGAGCCGAGGAGGGCGATGGCATCGGGGGTGAACTCCCGCGGCACCCGGTCCGCCGCGAAAAGGACGCCGATGATCGCTTCGCCCAGGCGCAGGGGAACGCCGAGGATGCCGCGGAGTCCTTCCTCGGCCACACCCTCGTCGATCATGCCGGTGTGCCGGTAGCGGCGGTCGGTACGGTAGTCCGTGCTGGCATACGGGCGGGCGGTCTGCGCGACCAGGCCGCCCAGGCCCTCGCCCATGCCCAGACGGAGCTGCTGGAAGGCTGCCGAGACGGAGCCCTCGGTGACCCGCATGAACGTGTCGTGCGCGACCGGGTCGTGGAGTGTGAGGTAGGCGACGTCCGAGCCGAGCAGCGTCCTGGCGCGCCGGACGATGGCGCGCAGGACGGCATCGAGGTCCCGCAGACCGGCCAGGTCGCCGGCGGTGTCGAACAACGCCACGAGTTCCGCCTCACGGCGCCGGTACTGGTCGAGAACCCGTCGTACCGACAGGGCGACCTCGGTGGTCTCCTCGATCCACGTGTCGTCTGCGGGCACGATCCCTCTGGCCCGCCAACGCGCAGGCTGCGCCGCGAGCTCCTCCGCGGGAGCCTCGGCTGCGAGGAGATCCAGTATGCGCCGGGCCGCCCGGGCGTATGGGGGCCTCCGGACATCGCTTCGACGGCCGGCGGTCATGGGGCCTCCCTGCGGGCCTGGGAACGGACGGTGCACTCCGAGCCCGGTCTACGGTCTTCCTTCCTGTGATGACTACAGACCGGGCGACCGGCGGGTGTGCGGTGCTACGCCCCGCTTTCCGTGACGGCACTGGGGCGCTCGTCCTCCGTCTGCTCGTCGCGGCCGAGAGTGAGATCGCGGCCGAGGGTCTCCCTGGTGACCGCGACGGTGATGGTGGTGATCACGGCCGCCGCGCAGAGGTAGAAGCTGATGGGAGTGGAGCTGTCGTAGTCCTTGAGCAGTTCGACGGCGATGATGGGGGCGAGGGCGCCGGCGAGGATGGATGCGAGCTGGGAGCCCATGGAGGCGCCGGAGTAGCGGACCTTCGTATCGAACATCTCGGAGATGAAGGCGGCCTGTGGGCCGTACATCGCGCCGTGCAGCAGCAGGCCGGCGGTGACGGCCAGGGCGATGACGGGGAACGACTTCGAGTCGACCATGCCGAAGAAGATGAACGCCCAGGCCGCCATGCCCACGGAGCCGATCAGCGTGACCGGGCGCCGACCGATGCGATCGGAGAGCGCGCCCCACAGCGGGATGGTGACGAAGTGGACGGCCGAGCCGATCAGGACGGCGTTCAGCGCGGTGCTCTTGGGCAGCTCCAGGTGCACTGTCACGTACACGAGGAGGAAGGAGGTGAGGATGTAGTACGAGATGTTCTCGCCGAATCGGGTGCCGATGGCGGACAGGACCTCGCGCCAGTTGCGCTTGAACACCTCGATGACCGGGGCTTCCTCCTTGATGCCCTGGGCGGCGGCGGCCTCGGACTTGGCCTGGGCGGCGAGGAACACCGGGGACTCGGAGACCGAGACGCGGATCCACAGGCCGATCATGACGAGCAGGCCGGAGAGCAGGAACGGGAGGCGCCAGCCCCAGGACTGGAAGGCGGCATCCGACTGGACGGCGGCGAGCAGCGCCAGGACACCGGTGGCGAGCAGGTTGCCGCCGGGGGCGCCGGCCTGCGGCCAGGAGGCCCAGAAGCCGCGGTGCTTGTCGCCGCCGTGCTCGGAGACGATGAGCACGGCTCCGCCCCACTCACCGCCCAGCGCGAAGCCCTGGACGAGCCGCAGCACCGTCAGCAAGATCGGTGCCCAGACGCCGATCGTCTCGTACGTGGGCAGCAGGCCCATCGCGAAGGTGGCGCCGCCCATCATCAGGAGGCTGAGAACGAGCAATTTCTTGCGTCCGATTTTGTCCCCGAAGTGCCCGAAGACGATGCCGCCGAGCGGTCGGGCGGCGAACCCGATGGCGTACGTGACGAAGGCGAGCAGCGTGCCCACCAGGGGATCGGCGCTGGGGAAGAACAGGGTGTTGAAGACGAGCGCCGCAGCGGAGCCGTAGAGGAAGAAGTCGTACCACTCGATGGTGGTGCCGATCAGGCTCGCGCCGACGATGCGGCCGATGCCGCTTCTCGATTTGGTGGTGGTGTCAGACATGGGTTCACCGGTTTCACGAACGGACGGGACGGGGGTGGAACGTGAAGGGGGGTGTCCGGAGGCCGGAGACGGAGGGCGCGAGAGTGGTCAGCCCGCGGTCCAGCCGCCATCGAGCGGTAGGGCGGCACCCGTCACGAAGCCGGAGTGCGGACCGCACAGCCACAGCACGGCCGCGGCGACCTCACCGGCCTCCAGGAGTCGTTTCACGGGGGAGCGGGCGAGCATCACGTTGAACAGGACATCGCCCTCACTGATGCCGTGTGCTGCGGCCTGGTCGCGGACCTGGCCTTCGACCAGCGGGGTGCGGACATAGCCAGGGTTCACGCAGTTGCTGGTGACGCCGTGCGGGGCGCCTTCGATCGCGGCGACCTTGCTCAGCCCTTCCAGGGCGTGCTTGGCGGCGACGTAGGCGGACTTGAACGCGCTCGCGCGCAGGCCGTGAACGCTGGAGACGTTGACGATCCGGCCCCAGCCCCGGGCGTACATGTGGGGCAGCGTCCTGCGCATGAGCAGGAACGGGGCGGTGACCAGCACCTTCTGGATCAGCTCGAAGCGGTCCAGCGGGAACTCCGTCAGCGGGGCCACGTGCTGGAGGCCAGCGTTGTTGACGAGGATGTCGACCTCCTTCGGGAGCAGGTCGATCGCTGCGGGGTCCGCGAGGTCGAGTACGTGTGCCTCGCCACCGGCGGCTTCCGCAACCGCCTTGGCCGCTGCTCCGTCCCGGTCGACCACATGGACGGCGGCTCCTGCCTGGCACAGGGCGAGCACACAGGCTCGGCCGATGCCGCTGCCGCCGCCCGTCACCAGGGCGGTGCGCCCGCTCAGGTCGATCGCGGCGGTAGCTGACGGCAGCCCGTCTGAGGTGGGAGGTGTGTTGGTCATGGCCCGAAACAGTAGGGAGCTCCATGGACCTGCCCTATGGGCGGATGCACTACAAAGGCAGGTCGATCAATGGTGAAGAGCCATGGGTCTACGGCGCACGCGGGCGCTGGTGGTCTCGGTCCGTGGCCTCGGCAGCTGCTCGGGCCGCGGCCACGGACGGGGACGCTGCGTTGGGGAGCGGTCCGGCCTGACGCCCGCCGGGCACCGACGGGTGTCAGCGCGTCCAGGGGGCAGGTGCCCGCCAGGGGCACGGGGCCCTTGCCTCCGGACAGGGAGACGGTGCCCGAGGCCGGTGGCCGGTACCCCTGGGCGAGCCGCCCTTCCAAGGCTGTGAAAGCGCTGCGGTGGCACGGTGTGAGCGGCCGGAGCTCATTCGGGAAGGTGTCGACGGGGGAGTCGGTATGGGTTTCTCCCTCGATGCGGTGGTAGCGGTGCGGCCTGCCGCGGCCGGCGGCACAGCCGCGAGCCACCGGCTTCCAGGCCACCTGCCACACGGCCTGCAACTAGTAGCGCACCGTGGCCGGACGCGCCTACGAGAGCGGCGGCTACACCTCGATCAACGGCTCGCAGCAGGGTGTGGGGCTGTGGAGCATCCGCACCCTCAGGCAGACGACACCCGGCTCCTACGTCTACGTGGACTCCGGCTTTTCGGTTTGACGCATCTGCACACGCGCCAGCGGGCTGAACGGGGGCGGCACGGCGCGCGACCCCGGTGGGCGCTGCCCGACCGGGGTTGAGGCAGCGGTCGCCAACACACCGGTACCGGACTGTATGTGGATGACCGCCATGGTTACGCCCCCCGCCCGCTGCCTAGGCTCCGTGCTCGTCGCTGGTACCGGCACCGGCTCTGACCGGCAAGGTCATCTGGCTGCCCGAGGGAAGGGATCCGCATGGGTCTGGACAAGACGGTCGCGAGCGCGGCAGAGGCGGTAACCGACATCCCCGACGGGGCCTCGCTGGCGGTGGGCGGCTTCGGGTTGTGCGGCATCCCGGGGACGCTGATCGACGCGCTGTGGCAGCGCGGTACAGAGGGACTCCGGGTCGTCTCGAACAACTGTGGCGTCGACGACTGGGGCCTCGGCCTGCTGCTCTCCGCCGGGCAGATATCACGGATGACCAGCTCGTACGTAGGTGAGAACAAGGAGTTCGCCCACCAGTACCTGAGCGGGCAAATCGAGGTCGAACTGGTCCCGCAGGGCACGCTGGCCGAACGGCTGCGGGCCGGCGGCGCCGGCATCCCCGCCTTCTACACCCCCGCCGGCGCCGGCACCCAGGTGGGCGACGGCGGGCTGCCCTGGCGCTACGCGACCGACGGCGGCGGCCGTGGCTTCGCCACCGAAGGAGACAAGGGAGTTCGGCGGGCGTCCGTACCTGCTGGAAGAAGGCATCACCACCGACTTCGCCCTGGTCCGCGCGACCATCGGCGACCGCCACGGCAACCTCGTCTTCCGATCGTCAACCCGCAACTTCAACCCCCTCGCCGCCATGGCCGGCCGCGTCACCATCGCCGAGGTCGATCACCTTGTCGAACCGGGCGAGCTCGACCCCGAAGAGATCCACCTGCCCGGCATCTACGTCCAGCGCGTCACCCACATCGTGCCCGGCGACTCCGCTGCCGAGCGGCGCATCGAACGCCGCACCGTCCGACAGGAAGGCGTCGCCTGATGGCTCTCACCCGCGAGCAGATGGCAGCGCGCGCTGCCCTGGAACTGACCGACGGCAGCTACGTCAATCTCGGCATAGGCCTGCCCACACTCATCCCCAACCACCTACTGCCCGGCGTCGAGGTCGTGCTTCAGTCTGAGAACGGCATTCTCGGCGTCGGCCCGTACCCCACCGAGGACGAGCTCGACGCCGACCTCATCAACGCGGGCAAGGAGACGGTCACCACGCTGCCCGGCGCCTCGTTTTTCGACTCGGCTCTGTCCTTCGGGATGATCCGCGGCGGACACATCGACGCCGCGATCCTCGGCGCCATGCAGGTCTCCGCCGCGGGCGACCTCGCCAACTGGATGATCCCCGGCAAAATGGTCAAGGGCATGGGCGCGCCATGGACCTCGTCCATGGCGCCGGGCGGGTCATCGTCCTCATGGAGCACACCGCCAAGGACGGCACCCCCAAACTGGTCGACATGTGTGACCTGCCGCTGACCGGCCGCAGAGTCGTCCAGCGCGTCATCACCGACCTCGCCGTCGTCGACATCACTCCCGACGGCTTCGCCTTGGCGGAACTCGCCCCTGGCGTCACCGTCGAGCAAGTCGTCGCAGCCACCGCGGCGCCGCTGCGTATCCCGCAGGAGGTCGGGGCGACCTCTTGAGGTCTTCCGCCGGCCCGGTGTCCCGGACAGACGCCGGACCGGCGGACTCACTGCCTCCGCGCCCCACCGGCCTCCGACACAAGGCCCCGCCCGCCCCGACCTGTTCGCACCCTGTCCAAAGGTGCCCTGCTTCGCGACCGGGGCCACAGGTTCCAGGCGTAGCCGGTTCTCACGGCACGATCGAGGCATAGTGAGGTGGCGGGCGCGCGTCAGCCGGTCTGGAACCCTGTGCGGTGAGGGTGATGGCGTGCCTGATCACGCGTGGGGGAGCGTCCGCCCGTAGCCCGGCCTGACGCCGCTCCGTCCGCACGCCCCGCGTCACGGACGCCGAAGGCGCTTACGGTATCGCTCATGCTGGCACCTGCCGAAGACGTCACCCGTCGCGTTGCTCACCTGGTCAGCCAAGGTGTACGCCTGGACATGAGTGAACTGGCTGCCGAATGCGGGATCTCCCGGGTCATCCTGTTCCATGACCACAGCGGCCGCGGCGCGACCGTGTGAAGGCCCCCGGCCGTCAGTGCACAGGCCGTCGGACCCGTATCCCGCCTCACGCGGATCTCCTGCCTCGGCGTCCTGCACCCACATCCGACAGAAGCGAACACATGCCCCGCACCAAGGCCAACGGCATCGAGCTCGCGTACGAGACCATCGGCTCCGCCTGTGACCCGGCCCTCTTGCTGATCATGGGTTTGCGTGGCCAGTGCACCCACTGGGATGCCCGGTTCTGCCGCCTCATCGCCGATCGAGGGTTTCGCGTCATCCGATACGGCAATCGTGACTCCGGCCTGCCGACGAGCCTGGATCAGCTGCCGGCGCCGACTCCGTTCGCTCAGCTGATGCCCGGCGCGACCCGCAGACCACCCCGTCGGCGACGCTGAACCCCCTTCGTGGCGTCCGCATGCCCGTACGAGACACGCATCGCGTCGCCACCGGCCGGCCATGGTGAGACGGTTGCGCTCATGGTGGCGGGTTACCTCGGGTCATGTCCCTTCTGGTGGTGTAGGCGATCAGTTGTCTGATGCGGCTGGTAG
>RHMC01000109.1 GCA_003719395.1 Streptomyces altiplanensis
CCCGCCCTTCCGGGCGGGGGGCCGTTGTCGTCATCGGCGGCGCGGCCTCCGCCGGGTGCCCCTCGCCCCGGCACTCAGCCGAAGGAGGAGCGCTCCAGCCAGAAGTCCAGCAGCTGCGCCGCGCCCAGCACCTCCACCCGGTCGCTGTCGGCGGGCAGCCGGCGGTAGAAGACCTGGAGTACGTCGGTGAGCGGACCGCGCAGGGCGACCGCGGCCTTCTCGTGGCCGCGGCGCCAGGTGAAGCCGTCCTCGCCGAACTCGATCAGCCACTCCGCGCCGGGCACGTCCGTCGCGTGGAGGTGGAGGGAGCGGCCCGCGCCGCGCCGCAGTTCCTTCACCTGCTCGTCGGTGCCGGTGGACTGCATCCAGGCGACGATCTCCAGCCATTCGTCGATGGTGTCCGAGGCCACGTCGGGATCCACCTCGAAGACGATCCCGGCGGCGATCGCCGCGTCCGCGCGGTGGACCACCGTCTCGTGGGCCATGCGGCGCGCCCAGAAGGCCGTGCTGTTGTCCCCGTTCCAGGACCACACCTCGGCGTCCGGCCCGGCCGTGCGCAGCGCGTCGACGGCCTTCCGCGCGCCCTCTTCCAGCCATGCGTCCAAAGCCGCCGGTTCGGCGTCCCCGGGGCCCGCGAAGTCGGGCACCTGGTCCTCGGGGACGGCCTCGGAAGCCTTCGTCCGTACGATCGCCTCGACCCAGCGGTGCGCGCCGCCGACGTGGCGTGCGAGGTGGCCCAGAGTCCATTCGGGACAGGTCGGCACCTTCGCCGCCAGGTCGGCGTCCACCAGCACGGCTCTCAACAGGTCGGTCTGCCGGACGACTTCATCGCAATGACGTGCATATCCGAGGTCGGTCATACAGGCACTCTAGTGGGGCCCGTTTGTACGGTCTCCCGGGTTTCGGCGGGCGCAAAGCGGCAACACGACGGGCATGTCCCCCCGCCATCGCAGTGGAAGCAGCCGGGCGGCGACGATCGTCGTCGTCATCGCCGACATCATGGCCGTGATCCTCGGCCTGTGGATCCTGATGTACCTGCTGGACGCCAACCGCGCGAACGACTTGGTGAACTTCGTCCAGGACGCCGCCCGGTGGCTGGCCGGCTGGTCGCACGACCTGTTCACCTTCGACGAGGCGTGGGCGCGCGTCGTCGCCGGTTACGGTCTCGCCGCGCTCGTGTACCTCTTCGCCGGGCACGCGCTGGCGAACGTCCTGCGCCGCCACTGAGGCGGCGAGGTCCAGCGCGTCAGCAGCAGTCCGGGTCCAGCCCCAGCGGCAGCCGTTCGCCGCTGAAGACCGCGGTGGTCGCCTCGTCCCCTCCCAGGGCGGCCACCGCGAGCAGCAGCGACCCCGCCGTCCACGTCGTCTGCTCCTGCGGCCACACGGCGTCGTCGTCGAAGACGTATCCCGTCCAGTACATGCCGCCCGGCGCCCGCAGGTGCTGGATCGACTGGAGGATCTCCAGCGCCCGGTCCGACTCGCCCATCACCCACAGCGCCAGGGCGAGTTCGCAGCTCTCGCCGCCGGTCACCCAGGGATTGGGGAGTATGCAGCGCACGCCCTGCCCCGGGACGACGAACCGGTCCCAGTCCGCCTCGATGCGGGCCTTGGCCTCCGGTCCGGTCACCGCGCTCGTGAGGATCGGGTAGTACCAGTCCATCGAGTAGCGGCTCTTGTCGAGGAACCGCTCCGGGTGGCGCTGGATGGCGTGGCGCAGCGCGCCGACCGCCAGCTCCCAGTCGGGCTGCGGCTCCTCGCGCTGCTCGGCGATGGCGAGCGCGCAGCGCAGTGCCTGGTGGATGGAGGAACTGCCGGTCAGCAGCGCGTCGCCCACGGGCGCGCCCCCTTCCTCGGGGGACTCGCGCTTCCAGCCGATCTGGCCGCCGGGCTGCTGGAGCCCGAGGACGAATTCGATCGCCGCGTAGACGGCCGGCCACATGCGGTCGATGAACGCGTCGTCGCCGGTGGCGAGGTAGTGGTGCCAGACGCCGACGGCGATGTACGCGCAGAAGTTGCTCTCGCGGCCCCGGTCGGTGACCCGCTCCGCGTCCCCGTCGTCGTACGCCGCGTACCAGGAGCCGTCCGCGTTCTGGTGCCTGGCCAGCCACGCGTAGGCGCGGGCGGCGGCGGCGTGCTCGCCGGCCGCGTCGAGCGCCATGGCGGCCTCGGTGTGGTCCCACGGGTCGAGGTGGTGGCCGCGGAACCACGGGATGGCGCCGTCCTCGCGCTGTACGGCGAGGATGCCCGCCACGGTCTCGGCGGCCTCGTCGGCGGTGAGGACACCGGGGAGGACCAGGTGTTCCGTACGTCCTGGAGTCGTCACTTGGCGGCCGCCGCTACCGACGGGGCCGGCAGGTGCGGCTTGGTCGCGTACGCCACGAAGCTCTTGCCGACCACCGGGTTGAGCAGCTGCTCGGCGATCCGCGTCGCCGCGGGCTTCTTCATGATGTCCCAGACCAGCAGCTTGTGGTACGCCCGCACCGGCAGCGCCTTCTCGTTGTCGACGCCGAACGCGCACTTCAGCCACCAGTACGGCGAGTGCAGCGCGTGCGCGTGGTGCGTGCCGTACGGCTTCAGGCCCGCCTCGCGCATCTTGCCCAGCAGTTCGTCGGCCTTGTAGATGCGGATGTGGCCGCCCTCGACCTCGTGGTACGCGTCGCTCAGCGCCCAGCAGATCTTCTCGGGCCCGTAGCGCGGCACGGTGACGGCTATGCGGCCGCCCGGCTTCAGTACGCGGACCATCTCGGCCAGCACCCCCTTGTCGTCGGGGATGTGCTCCATGACCTCGGAGATGATCACGACGTCGAAGGAGGCGTCGGGGAAGGGCAGGTTGAGCGCGTCGCCCTCCATGGCGGTGGCGGTGGCGCCCGCCGGGGCCTCACCGGCCTCCTTCATGGCGGCGAACCACTTGGCGACCTCGCGGATCTCCTCGCCGTTCTGGTCGAGGGCCACCACCTGGGCGCCGCGCCGGTAGCACTCGAAGGCGTGCCGGCCCGCGCCGCAGCCCAGGTCGAGTACGCGATCACCGCGGCGAGCGGGAAGCGGGAGAAGTCCACGGTCAGCACGGGGTCTGCCCTTCCGGGTGGGGGTGGTTGCGGCGCCGGGTCACCGGGCACGCGTGGCGGGGGTGGCAGGGGGCGGGCGGAGTCCGCGACGGCGGTTTCCGCTTCAGCGGGGTCTCACCGGACTCCCCCGCGCACCGCGCGCGTGCGCGGCGATCTGTTCGCGGTAGAGCTCGGCGGTGCCCTGGGCGGCCCTGGCCCAGGTGAACTTGTCCAGCACCCGGTCGCGCCCGGCCGCGCCGAGGCGCCGGCGCAGATCGGCGTCGTCCAGCAGCCTGCCGAGTGCGGCGGCCAGCGCGCCGGCGTCGCCCGGCGGCACGGCCAGGCAGGTCTCGCCGTGCGGGGCCCGCGACCTCGGGGATCGCGCCGCCGGTGGTGGCGACGAGCGGGGTGGAGGTGGCCATGGCCTCGGCGGCGGGCAGCGAGAAGCCCTCGTAGAGGGAGGGGACGCAGGAGATCTGCGCGCTGCGGACCAGGTCGACCAGCTCGCGGTCGCTGATGCCCTTGACGAACTCGACGGCGCCCCGGAGCCCGTACCGCTCGATGGCCTGGGCGACCGGGCCGTCCTCGGCGCGCTTGCCGACGACGACGAGGTGGGCGTCGGGCTGCTCGGTGCGGAGCTTGGCGAGCGCCTCGACGAGGTGGACGAGGCCCTTGAGCGGTACGTCCGCGCTGGACGTCGTCACGATCCGCCCGGGGACCTCGGCGACGGACGGGTCGGGCGACCAGAGGCCGGTGTCCGCGCCGATGTGCACGACGCGGACGCGGTCGGCGCACCCCGAGGTGCTCGACGATCTCCTGCTGCGAGGAGCCGGAGACGGTGAGCACGGAGGGCAGCCGGCGGGCGACGCGCTTCTGCATGCGCGTGAAGCCGTACCAGCGGCGCACGGAGGCGCGCTTGCGGCGGCTCGTCGCGGCGGCGAGGTCGAGCTGCCGGTCGACGGTGATGGGGTGGTGGACGGTGGTGACCAGGGGTGCGCCGAGGTCGCCGAGCAGGCCGTAGCCGAGCGTCTGGTTGTCGTGGATGACGTCGAAGTCGCCGCGGCGGGCCGTCAGGTGGCGCCTGGCGCGGAGCGAGAAGGTGAGGGGCTCGGGGAAGCCGCCGGTCCACATCGTCGCCACTTCGAGGGCGTCGATCCAGTCGCGGTACTCGTCGCGCCCGGGGGTGCGGAAGGGGTCGGGGCTGCGGTACAGGTCGAGGCTGGGCAGCTCGGTGAGCGGTACGCCCTCGTCGAGTACGGGCAGGGCTGGGAGCCGAGGACTTCGACGCTGTGGCCGAGCCGGGCGAGCTCGCGCGAGAGGTGGCGTACGTAGACGCCCTGGCCTCCGCAGAAGGGGTTGCCCTTGTAGGTGAGGAGCGCGATGCGCAGCGGGCGGTCGCCCTTGCCGGGGTCCCCCGCGTGGGGGCTCGCCTCCATGGCCTCAGCGGTCACTCTCGGCCCCCTTCTCACTGCTCTTTCACCGGAGCGTAGCCGCTGGCGCTAACCTAGAACAAGTTTCAGTATCGATCGCTCGACGAGCTCTGAATCTACCGGCAGGTAGCGCAACCGGAAGCGTCGGATCAGGTGATTCACGCCACGGCGGGCGCCTGCCATGCTGTGCCACCCGGGGCCCGCTCCCTCAGGCCCGGAGTACGCACAGAAGCCATGGAACGGGACGCATGACAGTGGAAGTCAAGTCGGCGCCGCCACCCCTGACGGCGCGTCAGGAGGCACGTCGCCGCCGCATCCTGCACGCCAGCGCGCAGCTGGCCGGCCGGGGCGGCTTCGACGCGGTGCAGATGCGCGAGGTCGCCGAGTCGTCGGGCGTCGCACTGGGCACGCTGTACCGCTACTTCCCCTCCAAGATCCATCTGCTGGTCGCCACCATGCAGGACCAGCTCGAACACCTGCACAGCACCCTGCGCAAGCGGCCCCCGGCCGGGGAGAGCGCGGCCGAGCGGGTCGCCGAGACGCTGATGCGCGCCTTCCGCGCGCTGCAGCGGGAGCCTCAGCTGGCGGACGCGATGGTGCGGGCGCTGACCTTCGCGGACCGCAGCGTCAGTCCGGAGGTGGACACGGTCTCGCGGCAGACGACGGCGATCGTCCTGGAGGCGATGAACCTGCCGGGGCCGCCGACGCCGGAGCAGCTGGCGGCGGTCAGGGTCATCGAGCACACCTGGTACTCGACGCTCATCACATGGCTCTCGGGCCGGGCTTCGATCACCCAGGCGGGGATCGACATCGAGACGGTGTGCAAATTGATCGATCTGACCGGTCCGGCCGGCCGAGACGGTCCGGCCGACCCGCATTACCGGCGGTAGCAGGCGCACGCGCACCCGAAGTGCGCCCACTACACCCCCCTCACGCTCCCTGTTGGCCTGAACCTGCCCCTCTGATATCGGCCGTCACGGGTACTAATGAGCGACGTGCCATGTCCATGCAGTACTACACGGTGGGACCTCAGGGGGAGCAAGCAGTGAGCCGCATGATCCGTGTTCTTCTCGTGCACGACATCGCTCTGATGCGGTCGGGGCTGGCCGCGCTGCTCGAAAAGGAGCCCGACATCGGGATATCCACCAGTACGCCGGACGGAGCGTTACGCAACGCGCGGTCGTTACCGCCGCACGTGTGCGTGGCCGACGCGGAAGGGCCGGGATCGCCGGGCCTGGCCGCCGCCGTGGAGGTGGCGGGTGTCTGCGGCACGTACCCGGGCTGCGCGGTGCTCGTCCTCGTCCCGGCCGGCAAACCGGGCCTGCTGCGGCGCGCGTACGAGGCCGAAGCCCAGGGGTACGTCAACAAGAACGCCCCGGCGGAGCGGCTCCTCGAAGGGATACGCCGGGTGGCGGCGGGCGAACGTTTCGTCGACGACTCCCTCGCCTGCGGGTTCCTGGAAGCCGCCCGCAGTCCGCTCACCACGCGCGAGCTGAGTGTGCTGTCACTCGCCGCCGAGGGGGCGGGCGTCACCGAGATCGCCCGCAGCCTGCACCTGACCAACGGGACCGTGCGCAACTACATCGCCGCGATCACCCGCAAGACCGGGGCCCGCAACCGCGTGGACGCCATTCGCATCTCGCAGGGCGCCGGCTGGCTCTGACCAGCTCCCGGCCAGGTCCCGGTAGAGCGCGGAGCGCCGGATCAGCTCGTCGTGAGTGCCGCAGACCGCGTGCGTACCGTCCATCACGAGCACGCGGTCCGCGCGCCGGGCCGAGCTGATCCGGTGGGCCACGACGATCAACGTGGTGCCGGCGCGCTCGGCGAAGGCGCGCTCGGCGCGGGCCTCGGCGGCGGGGTCGAGATGACAGGTCGCCTCGTCGAGCAGGACGTCGGGCACGGGCGCCAGGTGGGAGCGGGCGAGGGCGACGAGCTGCCGCTCGCCCGCCGACAGTTCGCCCGGTGTCACCGCGGCGTCCAGGCCGCCCAGCCGCAGGAGCAGTTCGTACGCCCCGACCGCGCGGGCCGAGTCGAGCACGGCCGGGTCCGGCGGCGGGTCCCCCGGGCACAGGTAGGTGAGGTTGTCACGGAGGGTGCCGGCGAAGACGTACGCCTCCTGCGGCACCAGGACGCGTCGGTGCGCGGCGCCGCGTCACCGTTCTCCGCAGACCAGGACTTCACCGCGGCCGGGCTCCAGCAGCCCCGCGACGAGGGCGGTCAGGGTGGACTTGCCGATGCCGCTGGGCCCCACGACGGTGAGACGGCCGCCGGCCGGGACGACGAGATCGAGCCCTTGGAACACCGGCTCGGCGTGCGGCCCGTACGCGAAGGTCACCCCGCGCAGCTCCACCGCGGTCTCCCCGCGCCCCGGCTGCCGGGGCGCGCGAGCGGCGGGCGGGCGGGGGCACGGGCATCCGCCCGGCGTCCGGTGCCCGCCCGGGCACGGGCGGCCCGTGCCCCGGGGCCGTGAGGCGGCGGAGTACCACGGTCAGGCGGGAGCCCGCGGTACCCAGGGCCTGCATCAGGCTCTGGAGGGCGGGCAGCAGGGCGTACATGAGGTACGTGAGGGCGCCCACCAGATCGCCGGGCGTCACCCCGCGGCTCAGCAGCCAGGGGGCGGTCACCAGCAGCAGGACCACCGGCAGCCGGCCGCCCACCGCCACCGCGATCACCCGCAGCACGCCCCAGCGCCGCGAGGGCGCGCGCGGCGCGGAACTCGGCGGTGAACCGGGCGTCCGCCTCGGCGGCCGTCCGCGTCTGCGCACCCGCCGCGGTGATGTCCCGCAGCCCGGCGGTGGTCGCGTCCAGCGTCTGTGCGACCGCTTCGTCGGCGGCGAGGAACGCCTCCTGGCGGCGGGCCATCGGCCGCAGCGTCACGAGGAACAGACCGAGACCGAGGACCAGCGGCGGCACCACGACGAGCAGCAGCACGGGCGCGAGTGAGGCGAGCCCGGCCAGCGCCCCGGCCGCCGTGAAGACGAACGACCGGGAGACCATCACCAGCCCGGCGAAGGTGTCCCTGGCGATCTCCACCTGATGGGTGAGCCGGGACACCGCCGCGTGGTCGGCGTCCCGCAGGGCGCGGTCGACGATACGGCGCACGAGGCCGTCGCGCAGGGGCTCCACCAGCTCGGACACGGCCTTGAAGACCCGCCCGGTGCTGTACGCCCCGACCGCGACGGCCACCGCGGCGGCCGCCAGCCAGCCCAGCCCCTCGGCCGTACGGCGGCCAGGAATCCGTGGTCGAGGGCGCGGGCGAGGGCGTATCCGAAGAGGAAGGTCTGTGCGGTTTCGAGCAACGACCAGCCCGCCAGCCCGGCGAGCACGGGCCGGCGCCGGTTCAGGAAGCGCAGGCCCTCGGTGCGCAGGCGGGCGGCGTCAGCCGTCATGACGCGCCTGTCCCGTTCCGTCCGTGCCCGCGCCCGCGTCCGTGTCCGTGTCCGCGAACACCGCGCGGTATTCGGCCAGTTGCCGCCAGAGACGCGCGTGCGGTCCGACCGCGCGGATGCGGCCCTCGTGGAGCCAGGCGACCCGGTCGGCACGGGCCGCCGTCGAGGCCCGGTGGGCGATGATCAGGCGGGTGCCGGCACCGGACCCACCACGGGTCAGGGCTTCGCCGACCCGCAGTTCGGTGACCGTGTCCAGGCTGGAGGTCGCGTCGTCGAGGATCAGCAGCCGGCCGGGGTGCGCGAACGCCCTTGCCAGGCCCAGGCGTTGTGCCTCCCCGCCGGAGAGCGGAGCCTCGGCGCACGGGGTGTCGTAGCCGTGCGGAAGGCGGCGTACGAAACTGTCCGCGCAGGCGGCGCGAGCCGCCTCCCGCACGGTCGACGGGTCCGGTTCGTCGATGCCGAAGGCGATCGTGCCGCCGATCGTGCCCCCCAGCAGCGCGGGCCGCTCGAATGCCTGGCCGACCGCGCGGCGCAGCACGTCGTGCGGCAGCTCGCACAGCGGAACGCCGTCGAGCGTGACCGTTCCCGCGTCGGGATCGGTGAGGCGGCCGGCGACGGCGGCGAGGGTGGACTTGCCGGAGCCGGACGGGCCGACGAGGGCGAGCGAGGTGCCGCCGGGGACGGTGAGGTCGAGGCCGTCCAGGATCGTCCGGTCGCCGTGGGCCACCATGATGCCGCGCAGCTCCGCGCCCCGTCGCCGGGCGGGAGCCGCGTGCCGCCGTGCGCGGTGGCCGGTACGGCGAGCAGTGCCGCGAGGCGGCGGGCCGCGCCCCGGCTGCGCACCAGGCCGTTCAGCCGGCCGACCAGCATGCCGATGCCGGTGGCGAGCGCCGCGTACCGGGCGGCGGCGAGCAGCCCGCCCACCGAGAGTTCACCGGCCGCGAGACGGATTCCGGCCACCGCCAGTACGGCGATCTGGAGCAGGGGCACGATCACGGCGGCCTGTGCGGTGGAACGTCCCTGGACCCGCCACATCCGGTAGCCCTGGGCGCTGAGCCCCGCCAGCGGCTCCAGGATGCGGGCCTGCTCGCGGCGGGCCGTGCCTGCGGCCGCGACCGTACGGGCGCCGCCCACCGCCTCCACGAGGCGTGCGGCGATCTCGCCCTGGCGCTCCTGGTAGCGCGCGACGCTGTCGCCGGACTCTCGGACGAAGGCTTTCAGCAGCAGGACGAGCAGCGGCATGCCGACGAGGAACGCCCCCGCCGTCCACAGGTCGACGAGAGCGAGGGCGACGAGCCCGCCGACGGGTGTCACGACGGCGGCCACCGTGCCCGCGAGCGCGGCCGGGGCGCGCCGGCGTGGGCCGCGTTGCCGACCAGGCGGGCCACGACGTCGCCGGGCGGTTCCGGTCCGTGGTGCGCGGGCCGGCCGCGAGGACCGTGCCGCAGCAGACGCGGCGGAACCAGGCGGTGGAGCGGGCGTTGGTGGTGGCGGTCAGCACGCCGTCGAGGGCGTCGAGGAGGACGAGCAGGCAGGTGAGAGCCGCGCAGAGGGTGAGCCAGGTGGTGGCGGGACGCCCGGCCAGCAGCAGGTCGAGGGTGTGGCCGAGCGCGGCGGCAGTGCGAGACCGGCCGCGGCGCCCGCGGTGCTGAGGACCAGGATCGCCGCACCGGGGACGGCGCTGTGCCGCAGAGAGGCACGCAACAGCCGGTCGGCCGCCCGGTGCCGGTCCGGGCCGTGCTCCATGCGCGCCCCCCTTTCCTTCGTACGGCTCGTACGGCGCAGAGATGCGGCCCCGGGCAGCGAGCGTGCCACCCGGGGCCGTGTCCCTGTCAGAACACGTCGGGAATTTCTCCCGACGTCACAGGCACGACGTCACAGACACGACGTCACAGGCACAGCAGGAAGCTGTTGGAGCTGTGCTTGTCGCACGCCAGCAGGCTCAGGCTGCTCTGGTCGCCGCCGCCGTCGGTCTCGGGGGTGTCCAGGCTCTGAAGGTCGAGAAGTGCCATGGTGGTTCCCTTCGGTTGTCCGTTCCCGTGGGGACGGGGTTTTGTAGCGGTCCGGCTCCGGGCTGGAACAGGACCGGTTCTAGGGCCGCTTCAGCGGCGGGAGGAAAGGCAGGTGGGCACCGGTGCCGCGGGCCGCTGCCAGCGCGAGGAGCACGCCGGCGCCGCCGGTGCCGAGGTCCATGGAGAGGCGCATCATCTGGTCGCCGGGGAAGGCGAGGTGCCCTTCGTACGGCAGGGCGTACCAGCCGAGTCCTTCGAGCTGTGCGGCGAGGTGGGCGGGGTGCGCCTCGCGGGCGGTCGTCCTGGCCAGGTGGAGGACCATGCCGGCCCGTCCGTTGAACAGCCCCGGCTGGGCGTAGTAGCGCGAGCGGGCGGCCCGTACGATGCCGCCCCGCGCCGCCTCGAACTCCTCGTCCTCGCGGTGCCCGAGGAAGTCGTCGAGCACCATGCCGATGCCGACGGAACCGGCCCCGAGGTAGGGCATGGTGCGCGCCCCCTCGTCCACGAGCAGTGTGCCGGCGCTGTTGCGGACACAGCGTGCGAGGTCGGCGCGCAGGGCGTCGGCGGCCAGGTCCAGGAGCTGCGGCGCACCGGTGTCCTCGTACAGCCGCAGGAAGAGCAGCGCGGGACCGGTGGCGCCGTGCAACAGCCCGGCGCGCTTGCCGGTGCTGGTGCCGCTTCCCGACTGCTGCTGGTCGGCCAGGAGCTGCGCGGCTTCCAGGGCCCGTTGCCGCAGGGACGTTTCCCCTGTGGTGCGGGACAGTTCCGCGAGTACGAGGCCGATGCCGGCGAGTCCGCCGTACAGTCCGGGAACGAGCCGCTGCCACTTCTCGTCCAGCACCCGCTGGACCAGCTCCAGGGCGCGTGCCCGGTGACCGAGCCCGTCGAGGACGTGGGCGACGCCCGTCAGCCCGTCGTAGAGGCCGAGCGGGGTGCCGAGCGGCGGCGGGGCGGTCTGTCTCAGCAGCCATTCCTCACCGTCCTCGTACCGGCCGGCGCCGGCCTGGCCGAGCGCGTGGAGGACGCCGGCGGCGCCGTGGGCGATGCCGAGACCGCCGCGTCCGCGAACTGGGCGATGTCACCGGGGAAGATCCGGTCGTCGCGTCCGGGAGTGGCGGAGGCGAGGATGCCCGCGGCGATCGAGTCGCGGCTGCGCGGCCAGTCGGCGGGTTCCACGGGGACGTACGGCGTCCCGCGGGCCGTGTCCGTCCCGCAGATCACCGCCACCGCGTCGTCGAAGAACTCCCGCGGGACGTCCGGGAACCGGCGCGCGGCGACCTCCGCCAGGTGGCGGGCCTTGTCGCGGTCGACGACCAGCAGCGTGGTCATGGGCAGGAAGAGCGCCAGCCGCAGACAGGCGAGGGCGTAGAGGTCGACGTCGAACCCGGTGCGCTCGCGGGGCGCGATGAAGCCGGGGTGCGCGATGGCCTGACGGTGGTTCTCGTCGACGTGCGCGGCGGCCTCGAAGTCCAGCAGGCGTACGGACTCCTCGTCCGGCCCGACCATGATGTTGAACATGTGCAGGTCGTTGAAGACGACGCCCCGGCTGTGCACGGCGGTGACCGCCTCCTCGACCGCGCGGTGGATGCGCAGCGCCCAGCGGGTGTAGTCGGCGACGGCGGCCGGGTCCGGCTCGGGTTCGAGCAGCGGGTGCCGCTGCGCGAAGAAGGAGTTGAGGGTGCGGCCGGGCAGGTGGTCCATCACCAGGAAGCGGTGGTCGCCGAGCAGGAACCAGTCCCGGGCCTCGGGGGCGACACCGAGCCCGGACAGCCGTTCCAGCGCGGCGCGCTCCCGCTCCAGGCGGGTGACGGCGTCGGCCCGGTCGGCGGCGAGCCCGGCATGCGGCCGCGCCTCCTTGAGGACCACCTTCTCGCCGCTGCGCAGGTCCTCACCGAGGTAGACCCCGCCGCCGTTGGAGAAGTGCAGGGCGCTTTCGATGCGGTAGGGCAGGTCGTTGGTGGTGGTGGCGTTGCGGGCCGCGAGGTGCGGTTCCAGGAACGCCGGGAGCTCCACCCACTCCGGGACGTGGAAGGCCGGCTCGCGGAGGTCGGGGACGAGGGTCCCTTCGGGGTTCTCGATCGCCGGGACGAGGGCGCCGGCGGCGTCGACGCAGTAGCGGTGCGCGAAGCCGCCGTAGCGGACGTACAGCGGGCCGTTGCCCCAGCGGAGGTCGGTGAGGATGTACGGTCCGGGCTCTCCGTCGAGCAGGCCGCCCAACTCCTGGAGGACGAGGTGCAGTTCCTGTTCGTCCGCCGGATAGAGCGTGGCGAACTTGCCGCTGGAGCCGCGCCCCGCGTACTTGGAGTTGCGCAGGTGCAGCGGTTGCGGGCCCGGTACGAACTTGAAGGGGAGAGCGCGCGGGACGCAGTAGTCCCACACCTTGGCCGCCGTCTTCTCGGCGTTGTCCAGGCAGGCCGACACGTGGATCTTCCAGCCTTGCGTCGGCCGGCCGGGGAGCGGTGCGCCGTCGGCGCCGACCGGATTGATGTGCATCCAGTCGCCGGAGACGAACCGGCGCCATCCCGGCGGGAGCTCGCGCTGGGCCACCTCGTACAGCGGCACCGAGGAGGACTGTCCGGGCCGGCTCGCGGAGAGCGGTCCGGGGTCTCGTAGAACTGTCTGTCGGCGAGGCAGAAGACCTCGTACCGGTTGTCCATGGGTCCCCCCTCGGCTGCGGTGCCACCGAGATTTCCACGTGGCCGAGGGGCGGGAACAGTCACACCTGTCACGTAGTGACAGTGCGGTACTCATGGATAAAGAATTGTTCGCCCCTGTTCGAAAGCGGAGCGGCACACGACGTCTCCGCCACAGAACCCCATGGTCCCGCCGCCCCCGGCACCCCCCGGAGCCGCCCGCCACGGGCCGGTAGAGTGTGCGAGTCGTCATCATGCCGTTCCGGGGGAAGCCGGTGCGAATCCGGCACCGGCCCCTTCCCCAAGCTCTCGGCCGCGCTCGAGCAGGGGAGACCCCCATTCGTCAGCCGTCCCCGGTGGGCGGTGAGTCGGAACGCCCGGTCCGGCATGACCACTGGCTCGGCACCGTCGAGGTATACGGAGCCGGAGCCTGGTGCGTGCGTTTCCGCGTGCCCGGGCCCGGCTCCTCAGCAGGAGAGGCCCCCGCCCGTCATGACCCCCCTTCGCCGCAGCGCAGCCACCGTGCTCGCCGCTTCCGCCGTCCTCTGCGCGAGCGCGGCCACGCTGCCGTCGCCGCGCCGTCCCCGTCCCCGTCGCCCGTGATCCCCTCGGGGCTCTACGGCGAGAAGGACCCGACGTACGACGGTGTCTGGCGGCAGTCGCTGGCCCTCCTCGCGCAGGACACGGTGGGCGTCAAGCCCGCCGGGAAGGCCGTGAACTGGCTGGTCGGGCAGCAGTGCGACAACGGCGGCTTCGCCTCCTTCCGCGCCGACGCCGCCGAGCCGTGCACGGCGAAGACCGTGGTGGACAGCAACGCCACCGCCGCGGCCGTGCAGGCGCTGAGCGCCCTCGGCGGGCAGGACGCCGCCGTGAAGAAGGGCACCGGCTGGCTGAAGTCCGCGCAGAACCAGGACGGCGGCTGGGGCTACAACCCGGGCAGCCCGAGCGACGCCAACTCCACCTCGGTCGTGATCGGCGCGCTGGCGGCGGCGGGTGAGAAGCCCGGCGAGGTGAAGTCACCGAAGGGCAGGTCGCCGTACGACGCGCTCGTCACCTTCTCGGTGCCGTGCGACGCGAAGACGGGCGGCGGCGCGTTCGCGTACCAGCCGGACAAGGACGGCAAGCTCGCGCCCAACGCCGACGCGACGGCGGCGGGTGTGCTGGGCGGGCTCGGGAAGGGGCTGGCCGCCGAGGGCGGCAAGAAGGACGAGAAGGCCGGCGAGTGCGTGAAGGGCGAGCTGACGCCCGCGCGGGCCGCCGCGAACGTGCCGCGTACCTCGACGGTGTACTCGCCGGGTCCGGACACCTCGACACGCCTCCCATGCCCGGCGCCGAGGACACCGGGGCGCAGCCCGACTTCGGCAACACCGCGGACGCCGTCGTCGCGCTGGCCGCGCAGGGCGGCGCCGCGCAGGCGCGCAAGCCGCTGGAGTGGCTGGAGAAGAACGCGGCGGGCTGGGCCGAGGAGCACGGCCCCGCCGCCTACGCCCAGCTGGTCTTCGCCGCGAACGCGACCGGCACCGACCCGAAGAACTTCGGCGGCGCCGATCTGGTGAAGGGGCTCAACGCGACCGGGCCCGCCCCCGAGGCCGTGGAGAAGCCCGCCGAGAAGTCCGCCGACGAGAAGAAGGACAGCGACGGCGGCTTCGGCACCTGGTGGATCGTCGCCGTCTTCTTCGTCGCCAGCGTCGGCGCCGGCATCCTCTTCAGCGGCCGCAAGAAGAAGAACCAGCAGCTGTGACGAGGGTGCTGCGGACGCGGCTGACGGCTCTCGTCCTGCTGCCTCGGCGCCGCGCTCGTGGTGCCGGCCGGGGCGGGGGCCGCGCAGGCGGCGACGGGGTACCGCTACTGGTCGTTCTGGGAGAGCGACGGCGGCGAGTGGACGTACGCGAGCCAGGGGCCCGCCACCGCCAGGCCCGCCGACGGTGATGTGATCGGCTTCCGGTTCTCGGTGAGCGAGAACTCGCAGGACTCCGCGAAGCCGCGGCGCGCGGCGGACGGCTTCGACGCGATCTGCGGCGAGGCGCCCGCCGGCGACGGCACCAAGCGGATCGCTGTCGTCATCGACCCCGGTACGGCGGCCGACGCCCCCGACGGCGAGCAGCCGCCCGCGCAGCGCTCCGTGTGCGCGCGGACCGCTGCGGACGCGACCGCGGCGGACGCGCTCGCCTCGGTGGCGAAGCCGCTGCGCTACGACAGCACGGCGCTGCTCTGCGCGATCTCCGGCTATCCGGAGACGGGGTGCGGGGAGCAGGTGTCCGGCCGTGACGGCACGCCCCGCTCCTCGGCGACCGCCGGGCCCACCGACGACAGCGACGGCCGGCTGCGGCCCCTCCGCCGGGCTGCTCGTCGGCCTCGCCGCCGTGTTCGCGCTCGGCGCCGCGGGCGTGTGGCAGGCGCGCCGCCGCCGCGGATGACCTCGATGCTCCTGCGTGCGCCGCGAGCGAGCCGCAGCAACGCCCTGCACGCCGGGGCCTGGTGGCTGTGGGCACTCGGTCTGGCCGCTGCCGCGTCCCGGACCACCAATCCGCTGCTGCTCGGGATGCTGGTGGGGGTGGCCGGGTATGTGGTGGCGGCGCGGAGGACGGATGCGCCGTGGGCGCGTTCGTACGGGACGTTCGTCAAGCTCGGGCTGCTCGTCATCGGTGTCCGGCTGGTGTTCTCGGTCTTCCTGGGCTCGCCGATCCCGGGCAGCCACACCCTCTTCACGTTGCCCGAAGTGCCTCTGCCCGACTGGGCGCAGGGGGTGCGGATCGGTGGGCGGGTGACGGCCGAGCAGCTGGTCTTCGCCCTGTACGACGGGGCGAAGCTGGCCACGCTCCTCATCTGTGTGGGCGCCGCGAACGCGCTCGCCAACCCGGCCCGGCTGCTCAAGTCCCTGCCGGGCGCGCTGTACGAGGCCGGGGTCGCCGTCGTCGTCGCGATGACGTCGCCGGTTGATGGTGGCCGACGTGGTGCGGCTGCGCACCGCGCGCCGGCTGCGCGGCCGGCCGACGGGTGGCGTGGGGGCCGTACTCCAGATCGGCCTGCCGGTCCTCGAAGGCGCGCTGGAGCGGTCGGTGGCGGTGGCCGCGTCGATGGACGCGCGCGGCTACGGCCGCACGGCGCCGGTCCCGCCCGCCGTACGGCACACGACGACCGTGCTGACGCTGGGCGGGCTGCTCGGGGTGTGCACCGGGGCGTACGGGCTGCTGACCGCCGACGGTGCGGCGTACGGCCTGCCGGTCATGGCCGCAGGGGTCGTCGCCGCGCTGGCGGGGCTGCGCCTGGGCGGCCGGCGCAGCGTCCGTACGCGCTACCGGCCCGACGAATGGGGCGTACGGGCGTGGCTGGTGGCCGGGTCGGGTGCGGCGGTCGCGGCGCTGACGATCTGGGCCGCCTCGTACGATCCGCAGGCCCTGCACCCCGGGGTCGTGCCGCTGGTCGCTCCCGAACTTCCGCTCTGGCCCGCGGTGTCCGTACTGATCGGCCTGCTCCCGGCGTTCGTGGCCCCCGTACCCCCCGTAGTGAAAGAGACTCCGCAGTGATCCGGTTCGAGAATGTGTCGGTCGGCTACGACGACGCCGCGCCACCCGTGATCCGGGGCGTCGATCTCACCGTGCCGGAGGGCGAACTGGTGCTGCTGGTCGGCCCTTCCGGGGTGGGAAAGTCGACCCTGCTGGGCACGGTTTCCGGCCTCGTGCCCCATTTCACGGGCGGCACCCTGCGCGGCCGCGTGACGGTCGACGGCCGCGACACCCGCACCCACAAACCGCGCGAACTCGCCGATCTCGTCGGGACGGTGGGCCAGGACCCGCTCGCCCACTTCGTCACCGACACCGTCGAGGACGAGCTGGCGTACGGCATGGAATCGCTGGGCGTCGCACCGGACGTGATGCGCCGCCGGGTCGAGGAGACGCTGGATCTGCTCGGCCTCGCGGAGCTCCGCGACCGCCCGATCGCCACGCTGTCGGGCGGCCAGCAGCAGCGCGTCGCGATCGGCTCGGTGCTCACCCCGCACCCGAAGGTGCTGGTCCTCGACGAGCCGACGTCCGCGCTGGATCCGGCGGCGGCGGAGGAGGTGCTGGCGGTGCTGCAACGCCTGGTCCACGACCTGGGGACGACCGTGCTGCTGGCGGAGCACCGGCTGGAGCGGGTGGTGCAGTACGCGGACCAGGTGATCCTCCTGCCGGGCCCGGGAGAGGCGCCGCGCATGGGCGCGCCCGCGGAGATCATGGCGGTCTCGCCCGTGCATCCGCCGGTGGTGGCACTGGGCCGGCTGGCGGGCTGGGACCCGCTTCCCCTGTCGGTACGGGACGCCCGCCGCCGGGCGACGGCCCGCTGCGGGCGAGCCTGGCCGGCGCGGAGCCGAGGGGCCCGGAGGAACCGCCCGGCCGCACCCGGCCCCTCCGGCGTTCGAGGAGCGGGGACCGGGGCGGAGTGCCTCACCCGGCGGAGCCGCACAAGGCCACAGCGGGAAGGGGCGGGTGGGGGAGAGGCTCGCCGCGCTGCTGCGCCGCCACAGCACGGAACCGGCCCGCACCGCCGAGTCCACCGCCGCCGGCGCCACCGCCACCGCCACCACCGTGGCCACCGTGGCCACCGTGGCCGACCTCGGCATCCGCCGCGCCCGCGTCGAGGCCCTCCGCCGCGTCACGCTCACCGTGTCCCCCGGCGAGACCATCGCCCTCATGGGCCGCAACGGGGCCGGCAAGTCCACCCTCCTCTCCGCCCTCGTCGGCACGTCGAGCCCACCTCCGGCACCGTGTCCGTCGGTGGCCGCACCCCCCACCGCGCCCGCCCCCGCGACATGGTCCGCGAGGTCGGTCTGGTCCCGCAGGAGCCGCGCGACCTGCTGTACGCCGACACCGTCGCCGCCGAGTGCGCGGCGGCCGACAGCGACGCGGGCGCGGTCCCCGGCTCCTGCCGGGCCCTGGTCGCGGAGCTGCTCCCGGGCATCCGGGACGACACGCATCCGCGGGATCTGTCCGAGGGCCAGCGCCTCGCCCTCGCCCTCGCCCTCGTGCTCACCGGGCGCCCTCCGCTCCTCCTCCTCGACGAGCCGACGCCCGGCCTGGACTACGCGGCGAAGGCCCGCCTGGTCGGGGTCTTGCGTTCCCTGGCCGCCGAGGGGCACGCGATCGTACTGGCGACCCACGACGTGGAGCTGGCCGCGGAACTGGCGCACCGCGTCGTGATCCTCGCCGACGGCGAGGTGGTCGCGGACGGCCCGACGGCCGATGTGGTCGTCTCCTCCCCCGCCTTCGCCCCGCAGGTCGCGAAGGTCCTCACCCCGCAGAAGTGGCTGACCGTCGCACAGGTGCGGGACGCGCTGGAGGAGGGAGCGGTATGAGCGACGCGAAACCGGTGCGTCCCCCACGCCCCGTACGCCCCGTGCGCCTCGGCCCGCGCTCCGTCGCCGCGCTGCTGCTCATCAGCGTGATCGGCGTGATCGCCGTCGGCTGGCCGCTCCTCGCCGACCCCGCCTCCGAGCTCACCCGCGACCACTCCCAGGACGCCGCCTGGCTGCTCGCCGTCCTCCTCCCCCTCCTCGTCGCCGTGGTCGTCGCGACGATCGCCGTCTCCGGGCTCGACGCGAAGGCCGTCGCGATGCTGGGCGTACTGGCAGCGGTCGGGGCCGCACTGCGTCCGCTCGGGGCGGGGACGGCCGGCCTGGAGCCGATGTTCTTCCTGATGGTGCTGAGCGGGCGGGTCCTGGGCCCCGGTTTCGGCTTCGTGCTCGGCTCGGTGACGATGTTCGCGTCCGCGCTGCTCACCGGCGGGGTCGGGCCGTGGATGCCGTTCCAGATGCTGTGCATGGGCTGGTTCACCATGGGCGCGGGCCTGCTGCCGGGCGCGGAGCGGCTGCGCGGCCGGGGCGAGCTGGTGATGCTGGCGGCGTACGGCTGCGCGGCCGCCTTCCTCTACGGCACGGTCATGAACCTCCAGGGGTGGACGTACATCGGCGGCCTCTCGTCCGGCGTCTCCTTCCACCCCGGCGACCCGGTGCACGAGAACCTGGTCCGGTTCCTCGCGTACTGCCTCGCCACCTCCCTCGGCTGGGACCTGGGCCGGGCCGTGCTCACCGTCGTACTGACCCTCGGCATCGGTGCGCCCCTCCTGAAGGCGCTGCGCCGGGCCACGCGCCGTCGCGGCCGTCGAGGCCCAGGTCACGTTCGAGGGCCCGCAGCGGTGACGGGGCGCTGAGAGGCCCCGCACGACCCCGGTCCTCGACCAACGGCGGGCCGTGACCGCCGCACCGCCCCGAGGCGGGTTCCGCCTCGCTCGCCTCCGCCCCTTCGGGAGCGGTGTGCCCCTGCGCCGTCGCCGGCAGCAGCCGCAGGGACGCGGTCCCGTAAACGGATCCGGTCTATCCGTTCCGGCGGTTGATCAATAACGTTGCCCCGACCGCGTATTGCCTTCCGAGGGAGCGTCCGACCATGTCCACGGCCCAGCAGGTCCCCGACATACTTTCGCCCGAATTCGCCGAGAACCCGTACGCCGCCTACGCGGTGATGCGAAAGTCCGCGCCGCTGTTCTGGCACGAGGCGATGCAGAGTTATGTCATCTCCCGGTACGAGGACGTGGAACGGGCCTTCAAGGACAAGGAGTCGGTGTTCACCACCGACAACTACGACTGGCAGATCGAGCCCGTGCACGGGAAGACGATCCTTCAGCTCAGCGGCCGGGAACACGCCGTGCGGCGTGCACTGGTGGCCCCCGCGTTCCGGGGCAAGGACCTCCAGGAGATGTTCCTCCCGGTCATCGAGAGCAACGCCCGCGAGCTGATCGACGCCTTCCGGGACCGGGGCGCGGCCGATCTGGTCGGTGCGTTCGCGACCCGCTTCCCGGTGAACGTCATCGCCGACATGCTCGGTCTCGACAAGGGGGACCACGCCAAGTTCCACCACTGGTACACCACGGTGATCGCCTTCCTCGGCAACCTGACCGGTGACCCCGAGGTGGCCGCGGCGGGCGAGCGCACCCGCGTGGAGTTCGCCGAGTACATGATTCCGATCATCCAGGAGCGCCGGAAGGCGCCGGGTACCGACCTGCTGTCCACGCTGTGCGCGGCGGAGGTCGACGGGGTGCGGATGAGCGACGAGGACATCAAGGCGTTCTGCAGCCTGCTGCTCGCCGCCGGCGGCGAGACCACCGACAAGGCGATCGCGGCGCTCTTCGCCAACCTGCTCGCCCACCCCGACCAGCTCGCCGCGGTGCAGAAGGACCGCGGCCTCATCGACCGGGCCTTCGCCGAGACGCTGCGCTTCTCCCCGCCCGTGCACATGATCATGCGCCAGACGGCGACGGAGGTGACCCTCAGCGGCGGCACCGTCCCCGCCGGCGCCACCGTCACCTGCCTGATCGGCTCCGCCAACCGCGACGAGAGCCGTTACGCCGACGCGGACACGTTCAACATCTTCCGGGAGGACCTCAACGCGACGAACGCCTTCTCCGCGGCCGCCGACCACCTGGCCTTCGCCCTGGGGCGGCACTTCTGCGTCGGAGCCCTGCTGGCGCGGGCCGAGGTGCAGATCGGAGTGAACCAGCTGCTCGACGCGATGCCCGGCATCCGGCTCGCGGACGGTGCCGGGATCACCGAGCAGGGGGTGTTCACCCGGGGGCCGAAGGCCGTGCCGGTGGTGTTCACACCTGTCGGCTGAGGACTGCGGCCGCTCCCCCGCGCCGGGGACCGGACGGTGGTCCAGGAGGCCCGGCGCGGTGAGTGGCCGGTGGAGCACGGGAGTGGGAGCCGCAGGCGGGCGGAGCGCGCCCGTCCCCCGGCTCCGCCGTTCCGGCCGCCCTGGGACCGTTGACCTGCTCTCGGGCGTCGCCGTAGGGTGAAGCGCACCAACAGCGCTAATCGCCCATTAGGGTCACTATGGTTGCTATCTTCCGCGTCCGCCGCCGGGCAGCTGTCTTCGCCGGCTCGGTCCTTCTGGCCACGGGCCTCCCGTTCACACTGTCGGCATGCGGTTCCACCGCGCCCCCGGCCGGGCAACAGACCGGCGAACCGGCTCTCGTTTCCCCGGGGTCCCTGGATTTCGGCCCCTCGCTCACTGAAACGCTGAAGGCCCAGGCCACGGCACAGGACGCGGCGGCGCGGAGGGCCGCCGAACGCGAGGCCGCGAAAGCGCCTGACCGGACTCCGGAATCCACTCCGGAATCCGGGCGGTCCGGCTCTGCCACGGACAGCCCGAGGGCGTGTACGACGGACCCGGCCGACCGAGCGGCCTGCCGCAACCCGGGCGCAACGATCGATCCCGACGGCGGAGACCTGGACGGCGACGGCGTCTACGAGCCGCACGAGCCCGTCGGCCCCGGTTACAAGGACCCGCGCGCGTACGACGGCGGCAGGACGTCCGGTGAGACCCAGTGCGAGTGGCTGCGCTCCCAGGGCATCGCCTGCTGCGCGATCGCCCGCCCCGGCGGCCTGCTCTCCACGGCGGGCCGGGCGGACAGGCGTACGGCTCCCGCAGCTACCGCGCCTGCCTGCGCAGGCGCGGTACCGGGGCGGCCGGGCCGGTACCGGCCCTCGACGGGGCGGCGGTGACCGGCGCTTCGCCACTGGTCCTAGTGGGACACGGGGGTGAAGGACACCGGCAGGGTGGTCAGGCCGCGCATCCAGATGGACGGGCGCCAGGTCAGCTCCTCCGGTTCGACCGCGAGCATCAGGTCGGGAAGCCGTTCCAGCAGGGCCTCGACGGCGGTACGGGCCATGACGTCGGCGAGCTGGGGCGCGGGGTAGGGGCAGCGGTGCTCGCCGTTGCTGAAGGACAGGTGCGAGGAATTGCCCTCCGCGCCGACGTGGCCCTCGGGCCAGATCTGCGGGTCGGTGTTGGCGGCCGCGAAGCCGAGCACCAGGCAGTCGCCGGCCTTGATGTGGCGGCCGCCGAGCTGGACGTCGCGGTCGGCCCAGCGGCCGATGAAGTTCTGGGTGGGGGTCTCCAGCCAGAGGACCTCGTTGAGGGCGTGCCCGACGCTGAGCCGCCCTCCGGAGACGTTCAGGGCGAACCGGTCGTCGGTGAGCAGCCGTCGCAGCGTGTTGCCGATCCAGTTCGCGGTCGGCTGCTGGGCGGCGGCGATGACGGAGATGAGGTCCTGGACGATCTCCTCGTCCGCCAGGCCCGCCGGGTGGGCGACCATGCGGGAGATGATGTCCGGGCCGGGCGCGACCCGCTTGTCCACGACGAGCTGCTGGAGACGCTCCCCCACGCGCGCGTAGGCGGCCACCGGGTCGTCACCCTCCGACGCGTCGAGGGACATCCGCAGGTCCTCGACCAGGTCGTCGGTGTCGGTGCCGTGGGCCGGCATGCCGCACATCTGGACCACCGCGCGCATCGGCAGGGCGTGGGCGTACGCCGACATCAGCTCGGTCCGGCCGCTGCCCGAGAACCGGTCGATGAGCTCGTCGCGATCGCCGGCGGCAGTTGTAGCCGAGCTCGAACTGGTCGACGGCTTCCAGGGCGTCGCTGATCACGCCGGAGCGCCGCCTGGTGTTCGGCGCCCTCGGTGAACAGGACCGAGGGCTGGTAGCCGACGAAGGGCAGCAGCGGCCAGTCGGCGGGGATGGAGTCCCACTGGTTCCAGCGCCGGGAGTCGCGGGCGAACAGCTCGTCGTGACGGGTGACGTAGGAGACCTCGGAGTAACCGAGGACCAGCCAGGCCGGGATGTCGCCGTCGAGCAGCACCGGGGCCACGGCTCCGTGTTCGCGCCGCATCGCCCGGTACAGCTCGGAGGGGGTCTGCTGGTACTGGAGGCCGCTGAGCCTGATCGCGCCCGGCTGGTGCGCGGGGCAGCCCGGCGGAGGCGTCACCGCGGAGGCGGAGGCGGTGAGGTCGCTCATGAGGTCGTCTCCTGTGCCAGAGCCAGTTTGTAGAGGTGGTCGACGAGGGTGATCAGGACGTGCTTGCCGTCGCTGCGCACGCGGGCGTCGCAGTCGAGCAGCGGGATGTGGGCGGGCAGCGACAGCGCCTGGCGGATCTCGTCCAGGGAGTAGTAGGCGGCGTCGTCGTCGAACCGGTTGACGGCGACGACGAACGGCGTCCTGTGGTGTTCGAGCCGGTCGATGGCGTACCAGGAGTCGCTCATGCGCCGGGTGTCGACCAGGACGACCGCGCCGAGGGTGCCGGAGAACAGCCGGTCCCACAGGAACCAGAACCGTTCCTGTCCGGGGGCGCCGAACAGGTAGAGCACCATGGTCTCGTTGAGGCTGATCCGCCCGAAGTCGAAGGCCACCGTCGTGGTGGTCTTGTGGGCGACCCCCGAGGTCTCGTCGACGCCGACACCGGCCTGCGTCATGTACTCCTCGGTGTTCAGCGGGCGTATCTCGCTCACGGACCTGACCAGCGTGGTCTTGCCCACGCCGAACCCGCCGACGACGACGATCTTCAGTCCGGTGTCGGCGGCATCGGCGAGCGGTGTGCGCTCCGGCGCCCGGGAGGTCGCCTCAGAGATTGCGGAGTCCATGCAGCACCTCCTTCAGCAGGGCGGATTCGGGCAGGTCGGCGGCGGCCGCGGCACGAGGACGGCGGGCGGTGATCCGCCCGGCGGCCAGCAGGTCCTCCAGGAGGATCCGTACGACGGTGATGGGCAGTTGCAGGTCGGCGGCGATCTCCACCACCGCGGCGGGGTGACGGCACAGGGTGAGGATGCGGACGTGCTCCGACTGCATGCCCGGCGTCGGGTCGCACTCGCTGACCACCAGGGTGACCAGATCGAACACCGCGGTGTCCACGGGGTGACTGCGGCCACCGGTCACCGTGTAGAGGCGGTCCGGAGACCCGGTGTCGACGGGGCGGCGGATCATGACGTCGGGGTGTCCTGCGCACTGGTGCGGGGTTCGGCCCGCAGGTGCTCACCGATCTGCTCGACCAACTCGCTCATGTTGTGCCCGACCACGCCCGGGTCGGCGCCGTCGCCGCCACCGACGGCGAGGTGGGCGCCCTGGCCGGCCTCGACGATGAGCAGCAGCCCACCGCGGAACTCGGCCATCAGGTGGTTGACGCCTCCGGTGCCGTCACCGAACTCCACCGAGGCGCCGTGCGCGAGGGCCTGCATTCCGGAGGAGATGGCCGCGAGCTGGTCGGCCTGGTCGAGGGTGAGGTGGCTGCTGCGGCACAACTTGAGGCCGTCGCGGGAGAGCACCAGGGCGTGCCGGGTGCCGGGGGTGCGCTCCACGAGGTTGTCCAGGAGCCAGGTCAGGCTGGTGTCGGTGGTCTGCACGGTGGTCATGGGCCGGTTCGGCGCGGTGCTCCGGTCGGCCCGTGCCTCCAATCTCAAGGGTCATGGGAAAGGTCGGTCGTCTGCGGGGCGGCAGCGCGCGGAGATGCGGCGCGCGGAGGTGGGACCGTGGCGCTCAGGCGGGCGGGCGCGGGTCCTTGCGGCGCTGGGACTGGTGGAAGGCGCCGAAGCTCGCCCCGGCGTTGCGGGCG
>RHMC01000010.1 GCA_003719395.1 Streptomyces altiplanensis
TGGAACGGATCACCGCGCGCCGTGCGGAACTGGACGAACTCGAAGAACAGCTGGCCAAGCAGTTGGCGGAGGTGTGGGCCGAGCGGGCCGAGCGGGACGAGCTCGCTGTCACCGAACGCGTCCTTGAGCGGGTGAGCGAGCAGCTCGCCGACGAACGCGCCTCGGCCGCCCCGGCGCCGGGGCAGGTGGGCGGCCGGGCGGTGATCCGTTCCAGCAGCTCGGGATCCAGCATGCACCGGATCGTAGAGGGCCGCCGAGCCGCAGCGGGCAAGAACCGGACGGTTCAGCTCTCTGCTTCTGCTGCCCGCCGCTTCCCCAGGGCCCGATCGCTACGAAAGTCGGTTGTGGCCAGGCCGGTCATACGCCAGGCGCCGCGCTTCGGCCGGGCCCTCGGCATCGAGATGGATCAGCACCCTGTCCCCGTACTCGACGAGGTCGTACTCGCCAACAAGCTCGGCAAGACGTTCGGCTGGTCTGTTCGGTGATCAAACAGATACGGAACAGACAGGCGGCTTCTGCCACACGGAGACGTGCGATCTGCTGGACGCGGTGAAAGACGTCTCGTTCCAGTCGGCCCAGCGCTCGGACAGTTCTAGGCCGGCGAGCTTGGCCATCAGGTCAAGTTCGGAAGGCCAGACGTACCGATGAGGTGAGAGGAATGTGGAGCCTCGACCGTCCGTGATCGTGTAGTGGTGTGAGACCAAATGCTGGTTGACCAGGTCGTACGTGTCGAAGCCAACGTGCTGGTCGCCGATGTGGAACGGGCGTGCGGTCTCGCCCGGCGGCAGACGCTGCAGTTCGGGGACGAACACCTCGAGCACAAAGCGGCCACCCGGCTCAAGGTGCTTCGCGGCATTGCGGAAACACGCCACTTGCTCATCCTGGGAGAGCAGGCAAGTGATGGCGTTATAGACGAGATAGACCAGACTGAACGTCCCTGGAGCCCGAGAGACCGTCATGTCTCCGACGATCACGGCCACATCACCGCCGCGGGGCTTCTTACCAAGCTCCTGGGCCATGGGCTCCGACTTCTCGATCCCGACCACTCGCACGCCTCGCGCGCTCAGCGGAAGCGCGACGCGGCCAGTCCCCACCGCGAACTCAAGGGCAGGACCAGAACCCGCACGGCCCTCAAGGAAGCTAACTGTGGGATCGAGAATTTCGGGCAGGTACATGTGCTCCGATGACTTGTCGTAGCTCCGTGCTACCTGCTCGGTCCATACGTCCGTATCCATGGCCTCGAAGACTGCCACGCTGCTAGGCACATATGCCATCGGATTTCGTCCGCTGTCGACCACGCGAAGCCATGATTTAAACGAAACACCGTAGGCGCGACCATGCTGACGAACGATCTTCTCCGCAGACTCCCGCCCACGACCAGCACGAGCACTCCGAGAGCCGGTCAGGCCAGCCCTTTGACCTGCGATTTCAAGTTGGCGGAGGCTCACTCCGGTGCGGTGGACTCCACTCGGTGGAGTGAAGTCCACCGCACCGGGGGCGCACCATCGGGTCCACTCAGTGGCCGGCCTCCCGGCCCCGGTGCGGTCCGGGCTCCTGCGGGCGGTGCGCCTGCTGGTCGTCCGGGCGCACCGGGCGCACTACGTCGGCGTCGGCCTGTGCGGTGCGGCGGTCCGCGCGGACGCGGGAGTCGTCGGCCGCCTTGGTGAACGCGTCCTGGAGGCGACCCAGCCGGTCGGCCGTGAGATCGAGAGCTTCCACGTCCGTGCGGGACTCACGCAAGGCCCGCAGCGCCGTCATGTCGATCGCCTCCTGGTGTCCGGGCTCCGGCTCCTGGTCGTCGTGCTCGGCTTCGGCGGCCAGGGGCGCGAGCAGCTGCTCGGGCATCGCCGCCTGCTGGTGGGTGATGACGTCGTACGCCCGGCCCCGCACGGCGGTGGCGGCGGTGGTGGTGCGCAGCTTCTCCCGCACCACGGCACCGGCGAGGGCGGCACGCTCGTACTGGAGCGGGATGCGGGGTATCTCCCACTCCCCCGCGTCCTGGCCCGGCGGCCGGGGCGCAGCCGGCTCGCCGGGATCGGCCGGGGGCTGCCGGTCCGGGTCGGGCGCGGAAGTGGGTGGGCGGCGCCGGGCGGGAAGGTCGGCCAGGTCCCACCGGGCGGTGTAGAGGCGGTAGCCGGCCTCCAGGCCGCGTACGGTCTTCGGCTCGCTGATGTCCAGGCAGTGGGTGGAGATGGCGGCGGCCACGATTTGGTCGTCCAGGCCGGGGTCGCGGCGGCGGCCGCGCAGGACGAGGGCGAGGTGGCGGCGTGCTTCGGCGAGCAGGTGCCGGCGGTGGAAGCGGCCGCCTTCGTTCATCACGAACACCGTCGCGGCGACGTCGACGGCCGCCAGGGCGACGTCGACCACGGCGGCAACCCGGGCCCGGATCGCCGCAGCCGCAGCACGCGCGTGCTCGAGGAGGGAGGTGATGTCGTCGGCCGCGACCTTGGAGGTGAGGATCGCGCTCACCTTCCACCAGACGCGCAGCTGCGCGAGCGGCCGGGCCGTCTGCTTGGGCGGGCGGGTCTTGCGGGCGGCCATGGCGTTCAGCTTGGCGCGGGCCCGCTCGGAGACCACGGGCAGGAACTTCAGCTCGCCGTCGTCGTCGACGGCGGTGACGTACTCGTGCTCCAGCTCGGCCAGGCAGGCGGCGATCTGGTCACTGCGCCGGGCAGTCCAGCGGATCAGCTCGTGCGGCACCCCAGCAATCTCCATCACCGGCCGGCGCCCCGGCGTGACGATGCGCGGCTCGGTCGCCACCCCCAGCGCCTCGCAGACCTCAGCGGCCACCAGCTCGTTGTAGAGCGCGGAGGCCGCGACCGTGTTCTCGTGCAGGGCCGTGGTGTGGATCGACCCCCACTTCCCGTCCAAGCGCTGCCCCTTCACGCTCAAAAGCAGATGGTCATGAAGCAAGGGCCGGCCGGAACGCGCCTCGTAGTGGCGGAAGCGGGCGGCGACCAGACCGCCGGGCGGCCTCACCCGGTAGATGCCGTCCTTGCCGTACCGGATCACCGCCACCTCGTCCTCGATCCACTCCAGCACCCGCTCGATCGCCCGCTCGTGCGCGGCCTCGATCGCCAGACGGGTCTCCTCATCCCCGAACGCCCACAGGAGGTAGATCGTCGGCTGCGGCCGGAACACGAAGTCCACGCCCGTGACCGTGACCCGGCGTCCGAGGGCGCCGGCCCGATACGCCTTCTTCGGGGAGTCGAACGCGGCGAGCCGGTCGGCCTCGATCCGGTCCGCGTACGGGTGGCGGCCCCGCTCGCCGAACAGGTTCCGCAGCTGCGCCTCGGTGACCTCCTCACCCGACGCCAGTCCGAGCACGGCCAGGCCGCGTCCCATCCAGCGCCCGGCCGGGACCCCGGCTTGCTCCTGGGCGGCGCGCAGCGGCGTGCGGGCCGGGCGCCGGCCGTCGCCGACAACGGTCTCGCGCAGGTAGTAGCGGTACATCTGACCAGCCCGAATGATCTTGATATCCACTGTCATGGAGACCACGCCACACGGCTCTGACCTGCAAGAAAAGGCCGATCAGCGGGACGTCCCGCCATGCGGGAGCAGCGGCCGAACTTTCTTCTCAGGTGCCCGCCGGGCGGGACGCGGCTCCAGGCCGGACGCGAATGTCATCGCTCTCCGGCAGCACTCACACCACGACCGAAGAAGCAGTCGCCCGTCTTCCTGGGCCTACCCAACCTCGCCCAGCCCACCGCCCGCACCGGCGAAGCCACCGAGTAGCCGCGACTGGCGCTTCGGGTCCTCCAAGCGACTTTCATCTTCGGCTATGCGGTGCGCTCGGCTTGCACGATCTCAAGGGCCCGCTCGAAGGAAATGCCGGAGAAGTACTCCCGATGGGTCTTCTGCACGCCAGGGACGGCTTCGATGGCGTCGCAGACGCGCTTCTCCCAATGACGGACGTTCGGCCACGGCTTCGAGACCCAGCCATCGAAGATGACGAGCATGCCCAGCTCGGCATCGTGCTCGTACTCCTTGAGACGCTCAGGGAAGATGCGCTCTGTGACGATGCCGGGCTTCACAAAGCTCTGAATCCCCTCAAAAGACAGCAGGTAGAGGCGCGCGCCGGGAGCATCGAGGGGATCGCCGGAGCGGGTCATGGCGTCGTATGCGCTCTGCATCACACGCACCGAATCGTCGGTGTGCGGCACGATCTGCCTCTCGAAGCAGTACCGCAGGTGCTGCTTCGAGACCCGCAGCGCGATCTCTTCGAGTCGCGGGTCGACCGGGTGGTCGTCGTAGATGCCCACTGTGCTTCCCCCCAATTCCGGGTTACAGCTTGTCTCGCGGGTACGTCACACGATCTGCGGTACGACGGCCAGCGTGACGACGGTACCGGCGCTGGCAGCTACCAAGTCAACTCTTTCCCCATGGGCGTCCCGGTCGCTTGATCAACCCCTAGTTCAGAGAAGGGAACAGCCACATCGTGTGGCGCCGGAGCGACACTCATGCCCTCCTAGCCGGCCCGTAGCCGAGGAAGCATGTCGGTGAGGTCGACGACGGGCGTTCAGCTATCTGGAGTCGCTTGCGGTTGGTTCCGGACCGGCTGATGTCCAGGTCCAGGAGTGCCGTCAGGGACGTGCCGCTGTTCCAGAAGCCGAGCAGGTCGACGTCGACGAGGACCAGGCCGTGGCGGGCTGCGAAGGCGCGGGCCTGCTTGGTGAACTTGCACGAGGCGATGAGGAGCGGGACGTCCGCTCGGTGTTCGCTGCGCGCGGTGCCGTTGAACTTCTGGAGGTCTGGGCTGCCGACGGTTCGGTGCTTCGCGTAGCGCTTGCACTGCACCACGATCTTCCGCCCGTCCGGTAACCGGCCAATGACGTCGGCGCCTAGGTCGTTCGCGCGCCCACCCGGCGGACCTGAGTGCACCCGTCACGACGACACAACTCCGCGACATACTCTTCGAACTCCCGGTCCCCCAGGAGCCAGATTTTCTCCATCGACCGCATGGCCTGGACCCGTGCCTGCTCCGCGAACCGGGTCTTCTCAACCGCTGCTTCGAGGCGCCCGGCGCGCACCAGCGTCCCCGTCACCCACTGCGGCCAGGACCGCTAAGACCACCAGCAACACCGTTCCCATGCCCTGCCCTTTCTTGATCCGGTTGTTCGTGCGCTCTACAGCTCCCCAGCCGCGCAGGGATCCATCCAGACGCAGAGGCCGGACTCTCACCGAGTCCGGCCTCTGGGAAAGGGCGCTGCTTGACCACAGTCCTCGATCTGGGTGTCGATCAGATAGCGCCCAGGTCGGCCGCCACTGCGGCCAGGATCGAAGCAAGTTGGAGGCGTCCTTCTCGGGGGAGGCCACGCGCAAGGTCAGCGACCAGCGCCTCCTTGCTCCCGCTCTGCTCGACATAGCGATGGAGGAATCGGCTTCGCTGGTCTTCATCCAGAGTGGCCAGGACGAGGTCCATGACGGCGTTTCCGTCGTGCCACGGCACAGGAGCCACCGGCCGAACTTCCACCGGGCGTCCGGACGGGGCCTCGTCGGTGATAACGGCGTTATCAGTCGGTGGGTTCTCGGTGGGCTGGTCCTGTGTCTTGGAGGTGATAACGGCGTTATCAGTCTTCGACGGGGCCGCGGTGGTGTCCTCTGGGTATGCAGCTAGCGGGTTGATAACGGCGCTATCAGTGGCAGGGGCCGAGGGCTGAGTCGGCACGGCGCTCCGACGTCGCGGTTGGGAGGCGGCGGCCCGTTCGTCGGCTGTGGTCCGCTGCTCTTCGGGCGTGAGTTTGGCCAGGCCCCGCACGTGCTCTACCTTGCGTCGGCCAGCTTCCAGGTCTGCCTGGAGGTCGGGTGCGAGCGCGAGGAGCGAGAGGCGCTGGGAGATGTATGGCTGTGTCACTCCCAGCCGCTTGGCTGCCTTGTGCTGCGAGCCGTAGAGCTTGACAAGCTGGTTGAGGGCATGGGCCTCTTCCAAGTCGGTCAGGTTCTCGCGCTGGGCGTTGGCGACGAAGGCAGCTTCGAGCAGCTTCTCGTCGGTGGCCGCCAGGGCGTCGTTGACGGTGATCCGGACGGTCTCGATGCCCGCTTCGCGGGCGGCGGCGAGGCGGCGGTGCCCGTCGATGACGACGTACTGGGCACCGGCGGCGAGTTCGTCTTCGCGTCCGGGGCGTTCCTTCAAGTAGGCCTCGACGGTGGCCACTGTGATCGCTTGGACGAGTCCGATCTCGGCGAGGCTGGAGGACAGGCCCTCGATGTCTCCGAGGGTGTCGCGGGGGTTGTCGGGGTTCGGACTGATGCGGTCAAGGCTGAGTGCGGTGACGGTCTCGTCTTGGGCTTCGCCTGTAGCGGCTGCGATGAGTTGGCCGCGGGTACTGCGGGCGAGGGCCGCACGGCCGAAGGAGCTCGAGCTCCCGACACGGTCTGCGGCGGACTGGCGGGTACTCACGTGATCTCCCGAACGATCTTGCGCATGCTCATGGCCTGGTCGCACTCCGGTGCGTAGGAGAGGAGCGGCATCTTGTTTCTGACGGCCTCGCGCTGTTCCTTGAGACGAGCGACCTTCGCAAGGACCCTGGGGTCGCCGAGGGATTCCCACTCCCTAAGGGAGGAGGTGACGACGTAGCCGTCGCGGGCGTCGTACATGTTGACGACGAGGCCGAGGTACTCGACGTCGATCCGCCAGTCCGTCTTGCCGGACTCGATCTGCTCTATCAGCAACTCGAAGGCATCCGCTGACGAGTCTTCCGCCTGCACGATGATCATCACTCCGGACTGGTCCTTGGCTTCGCCCTCGCGGCGCCGCCCGTAGTAGATCGCGGCATCCATGCCCACGCCGAGGCTGGGAGGGGAGTCGACGACGATGACGTCGTAGTCCTTCTCCAGGGGCTCGAGAGCGCGCTCCAGAGTGGCCTGCCGGTTACGGTCCATCGCGATCATGATGTCGAGAAGGAACGCGTCCGGACAGGACGGCAGGACGTGCAGCCGGTCTCCGTACCGCTCGTCGTCGACGACGACTACGAGGTCCCTAATCGAGGAGTCCTTGATCTGCCCGGCCATGAACTTGGCCAGGCTGGGCCCCTTCGCGGGAAGGCTCTGCAGGCCGAGCTGCTTCGTGAGGTGTCCCTGCGGGTCGTAGTCGACGAGCAGGACACGCAGCCCCCGACCTCGGAACTCCTCCAGGAGTGCCTCGGTGTTTTTGGCAACGGTTACGTAGGACTCGCCTTCCGCCAAGGCCTCGCCGACGCCGGCTGAGATGGCCGTCTTCCCCACGCCGCCCTTCTGGTTGCACACCACGATGCGGCGGGGGAGCCCTGTGACGGGTCTGTACTTGGGGGAGGGATGCGTCTGGAGCCATAGGGCGACCGACTGCGCGAGTCCTTGGACGAAGGGGATGCCGCGCTCGCCGCACGTCGCCTTTAGGTCCTCCCACTGGCCTGGGAACAGCCAGGTCGAGAACGTCACGGATCCTGCCGTGTCGATGGTTTCGTGCGCGATTGGCGAGGCACGCCAGGCTTCGACGCCCTCGGTGACGGCGTCCTGGATGTCCACACCGAGTTCGGCTGCTCTTACCTTGAGGTCCTGGCGCAGCTCGACTGGCAACTTGGAGACAACTTTCTCTCTGTCTCCGGAGGGGCTTTGGGTGACCATGAAGACACCTTACTAACTCCGTTGACAATGTGGGCGCCGACTCACAGGGGACCACCCGGGTTTGGTCCCATTTGTGCCTGCTGATCGCAGCGCGCCTCGATAACGGCGTTATCGGCATGCTCACGTCCAAGGCAGCATCTCAATCCCGGGTCTGAGCAAACTGGATCGGCAGCCAAACGGCAGAGAACTCGAGGCGTGCAGCTCCTGACGGTCGGCACGCCGCTGATAACGGCGTTATCAGCGGGCGACAACCCACACCCGTAGCGCCAACGTGAGCAGTTCATGCCGACCTGGTTAAACACCTTCGTGCCGAGCCACCGCCCTGGCGACGCCCACGTTCTCGGAGCGGCCTGGTGGCTGGTCCCTGTTCCCCGAGCACTACGGTCCTCGACGCGTACGACGCCCTCGGCGGCGTCGCAAACTGATCCGCCTGGCGGTCCAATCGCACCGCGTGCCCGGACTCGGAACAGCGACCGAAACGCAGAAGGCTCTTTCTCCTCAGATGGGCCGGGGAGAAGGAGCCTTCGCGGAAAACTCGGATGGCACTCCTCACATCAGGGGAGGGTCGCTGTCTCCTGCTCGAACTTCCGCCGCGCGGTGCAGCAAAGACGTGTTGGCGCTGGAACGCCGCGCGGCTGCATTGGCACAGGGCGTGGAGCAGTAGAGCGGAAGGGCCCGCACCACCGAGCCCGACACGATGAGGGGAGCCGTGCATACGGCGCACACCTCTGCTGAGACGTACTCCTTGCCGCTGGACACCTCCGGCTCTGCGGGCGAAACGGGCTCGAAGGTTCCCAGCCGTTCCCAGACATCGATGTGTGCCGACTGTGCCACCGGTTGTACGCGCCCGACACTCTCCAGCCAGCCCGCCTGCCACAGTGTGGCAACGCAATCCAGTTCGGCCGCTTCGTCCGCGCCTCGGAGCCGGACCACCAGCACATCGGCTACCGCCATCACGGGGTCACGGCCGCCTACGTGAGGGCTGCTGAACATGTTCCAGACAGTATTCCGGCCGCACCTCCGGATGGGCTGGATCTCCCTGCGAATGGTCGCGATCGAGGGCGAACCAGCCCGTAGGAGAAGCGTGTGCAGGTGCTCCTTGAACGTGCGGACTGCACCCGCCGGGAGGTCCGGCATTTTCAGATCCCCCGCCCGCCCACGTGCCACCGCGACCGCCTCTCAGAACTTTCCACCACCATCGACAACTGCCCCAGATCATCCCAAGGTCGCAGCTGCTTGATTGCACATTTCGCAGAACTGCTCAGGGCTGCGAACTGTCCCGGCTCCCGCTCGACGATGTGCCGCATGAACCTCACCGCGGAGAACATCCTGAGCTTCCTGCTCCACGAAGTCCTCGGAAACGTCCTGGCGACTGTGCTCGTTGCCCTGGTCGGATCCTCCTTCCGCCGGGCGGCCCTGAGAGCCCGCAAGGGCTTGATGTGTCAGCGCTGCACCCTGCTGCAGCGCCGATCTTCCTTGCATCCGCGCCGTGCCTCGTCGCCCACGTGCAGTTGCCCATGACCGGGAAAAGGCCCCCGCTCCGTCCGGAAAATCCGGCGGAACGGGGGCCTTCGTCGTGCGACAGGGGCGCCCTACTTACCCACCAGGAACGCAGGGTCGAAGGCAATGGGGAACGGCTCGTCGACGTGAGCGACGGCGCCCGCCAGGAAGGGCGGGTGGTCGGCGTACGAACCGACCGTTTTGGACGCAGCCGATCAGAAGCCGGGGCGCGGGCTCCAGCTCGATACGCCAGTAGTGCTGGTCGATCCCGCCGACGTCCTGAGCGTCCTGCGGGCGGTGATGCCGAGGCCCTGATCAACCGACGGTCGGCGACGGCCTCATGTGCTGTCCGCCGCTGCCGGGCTGAGGGTGGGGAGGACGGGCACTCCCCGGTTGGTCATCTACCCGCCCGACGAGATCGGTGGCGTCGCGTGCGCAGGGGCGTCTCCCCGGCGACCGTCCAAGATATTTTGCCGGATCGAGGCCCGCCCAGGCCGAGAGAGTGAGGAACTCAATCCCGAACCCACCGGCAAGGAACATTCATGATCATCCCACCGTCTCCCCGATCCTGCATCGAGTGCCTGGCGCGGCCAGTCCCTCCCCCGCGCCTTTCGAACTACGAGATGCAGTTGGTCCACTTCTGGCACCAGGCCCTCGGCTGTGACTTCGCGTGCGCGGCGTTGAGGGCGTTAGGCGAGATTGCAGCAGTTGCTGCCGAACTTAATGTTCCGGTGGACCCCACGTGCGCCATCTGTCAGCGCGCCTGGGCAACCCCTTTCGCCGGCATCCTGCTGGACCTGGAAGCGAAGCTCCGCCAGTGCACACCCTGGCCGGACCGTTCCGCGCTGCGCCAGGCCCTCTCGGCCCGGAACGCTGCCATCGAAGGTGATTCCGAGGGCGTGGATCTCTTCAGCAGGAGCTGGCTGAAGCTGGACCGGCCCGCCGCGTGGCGACCGGCGGTGGAGATGGCCCTGCTCGGCGACTGGGTAGGTGCACTCGGCAACGGCACAGCCCACACTCCTGCCCTCGTCGCCCAGCTGCGGCGGGACGCCGGAACCGAGCACCGACATCTCCAACCGCTGTGGGAACGCAAGGCTGGTGGCACCCGGACAGTCCTGCTCAGTACACCAGTGGGCGAAGGCTTGGTCGTCGGTGATCTGCTGGCCACGTCGGCCACGCCGGAGGACACCGTGCTGTCAGACGAGTTCACCGACCTTCGAATCCCAGCCGTCTTGCGGCGGCTGCGCCCGTCGGAGGAACGGGTTGCCCTCGAATGGCGCGCCCAGGTACCGCCAGCTGGGCCGAGGCGGCAACTCGCACGATCGCTCACGACGCCGCCAAGCTCAAAGGATTCGATCCATGCGCGTTGGGCGAGCGGGTACGCCGCAAGCTCAGGCGCCTCGGCGATAGTCACACCGCACGTACCACGGCCGCCAAGGCCGCGCCCCGATGACCGAGCCTGGATCTGGCCGCCGGTCCGAACGACGGAGGACGACAGGAATCATCACGCAGGGGACGCGACAGGAGCCCCAGGGCATGCAGACCAACGCGAACCCCCGAAGAGACATGACGCAGATCACTAGATATCCGTACTGTCGCGGAGTCGGTTTCAAAGGCGCAGGCGTGAAGCCGGCGATTTGCCTGGCGTCACAGAACGGACCACGCCCTTGAACCTGCTATTCCTGGTCCTCCTCGCCCTCGCCGTTCTGGGCGGCCTCGCCGGATACGCCCTTCGCCGCGCGGCCCCGGCCGACGTTCCCGCCGTCCTCAAAACGGCGACCTACGTCCTGCCCGTGCTCGTGCTCGGCGCCATCGCGCTCATGCTGATCGACCCCACCGACGTCCCTAGCGTCCTGCGGGCGGTGATGCCGAAGCCCTGAACACCGCCCGGCAGCGGCAGCTCCATACGCGCCGTCGCTGCCGGCCACTCCGACTTCCACGGTGGCGCCCCCGCATTCGACAGGGCCGCCGGAACCTTGGTGATCCCGGCGGCCGGAGCGGGTGGGGGTCAGCAGGTGGCCGGGGTGAGCGCGGCCTTGTGGCTGTCGCGGTGCGCGCTCTGCGCCGGTTCGGCGAGGACCCGCAGGTTGCGCGGCTCGCCGACCGGGCCGCAGGAGCTGCACACCACGGCGTAGTTGCGGCGGCCGGCGCATCCGGAGGCGGCGTCGCGGGGCCTGCCGGTGGAGGTCACCGCGTGGGTGCACTCGGTGCCGTCCGGATGGAGCGCGACGATCTTGACGGTGATGCGGGCCATGGGCTTCGGCTCCTGTTCAGGTTCGTGGAAGGGCAGCTGGTGGAGTGCGGCCGCAGGGGCGCGGCCCCGGGTGGGGCGCGGCGGGGTGGGCGGCTCGGTGCGGACGAGCGTGGTCTCGGGGAGGAGTCCGAGCTGTCCGGCGGCGGCCGCGCGGGCGGCGAGGGTGAGGGAGCGGGTGACCCGGTGGTGGCCGTGGTCGATCCGCAGGTGGCAGAGCTGGCAGGCGGCGAGGAGGTTCTCGACTGCGGCTGGTTCTCCTGCCCGAACACGGTCCGGACTGCGGTAACGGCTGCCGTTGCGACCTCGACCTGCTCGGCGCTGGGGCAGACGCGGACATGTCGCCGGTGGCACTACTGAGCGCCACCGAAATTTTGACAATGGGTTTGCTCCAGCCGCCTAGTGTCCTGGCCATGGACTCTGAACTGCTCAAGCTCTCTTCACGCAAGTGGATGATCGCGGCCTTCGCCGCGCTCGCCGAAGGCCCGTCGTCTCATGACCTGGCGGTCCACCACGCCGGGATCGCTGCCGAGCATCTCCTCAAGTCATACCTGGCCAGCCTCCACCCGGCTCTCGTAGTGGAGGGCAAGGATTTCAACTCCTTGCTGCACGCGACGGGTCACGGAGCACACGCTTCGGTTCCCGCGGAGCAGGTCAAGACCATCGGCTTGGCCGAAGCCCATGCCCGAGCGCAGAAGATCTTGCGGAAGAAAATGCCGGTCGATCAACGCGCGCTTGGACCGCTAGCCAATGCTCGCAACGGCGTCGCACACAGTGGCATGTACGACCGGTCAGAGGTCAATGCCGTCTTCACCACGTGTCTCCGGCTGATCGACCCCTTGCTCGTCGAGCTCAAGATCGACACTTCCTACTGGGGCCGTTACGAGTCCCTGCACAACCGGCTTCTCGAAGAGAACGTGGAAGCTGTCCGTGTCCGGCTGGAGAGCAAACTTGCTCGGGCCAAGGATGTCTTCTCTGAACGTTACGGCCACTTGCCCCAGAAGGAACGCGAGCTCGTCCTCGGCACGATTGCACGAGTCTCTCCTCCCGGCTACATCGAACACGACGAGCCCGCCACCTGCCCGGCATGCGACTCGCAGGGCTGGCTTAGTGGTGACACGCACGTGGACGAGGATGAGTGGGCGGTCATGTTCACCCCGTTCGTCTTCACCTGCCCAGCCTGCGACCTGCGTGTCGAGCACGAGGAACTTGAAGAGCTGGGGGGGCTAGCGGAGGAGGTCAAGCTGGATGAGCCACCAACCGACTTCTACGCGGACTGGGAGCCAAGTGAAGTCCGTGGATCTTCATGGGATGGAGGACCATTCCACAACTTCTGATAGCCGGACTTACCAACACTCGCACGTCTTCGGGGGTGTGGTTGAGGTGGGCGGTGGTGAGGCCGACTACGGACCCGGTGTCTGGGTGGGTCTCCTTGTGGACGGCGGGGCAGCGGCCGCCGGGGTGCGTCAGGCCGCAGTGGCCGGTGCACTCGCAGCGGCTGCCTGCCCGTTCGAACCGGATCCGCGCGCTGATCTGGGGCCAGTCGCGCGGGTAGCGGTGCAGGTTCTCGGGACGGATGGGCACGGTCGGGTCACTCGCCGCCAGCGGCCTGGCGCTGCTCGAACGTCTCGATCAGTTCGCTCAGCGCGTCGGGGTCGCCGGCGGTGCCGACCCAGGCTCCCGCTTCGGTCCACACCGGCACCTCGCCGGAGTCTTCGGCGTCGAACCAGCAGATGTACGGGCCGTAGCGCTCGATGACGGCCGTGGCGACGGCGGCCGGGTCGGACAGCTGAGGTGCGGTCTCCAGCACGGCGAGCGTGTTGACGGCCAGCCACATCGGTTCGTCCGGCGTTCGGGGGAGCCGGAGGTAGCCGGTGACGCGGAGCTTGTCGCCGGGGGCCAGGTCGTGGATGAGCGCGCGCGCCAGCTCCGGGTCGGCGACGCTGCAGGGCAGGATCATCTCGTCCGTGCGCTCGTCCGTCGGGGAGACGGTGAGGCTGAACCGTGCCGTCGACCCGTGCAGGTCGCCGGGCACAGTCTCCTCGTCCAGGAATCCGTCCAGGGCTATCGCGTCGTCGTCGGCCACGGTCAGCCGGCCTTGCGGACCGGCGCCTGGTGCGCGTCGTCGTACGCCGCCAGGATCCGCTTGGGCACCATGCCCCCGTCGGCGACCTGGTGGCCGTTGGCGCGCGCCCACGTCCTGATGGCGGCGAGCTCCTCCCGGCTGCGGCCACTGCCCAGGCCCGCCCGGATCGGGGTGGGCGCGCGGCCGCCGTGGTGGTGCGGGTGCCGGCCTTCACGGTGCGCAGTTCCTCCTGCGCCTTCTCCAGTTCGGCGCGGGCCTTGGCGACCTTCGCTTCGGCCTCGCGCTGCGCGGCCTCGCTGTCGCGGCGCTCGGACAGCTCGGACAGGTCGGCGGTGATGCGTGCGGCGCGGCTGCGCACCGAGGCGGCCGGGTGCGCGGCCGCCCAGTCGAGCAGCTCCTGAAGCGCGTTGGAGACGGGCAGCGCAACGACGGGGACGTCGATGGCCGGGGCGTCGGCGGCCGCGCGGGGCAGCCCGAGGACCTGGTCGGCGATGAGGTCGCTGAGCTCGGTCTCGCTCAGGCCGGTGGCCTCGCGGATGGCCTGCTCGGAGTCGCCGTTGTTGTGCATGGAGATCGCCATGGCCTCGTGCGCGGACAGGGCCGGGGCGGTGGGGGTGTTCGTCATGGTGGGTGCGTCTCCGGTTTCCGGGATGAGGGGGAGCAGGGCGGTGAGGGTGTCGGTGGGCAGCCCGAGGACGTCCAGGAGCAGCCCGAGGTCGTCCTTGTCGCGGGAGCTGCGGGCGGTGATGCGGGCCGCGGCGGCGAGCTGCTGCGCCGGGTTCGGGTCCAGGGGCAGCGCTTCGGCCTCGAGGGCTTCGGTCCAGTCGGTGAACATCACGCGGCCTTGCCGCTGGCGACCAGGGCCAGCACGTGCCGGTTGGACGCGGCCTGTGCGGGGGTGATCGACTGCTTCCAGCGGTTGTACGGCGTGGGCCGGGTGGGGATGGACTCCAGCTCCAGCCGGGCGAGGGCAATGTCGCGGGCGGTCGGCGCACGACGCGCGCCGCGCGCTGCCGCTCCCTGCGGAGCCGGTCCTGTTCGGCGACCACGCCGACCCAGTCCTCACCGAGCCGCGCCACGAGCTGCTTGCGCAGCTGCTTGCGGTCGCGCTTGGTGGTCGCCGCCCACACGCCGGTCTTGGTCAGGCCGGGGTTGGCCAGCGCCCATTTCAGACAGTCCTTGACGATCGGGCAGCCGGAGCAGGCGTGCTTGGCCTGGGCGAGCACCTTCTCGCGGGCGCGGGGGTCCTTGTCGGTGTTGTGGATGTCCTCGATCGCGAACAGGTCCGGGCTCGTCCGGCAGCGCAGGGCCTGGTCGGTGTCGGGGAAGGGGATCCGGTCGTCGGCCGCGATGAACGTCGGCGGCTGCGGGACGCCGGTGCGGTTGCCGTTCATGAGGTGCCCTCCGGAGCGAGGTGGGGGAGCTGGAGGAGGACTTGGTCCACGAGGTCCTGCGGCGGGCGCCATGGCCCGAGCTGTCCGTTCAGCCACGGGATGGGAAGCGCGAGCTCCTGGACGTCGGCGAGGACGAGGTGGAACGCGTCGGCCTGCGCCCACTTCGAGCAGGGGGCGGTGCCGGCGGCATCCTGGTGGCAGTCGGTGAGGCGGGCGACGCCGATGACGGCCCGGGTGTGCAGGGTGCGGCCGCGGATCGCGTGCGACCAGCGGGTCGCGCATCGGGGCCCGCTCGGTGGCCTGCCCGGCGTGCAGCAGCACCAGGCCGCGCCAGGACCAGGGGGCCGACCTGTTCTCCACGTCCTTCCCGGCGAGGATGCAGGTCGTCCAGGGCTGGCGGATCGTGATGCCCCGGATCCATGTGCCCGGGTCGGCGGTGGTCTCGCTCATGCGGCCCGCCCCAGGGTGTGGGTGCCCGGCCGTCCGGCACGGCGGCCGTTGATGGAGGGCACCGTGGCGTGCTGCGGTCCGGCGAGGACCGCTCGGCCGGTGTGCTTGCCCGCGTACATCGCGGCGTCGGCGGCCCGCTGGAGCACGGACAGGTCCGTCGTGCCGAGGGCGTCGGGACAGGCCGCGCCGATCGACGCGGCGACGTCGACCAGGACGCCGTCCTCGACCTCCACCGGCTGCGCGAGCATCTGCGCGAGCTGGGCGAGACGGAGCTCGCGGCGGCCGGGCCCGATCCGGTCCGCGACGGCGAACTCGTCCCCTCCGATCCTGCCGACCGCCCCGCGGTTGCCCGCCCACGCGGTCAGCCGGGTCGCGGTGGCCGCCAGGACGCGGTCGCCGGCGGCGTGCCCGCCGGGTCCGTCGTTGATCGCCTTGAAGTGGTCCAGGTCCACCAGGACGATCAGGGCGGCGTCGCCGTACCGGTCGGTGATCTGTCGGGCCCGGGTGGTGTAGCCGTCGCGTCCGAGCAGCCCGGTGAGCGGGTCGCGGCGGGCGGCGGCGAGCTTGCGGTGCAGCGCGAGCGCGTGCACGGTCCAGCCGGTCAGCGGCACGGCGAGCGTGGTGATGAGCAGGGCGCGATTTCCCGAAGGGGCCTGTACGCGCGCGGTGGAGGCCATACTGGTCTCTCCCTCTCGTCTTGTACGGGATGGGTGGCCCGGGGCGGCCGACTGGTTTTGCGGCCTTTGGCGGCCGTCCCGGGGCGGATTCAGAACGTGCGGCGCGTGCCGAACAGGCCGCGGGGGTTCACCCAGGGAGCGGCCGTCGCCTTGTTCCAGTCGAGGTCCCAGTCGGGCCGCAGCCCCCGGGCACCCCAACCGCTGACGAACTCGTGCGGGATCTCCTGCCCGGCCTGGTGCAGCAGCCGCGCCTTGTCGTACGCGTCGTGCGCGGCGTTGCGGGCAGCGAGGGGGTCGTCAGCCAGGCCGACGAAAATGTGGATGCGCTGCCCCTGCTGGTCGTTGTGCTTGGTCGGGACGTCAACCTCGAAGTAGCGAAGCGGCATGACGCCCTCTCCTTCCTGTCGCTGGTCGTGGCGGAACACCGCGACCGCCCCGGCCGGTGAGCCGGGACGGCACGGAGGAACGCCGCGCTCACGCGGAAGGGATCAGCGGTTCACGGCCGCCGCCACGATCTCGGCGTGGTCGAACGCGAGGTCGGGGAGCGCGTCCAGGGGCCACCAGCGGGCGGCAGTGGCGTCGTCCCCGGCCGTCGGTTCGACCAGCGCGGGCAGGGTGGCCGTGTAGGCGACGCTGACGTACCGGCCGCGCGGGTCACGACCGACGGCGTCGAAGGCGCGACCTGCCGGAGGTCGGCGGCCGGGACGGTGATCCCGCTCTCCTCCTCCAGCTCGCGCGCGGAGGCGTCCAGGCTGCTCTCCCCCGTGTCCACGTGACCACCCGGCAGCGCCCAGCGGCTCTTGAACGGGTTCCAGCCCCGCTCGATCAGCAGGACGTGCCCGGCGGCGAACAGGACCACGTCGGCGGTGTAGCGGATCGTCTCGTCGGTGGTGTCGGTGATCACCAGATGTCTCCTGGTCTCGAAGAGGATGAAGCAGGCCGCCCCGGGCGGGGCGGCCTGGAAGATGTCGCGGTGGTCAGGCCGGGACGGGGGCCGGGGTGTCGAGTCCGGCACCGAGCAGCAGGCCGCGGATCGACTGCTCATACTCACCGGTGCGGATCCGGTCGAACATGAGCTGACCGGCGACCAGGCAGCGGGCCCGCAGGCGGATCGCGGCCAGTGCCTCGGGGTCGGCGCCGCGTCGTCGCGGCCTGGGCGGCCGTGTCGGCGAGCTGGTCGACCGCCTTGAGGCCGGCCTCCCGTCGGGAGTACTGCGCCCGGTAGTGCGCCCACCAGTCCAGGGCGTGGGTGTCGTTCACCCGCTCGTTCCACGCTGCGTAGGTGCGGCGCGTGTCCTTGGGATCGGCGGCCCACTCCGTGGCCCACTGCCGGGCGAGGTCGGGCAGCTGGGCGATGGCGGCCAGGGTCTGCGCGCCGCGGTGCCCGAACGCCTTCCAGGCGTCGGTCTCCTCGACGACGCGGATCTGCTGGGACATCAGCCAGTACGGGTAGTGGTCGCCGCCCCAGTTGCCGGTCTCACCGAGCGGCTCCACGATCCAGAGCCGGACCGGCCAGCCCTCCTCGATGCGCTCCAGGATCTCTCCGGGCCGGGTGTACATGTGGAAGTACGAGAACGGCTTGTCCGTGTACCACTTCTGGCCGGGGCTCGGGTGGTCGACGGTCTCACCGATGTGGTCGGCGAGGTTCACGGTCGGGATGGTCTCGCCCAGGCGCTGTAGTAGCGGGCGAGGTGGTTGTCGGTGGGCGGGACGGTGCCGTCGGGCCGGGTCGCCATGTAGTGAACGACGGGCCGGGCGCTGCGTGCCATGGGGTTCCTCCAGGTCGGGTCAGGACGTGCAGGTGGGTCAGGTCAGCGGCGGGTGCCCTGGCGCAGGGCGCCGGACGTGGCCAGGAGTTCGGAGATCAGGTGCACCGCGGCGAAGCCCTCGCGGTGGAGCTGGTCGACGTCGGGCAGCAGCTGGTAGTGCTCGCGCACGATGTGCAGCGGGACCACGCGGTCACGGCCGGCGTTCTGGGCTTCCACCCTGGGCAGCAGGACGTCGAACAGGACGGCGACGGCGGGACGCTGCCAGTAGCGGGCGCGGGCGAGCAGACCGGCCCTGCCGTGCGGGAAGACGTTGGTGGAGTCCACCAGCACGTTCAGGCGCCGGGAGAGGCGGGCGTCCAGGAGAAGGTTCTGGATCTCGGCGGCGACCGGAGTCGCGGACTGGTCGGCCTCGGAGTCGGTGGCCAGACACCGGTAGACGTCCAGGCACACGCGCCAGCTGTCCGGGTAGCGGGCGGCGAAGGTCGACTTGCCGCTGCCCGGCGGGCCGACCAGGGCGCAGAGGGCGCCGTCGGGAAGGTCCAGCAGGCCGTCCATCAGCTCCGTCCGGCGGTCTGATCGGTGGCCAGGCCGCGCAGTTCGTCCACGCGCGTGGCGGTCTGCTCGGTCTGCTCGGCAAGGGCGCGGATCCGGCTGGCCTTGTCCGCGACGGGCTCGCCGCGGATGAGGCCGGCGGCGAACTGCGCGCTGAGCCGGGCCAGCTCCTGGGCGTGCTTGGCGAGCTGCTCCATCTCCCGGCCGACCGGGTCGAGGTGCGGGGCGCCAGGCTCAGGCAGCGGCTGGTCGATCAGCCGCCGTGCGACGACACCGAGGGCATCGGCGACGGCGTCCAGGTCGCCGTCGGCGAGCCAGGAGTCGATGTCGTCGTGGCCCGCCAGGTCGGGGGTGTACTTCGCGTGGCACCGCCGGTCAGGGGCGGCGAGCGATGCGGTGGTGAAGATGATCCGGCTGTTCTTGCGGTCCGGGTAGACGGTGAGGGCGCGGTCGGCGGCGGTGCGGGTGAAGTTCACCGGCCAGTTGGGGACGCTGGGCGGACTCCACTCGCTTCCGACGATCTCCCCGACGATCGCGATGAAGCGGTCGGGGGCGTGCGCGGCGGGACGGGGCATGGGCGCCTCCTGGCGGTGTCTGTGGGCTGACGTGCCCCCGCACCGTCCCGGCCGGGAGGGGCCGGGGCGGCACGGCGGCGCGTCAGGTCACAGGCGCCGGGCGAGGTCCGCGGTGATGCGTTCGGCTTCGGCTCCGTCGGCGAGGATCTGCGCCTTGAGCTTGTTCTGCTGCCGCTTGCTGAGGGGTGCCACGTTCATCTCGTGGCGGACCCAGGCGATGCGGTTCTCGCGGGCGCCGGAGCGGATGAGCTGGTCGACCTCGACGAAGCCGCGCAGCAGGCTCAGCTTGAGCTGCTTGGGGTCGCGCATCTTCGGGGCGTTGATCAGCATCCACATCGCGCCTTTGGGGGCGATCACGGTGGCGACGCGGAAGTCCTTGGGCTTGCCGATGATGCTCTGCTGCACGCCGACGGACTTCCAGGTGTTCTCCGGAATGCCGGCGGCCTCGCCCTGCGCCTCGTTGGCGAGGGAGAGCAGCAGGCGCGGCTTGGTCAGGATGATCGTGACCGCGCCCAGCGGGCGGCGTCCGAAGTGGTCGTGGACCAGGTTGCGGACGGTCGGCGCGTGGGAGGTGATGCGCTGTTCGGCGGTGCGGGAGACGAACGCGCCGTAGCGCAGCACGCTGAGCTGGGAGGGCCTGTTCCTGGTCGCGGGCATGGTCGATGCGGTCCTCTCGGTGGGGATCACAGGGCTGGGCTGATTGGCCACCGCACCGCCCCGGCCGCGCGGGGCCGGGGCGGAACGGGTAGCCCGGTCAGGCTTCGAGGGCCTTGAGGTGGTTGTCGAGTTCGGCGATCGTGTCCGCGACCGTGTCCTCGGTGTCGCCGGTCACCGGGGCGGCGGGGAGGCCGGCGGCGCGGGCGGCGAGGCGGTGGCGGATCTGCTCCACGTGGGTGATCGGCACCGGCTGGTCGCCGTCACCGGTCAGCAGCGTGAAGCGCGCCGTGTCGCGGCCGTACTCGTTCTTCTCGGTGCGGTGGTGCAGCCAGACACCGGGGGCGAGGAAGAAGGACGCCGTGGCGTCCTCGTAGCCGCGCCACCGGTCCTCGGCCCGCAGGAAGCCGTCACCCTGGTCGATCCCCCACGCGTCGGAGGCGGCTCGGGAGGCGGCGTCGTTCTCGGTGGCGGTGGCGAGCTGCGCCAGGCCCTCGGACAGGGTGGCCGGCGCGGCCGGGGCGGTGCGCCTGCGCGTGGTGGTCGGCTGGGCGGTGCTGCGGGCCTTGGTGAGTAGGCGGCGCAGAGGGGTCAGGAACAGCTCGGCCAGGGAGTTGACGGTGACGGCGGCCACGACCGCGACGGCGCCGGCGAAGGCCAGGCGCCAGTCGCCGGACCAGGTGTCGGGCGAGTAGGTGTAGCCCGCCCAGGCGCCGATGGCGCCGCCGATCACGACGGTGACCATGTCCAGGCCCTCGGTGGCGGCGTCGGCGACGGTGAGGGTGGCGCGGCGAACAGCTCGGTTCATGATGGTGGGGCTCCTTCTTCTGTCGGATGCGCTCTGGTGGGGGAAGGGGTGGCTCCGGGGCGGCCGGGTTCGATGCCTGCGGCCGTCCCGGGTGCTCAGCTGGCCGCGTGGAGCGCGGCGGTGGTGCGGACGGTGTCCGCGAGCAGCACGGTCATCTCGTGGCCGTGGTCGACGGCGTCCTCCAGGCGCTCGATGAGCTCGCCGGGCAGGCCGCGGTTGCGGGCACCGGTCAGGACGCCCTCGAGGTAGAGGACGTCGGCGAGGAGGCGGCCGCGGACGTCCAGGACGCCGGGCTGCACGGCGAGGACGTCGTCGTTCTTGGCGGTCGCCAGCTGCGCGTGGTCGGCGGCCTCGGTGTACGCGGTCTCGGTCTGCTCGGTGAGCAGCTCGTCGATCAGCGGTGGTGTCGCCGTAGGCGCGGCGCCAGCCGAAGCGGGCGGCGGCGGCCTCCATGAGGGAGCGGCGGGCGAGGGACACGGTGACCTCCGGGGGAGGGCCGGTCGTCCGGTCTCGGCTGACCGGGCGGACACCGCGTCGCCCCCGGCCGCCGGCGTGCGGCGGGCGGGGACGCGCGGAGAGCGCCGGTCAGTTCTCCGGGAGCTGGCGGGCGTAGTAGAAGACGCTGTCGCTGTACTCGCTGCGCTCGGTGCGCAGGACGTCGGGCTGGTCGGCCGCCAGCTGCTGGAGCTCAGCCTCGATCCAGGCGTTGGTGCGCTGGACGGTGAGGCGGATCAGGTCCAGGTGGGACAGGTAGAGCTGGACTTCCTTGTCCCGGTGGCGGGCGCCACGCGCCCAGGAGTGCAGCCGCTCGCGGACGGTGTCGTCGTCCGGGCGGGCGGGGATGTCGCGGGGCAGCGCCCGGCAGGTCGTGGCGTGCTCGTTGGCGACCTTCGCGGCGTCGGCGAGGCCGTAGCGCGTGTTGTAGGTGCGCTCGCCGTTCTCGCGGGTGGCGTAGTGGCAGCCCAGGCAGGCGACGGAGTAGTAGGTGCCGTACGGGCCGTCGTCGGTGGTGTAGACGAGGACGACCGCGTGCGCCTGGTTGTAGTACCGCTGGGCGATGGTGACGCCCTCGGGCTTCCAGGTCTCGCCGATCTCGGGCCACGGCTCGGGGGCCGGCGCTTCGACGGGCTCGGGGCGGCGGGCGAACAGGGTGAGTGCCATGGGTTACTGCTCCTTCTGGTCGGCCTGGGCGTGGATGCGGGCGGCGGTGCGGCGGGCGGCGGCGATCACGAACGGGATGGCGAGCGCGCCGGCGAGGCTGGCGTAGCTGATGACGAAGCTGGCGGCGGTCCCTCACACCAGCACCCCGATCGCGGCGACGGTCAGCAGGGCGAGCGCGGCGAGGATGACGTCGACCGCGAGGGCCAGGCGCCGGAACTTGCGGACCGCGAGGATCGACAGCGCCTTCACGCGGGCGGGGCGGTGGTCCTGGCCCATCGCCTCCTGGAGCTCGTTCTCCTCCAGGCGTGCCCACTGCGGGAAGGTGCCCGGCGCGGGGCCGCCGGGCATGGTCAGGCAGGGCCGGACGACCAGGAGGAGTAAGACCGCGGCGGCGGCGAGGGCGAGGACGGCCAGGGCGCCGACGACCTTCGTGAACACGGGCAGGTCCTTGTCGGCGACGCTGGCCAGACCCGCGAGGACCGCGCCGTCGAAGGCGAGCAGCAGGCTGGCCTTGCTGTCAGTGCGGGCGATCTCGCCGCTCACGGCGGCGCAGGCGGCATCCAGGTTCCGGTCGCCGCTGATGGTGAGGGGGGCGGTGGTCATGTGCGACTCCCATCCGGGCCGGGCTGTCCGGCTCCCCGTCACCACCCGGCCCGCGTGTGCGGGGCGGGTGGATCAGGCAGCCGTCAGATCAGCGAGCCGGGTGGTTGTGGTTGTGCAGGTGGATCAGCGGGCGAAGGGACAGGCCGCGCAGGGCGAAGAAGCTGCCGATCGTCCAGGCCAGGACCGCGAGGGCGGCGGCGACGGGGCGGCCGGCGACGGGGGCGGCGTCCCACACCATGAACACCGAGCAGGCGCCGTGTGCCGTCCAGGTCAGCCGGGCACCGACGGCGCCGGTGAGCCAGGACAGGACCAGGGAGACGATGCCGACGCTCTGCCAGATGACGAACGCGCTGGTGGCCGTGAGCGGCAAGCCGACCGTGTGCGCGCTCAGGTAGGCGTGGACGGGGTCGGCGACGGTGGCGGTCCACTGCGTGAACCACGCCCAGTCCTGGTGGTGGTACCAGTCGATGCCCTTGGGGATCCCCCACTTGAGAGCGAGCAGCAGGGCGACCAAGGAGACGATGCCGAAGGCGGCGATGGCGCCGGGCGGAATGTCGTCGGCGGCCTTGATCGGGCGCGGCCGGGGCGGGGCCGGCCTGCGGGGCGGCGGGACGCGCTGGCTGTCGTCGATGGTGACAGCGGCGGGATGGCGGGGTCGGGCTCGTGCTTGTCGGGCTCGCTCACCGGGTTCTCCTTCACGGTGGTCGACGGCTGCGGGATGAGGTGGTGCGGTACGTGGGCGGGCCGGGCTCACCGACTCCCCTTCACCACCCGCCGACGGGCGGGTGGATCAGGCAACCGGCAGACGCGGGAGAGGGGTTCAGGCCGCGGCGGCGAGGTGCTCGCCGGGCGGGCGCATGTAGCTGCCGGGCGCGGCCGGGGTGCCGTCGTAGCACTCCAAGCAGGACCCGAGGGTGCGCAGAGGAAGGCAGTGGTAGTACCGGCGCGAGCACTTCGGGCAGGTCTGTCGGGCGGCCATCGCCTTGTCGAGCGCGAGCTCCTTGGCGAAGGTCATCGGCCGTATCGGCTTGGCACGCTCGATCTCGTACAGCCACGCCTTGCGCTTGCCGCCCCGGCATTCGATGACGGCGACCGGGTCCTGGCCGCCGGGCCGTAAGCGCCGCTCCCTGAGCTGCCGCCGTGCAAGCCCCTTCGGGGCTTGCCACCCGTGGTAGACGGGGAGGGCGCCGGTGGGGGTCGCGTAGATGTCGACGTCCCGGACGGCCGGCGGGGACGCGGGGTCAGCGGCGGCCACGGCCTCGGTTGTGTCCACGGCCGGTGTGGACCTGAACCTTGGCGCGGCCGCGGGCGTTGACGTTGATCGAGCGGCCGCTGCCGGGGCCGGTGACGAGCATCTTGAGCAGGATGAAGCCGACCAGGGCGACGCCCGCGATGATGGCGAGCGCCTTGGCGAGCACGAGGATGGCGGCGGCCAGGAAGTAGACGCCGACCCCGGCGACTCCGACGATGAACGCGACCAGCGCGGCCTTCACCAGGAGCGGGGAGACGTAGGGCTGCGGGGCCGGGGCGGGCGGCGGCATGTAGTAGGCGACCGGGTGGCCGTTCGGGCCGGGCATCATGACGACGCCGTCCAGGCCGGCGGTCGGCGGGTAGACGACCGCGTTCTGGGGGAGCGGGACGACGTGCTGCCCGTACTGCGGGGCGGGCGGCTGCCCGTACTGGGGCGGCAGCGGCGTCGGGTAGTAGGTGGGCTGGGGCTGCTCGCCGTGAGACGGCATGATGGGTCCTCTCCTCGATGGGGAGCGCGGGCGCATGTCATGGCGTGAGATCGCCCGTGGAGGCTTCGGCCTCTTCACCGGCCCCCGAGGTGGCTTCAACATCTCGGGGGCCAGTGGAGCCGTCGAAGCTCAGGTGGCTGCGTCAGTCGGTGAGCTGGCGCCACCGCGTGGGCAGCAGCGCGTCCCGGCGCAGCAGGATCGTGGGCGGGTGCTCGGGGCCGGCCTTGGGGAGCAGGGCGACCGGCTCGGTGCCCAGGTGGGTGAAGTCGAACTCGAAGTCCGTGTCCACGGTGTCTTCTTCCTCTTCTTCGGGCCGGTGGGTCATGCCGCACCGGCGCTGTCGCTGTCGTCGTCTTCGAAGACGTCCAGGGCGTCGGCGATGACCGACTCCTCGAATCCGTCCTCTTCCGCGAGGCGCTTCTTCGCGGCGCGGACGCGGTCTCCGACCCACGTCTCGCCCTTGCCGTACTGGTTTCCGAGGCGCTCCAGGTCCGGCGCGATGCCGGACAGCGAGCACTTCGCGATGTACCGCTCGGCTTCGTCACGCTGCTTCTCGCGCACTTCGCGAGGGATCCGGCCGCCGTTTTCCGAGGCGGTCAGGGCGGGCACCGCGCTGAGCGCGACCCCACTTTCCGAGGCGCGGCCCGCAGAAATCGAGGTGCGGGCGCCTGCACTTTCCGAGGTTCCGCGAGTCTTGGCGGCGGCCCGCTCCAGGGCGCGCTGCCGCTTGAGCTTCTCGGCTTCCTCCAGGGCGCGGGCCTCAGCCTCAGCCTTGATCCGCTCAGCCTCAGCGGCGGCTTCGGCCTCCTTGCGCAGCGCCTCTGCCTGGGCTTCGGCTTCCTTGCGCAGCGCCTCTGCCTGCGCTTCTGCCTTGACGATCTCGGCCTGGCGGGCGGCCTCGCGGTCCCGTTCGGCCTGCTCCCGCTCCCACTGCTCGCGGCGGCGGCGGTCTTCGATCTCGGCTTCGGTCTTGCGACGCGTCGCCTCGATTTCTGCGGTGCGCTCGGTCAGTGCGAGCCGCTCGCGTTCTGCCTCGATTTCTTCGCGGCGGGCGCGGGATGTGGCCTCGATTTCTGCCTGCCGCCGCTCGTTTTCGAGCCTCGCGTTCTCCTCGCGTTCGCGCCGGACTGCCTCGCGTTCTTCGCGGGAACGCTTCGCGGCGGCCTCGCGTTCTGCCTCCTCGCGCTTGGCGGCGGCCTCGCGTTCCGCTTCCTCGCGGGCTCGTTTTTCGGCGGCCTCGCGTTCCGCGACCTTCGCGCTCTCGAACCGCGCGATGATCGCGGTCAGTTCGCCGCGCCGCCGGGTCGCGTACTTGCGGTAGCCGGTGGCGGCTTCCGCGAGCAGGATCAGCAGCGCGGGGGCGACGGAGTGGAGCAGGATGCCGCCCGCGTCGGGCTTCTGCGGGACGAAGTGGAAGTGGCCGTCCGGGTAGAGCGACGTCCAGCAGTTCATCACCCAGGTGGAAAGACCGGCCGTCCAGCGCAGCAGGAACGGCCAGCCGCCGGGCTTGTAGTCCCCGCCGTGTTCGGCGAGGACTCCGTCGACGTACAGGACGGTGATCAGGGCGAGGCTGGCCAGCGGGTCCAGCATCCAGGCGATGTACCAGGGGATCTCGTGGGAGATGCCGAACAGGGTCACATTCACACAAGTGAAGATCAAAGCGCCGCCCCCGAGGGTGAGCAGCGCCTTGGTGACCATGGCCAGGACCTCGTCCAGTTTGGCGATGGACTTCCGGGCCTTGGCGGCGTCGCCCTCGCTGACCGGAGGGGGCGGGGCGGGGGTCTTGGGCGGCCCGGCCTGCTTCGGCCGGGGCACGGTCGGGGCGCTCATTCTGGCTACCTTCCGTAGTGTGCGGGGGGAGTGTGCGGCGCACACTGCACAGGGTGCAAACCGGTATAAATCACCTATGCGCGGGCCTGCACACTGGAAAGTCCCTAGGGGGAGGGAGGGGCCGCACAGTGCGGTGTGCGCTGTGCGGCCCCTTCCAGGGACGGTTACTGTCAGTTGCCGTTTTCGAGCGGGGAGCGGATCAGGTCGTACGATCCGTAGCCCTCCTCGGACTCGTCCTTGGCGATGACGCCGTCGTCCAGGAGCTGCTTCTTCAGGCGGTTCCACCAGTCGCGGGCGCCCTTCTTGTTGACCCGCATCCACAGGTCGTTGAGCTCCTTGGGCTCGAAGTTGTCTTTGCCTTCGCGCACCCAGGAATCCAGGCGAGCAAAGATGGCGGCCTTGGTGTCCTCGGGGGAGAGCTTCTCCTCGTCGGCCACCGCGCCGGGCAGCTGGAAGACCGGGGCGTCGTCGGCCGGGGCCTCGATCTCGGTCTCGACGCTGAGGTGGTCGTACGCGCCGGGCTCGGGATCGGCGGCCAGGATCTGCCGCAGTTCCTCGTCCAAGTCCTCGGTCTCCTTCGCGAGCAGGTCCGGGTCGATCTCCACGTCCTCGTCCTCCTCGTACTCGTCGTCGGCGTCGTACTCGGAGGCCGTGTCCGCCGGGGCGGCGGGGGCGGCCGGCTGCTGGGGGAAAGCACCGGATCCGTCGGCGTCGCCCTCCAGGAGCGGGGTGGTGTAGAAGGTGCGGTTGGTCCACAGCGCGCCGAACGCCTCAGCGGTCGTGGCGTCCATGGGGGTGCGCACGTTCATGCCCGCGGTGACGGCGGCCGCCAGGGTGGGGCGGTCGGCGTTGTAGGTGCGGGCGGTGACCGCCCAGCGGTCTTCGGCGATGCCCATCCCGGCCGCGTACAGGTAGCCGGGCTTCCTGTTCGCCCAGCCGGGGAAAGCGCCGGCGTCGATCGCCTCGGGCGGCAGGACGTACTGGGCCTCCGCCCCGTCGGACAGGCCGTAGGCCATACCGGCGGGGTGGTTGGAGCGCGCCGTGGTGTCCATCTGGTCGTGCGTGGCGCGCTGGATGGAGGAGAGGAACCAGCCGCCGGTGGAACGCAGGGTGCGCAGCACCTTGCCGTACGCCTCGCCGTCGGCGAAGTCAGCGGCCTCCTCACCGATGATCAGCAGGAAGTTCAAGCCGCAGCCCGGCTTCCACTTCGCCAGGCCCTTGGCCGCGAGGTACTCGCCGCGGGCCTTGATGACCGTGTGCATCTGCTTGAAGAACCGGCGAGCGTCCTTCTCGTTGGTGATCACCATGTCGGCGGCGTGCCGGACGTGCCCGTAGTCCTGCATGAACTTCGAGCAGTTGATGACGATGACGGACACCTCGGTGCGGGTGGCGGCCTCGGTCACGATGATCGAGTTGCCGACCGTCTTGCCCGCGCCGTTAACGCCCTGGGCGACGCAGTGCTCGACGTTCTCGCCGCCCTTGACCTCCTGCGGGTCGTTGAGGATGCCGGGCAAGTTGAGTTTGAGCGTCTCGCCGTCCTCGTACCGTCCGAGGTTGATCGGCAAGTCACCGAACCCGGCGCCGAACGCCGACGGGCCGGGCCAGGCGAAGCCCTCCTTGAGGAGATCGGCCACCTGGACCCGCATGGTGATCAGCGAGGCGTCATCGTCGTCGACGGTGTGGGTGATGCGGCCCTGCCCGAGCTTGAGCGCGGAGGTCATGGCGGGGATACGGCGGGCGAACTCGTCCGCCGTAGCCCCGTCCTTCGCCTCGATCTTGGCGACGACCGTGCCCTTGCCGTTGGACTTGGCCTCCTGGAGCTCGTGCTTGGCCAGGCCGATCTCGGATTCGAGCTTGGCCCACTTGCCGCCGACCTTCTCGCCCGAGCCCTTCTTGTACAGCGCCGACCAGAGGTGGTTGGCGATGCACAGGCCGGACCCGGCGAGCATCCAGGCGCCCATCGTGGCGCCGGACTCCAGGCCCACCACGGTGCCCAGGGTGACCCCGGCCGTGGTGGCGACGGCGTTGACCTGGTGGAGGTAGCGCACGTCCTTGTCACGCTTGGCCTTGTGGTCCATGTGGTTGATGAACTTGGCCAGGACCGCGCCGGTGCCGGCCAGACCGAGCGCGGCGAGCGCCAGGGAGGCCGGGGTGGTGGCGAGCAGCACGTGGGCGGTCTCAGCGACGATGCAGCCGCCGATGTTGATGCCCCACGGCCCGCCGTAGGTGACCCACGCCTTCCTCGAGGACTCCTGCTCCTCTTCGGTACGGGTGTCGATCTTCTTCGCTCGTGCGGAGATACGGCGAGCCATCACGCTGCCCTTCCGGCCTCGCCCGGACGCCCGGCGGCGCCCTTGGGCTTGTCACCGATGGAGAATCCGGGCTTCTTCGAGCCCTTCCCCTCGCGCGCCTTCCGCTCAGCCTCGATCTCCGGCTGGATGAAGTGCTTGACGAAGGACGCGTACATCTTCACGCCGCTCAGCCCGAGGACCTTCGCGGCGGACGCGCCGCCCTTGAGGTGGGCGGACACGAGCTTCGCGCGGATCTTGGACTGGGCACCGAAGGTCCACCACTTGCCCTTGTACTGGGCGAGGATGGCGCCGACCATGTCCGCGTCCATGCCGATCCGCATGTGGAGCTCCAGGCCGATCGCCCGCAGGATCCGGGCGTACTGGTAGAGGTCGCGGTCGCTCGTGAACTCGATCTTCTCCAGCTGCTTGATGAGCTCCGAGAGGTTCGAGCCGAGCTTCTCGCCGCTGTCGCTGCTGTCGCTCATGTCGGGGTGGGTTCCTTCCAGGTCGGGGATCGTGCGGACGGGTCGGGGGCTGTCACCTCCCCGCGGGCCCGCACCTCGCGGTGCGGAGCCACGGGCAAGCGGCAAGATCACTTGCTGGCGGCGGCGCTGTCGTTGGCGCTGGAGATCGCGGCGCCGATGCCGGTGCCGATGCCGTCGATCGCGTTCGCGAGCGGCGACGTCGCCAGGGCGTAGCCGCACACGAGCGCGGCGATCAGGACGCCCGCTCGCATGTCGGAGCGCCAGAACAGCCAGGTGGCGCCACCGGCGAGCAGGAAGAGGGGAAGTGCAATCACGAGGTCCTCCAAGGACGGGGAGTCGGGGAAGTGCTCTCCAGCCGCGAGGGCCGAGCCGAGCGGGGGCGGGTGCTCCTTCGCTCTCCACCGCCACCGGACCGCGCGGGGCGGGCCGGTGGCGACTGGGCAACGCAGGAAGCGCAGCGGGTCAGCGGGCCAGGAGGACCGCGGCGATGACGATGAACGGCCCGGCCATGCCGAGCAGGTAGAGGAAACGCATGTCGCCTTCTTCCAGAGGGAGTTGACGGAGTCAGGCAGCGGAGCGGGCCCGGATGCGGGCGGCGCGCCGCTTCATCGCGCGGCGCTCGTCCTCGGACAGGCCGCCCCAGACGCCGTCGTCCTGGCCGGCCTCCAGCGCCCACTGCAGGCACTGCTCCATGACCGGGCAGCGGCGGCAGACCGCCTTGGCCTCCTCGATCTGCAGGAGCGCCGGTCCGGTGTTGCCGATCGGGAAAAACAACTCGGGGTCCTCTTCGCGGCAGACCGCGTTGTGACGCCAGTCCACCGCGGTCACTTCCCCTGCCGGACGCGGCGCAGGGCCTCGTCCATGTCGGTGTCGGAGTCGCCGTTGTTCCATGCGATGCTGATCTGCATCGGGGCCTCCATACAGGTCCTGGACAGCCCCGGGGGTCCGATCCCTGGGGCTGTCGCCGTTGGTAGAGCCGGTGTCCACCGCGCTCTCCACCGCTCACCGAACGACCTGAAGGTCGGCGGTGGGCGACTGGGCAGCGCGGGGCTGCGAAGTGCTTGGTGCGCGGCCTCTTCCGCCGCTGCGTGATCGTCTTGAGGGAGCCGGAACCTCGGCTCCGACACGGCCCCGGGGGGCGTGTCCGGTGGTGCCAGACAGGGAGACGACGTGCCCTGCGGTGCTGTGCGATATGAACCTGGTCCTCTGTCCCGCTCGCCCGAGGAATCGCTCTCGGGGTCGTCGCGCTACCGGCGTCCGTTCCTTCGGACCAGATCCGTTCTTTTGAGTCGGGTCGCCCCTACGAGGCTTGCCGACTGGTCTCCACTCACCTCGGCTGGTGTGGTCACGGCCGTCGTATCTGTGGTGGATCACGCTGTTGAGTTGTGCTGGTCACCGACGGTTCCGGCTCCCACATCCGGCGCCGCCAGCGACGGTTCCGGGTGAAGGAGCCGGGTCCGAAGACCCGGCGTGGTGCGGGGGAGCGTCAGGCCGCGAGCGGTACCGGCGCGGCGGCGGCCGGCGGCGCGATGCGCAGTTGCGCGGCGTAGGGGAGGAGCACGTCCACCAGGCGCTCGCGAACCAGCTCGGTGATCGACGGGTCGGCCGCGAGGATGTCCCGCGCCGCTTCCCGCCGCGCCCCGGACTCCGCGACGACCTCGTCGCGTGCTTTGGTCTTGCCCTTCGTCACCGCAGCTGCGGCGTCCCACCGGGCCAGCTCGTCCGCAGTCACCAGGTCGTACATCTCGAGCGGCGTGCCGAAGGCGACGTCCAGGTCCAGGTCGGCGAAGTCGGGGAGCGGCACCTCGACCGCCTCCAGGAGCGCGAGCGTCTCCGCGTCGAAGTCCTCGGTGGTGAGGCTGGCGGCGGGGCGGCGGGGGACGTTCATGGGGTGGAGCTCCCTTCGGTAGCGGTCCGCCGCAAGGGCGGGGTACGTCGATCAGGTGCATTCGGGCAGGCGGAATAAGCGTCTTTTTGGCGTTTCTCCGGGTTCAGAGCGCCGCTGACGACTACGACAATGGAGTCTTCTAGAAGACTTGTCAAGGTCTTCTAGAATGCTGTTGACTGGGTGGTGTTCCGACCAGGAAGGAGCTGCCGTGAACCCCGCAGCCCCGAAGACGCCACCGAAGTGGCGGCAGCTCGCCGACGAGATCGCGGCCCAGATCGCCAGCGGCGTATACGCCCCTGACGACCGGCTTCCCTCCGTCCAGGCCCAGGTCAGCGCAGGTAAGGGCGCTACCGCGACAGTCCATCGCGCATACCAAGCACTGGAGGCTGAAGGACTCGTGCGTACCCTGCAGGGGAGCGGCACAACGGTCCTGGGCCCCGAGAGCGCGCCCTTGAGCACGATCACCGGCGCGGCCCGCCTTGAGCGACTTCGTCGAACCGGACGAGCACTCGCCCCGCGGGAGGACTACGTGAACTCGCGTTCCGTCCTTCGCTCCTGCGCAGACCCAGAGGTCGCTGACCTCCTCGGCATCGACCTCTACGACGAGGTGGTCCTGAGGAGCCGGACGTTCGTGCGGGACGACAAGCCCATTGCGCTCGCCCTGAACGTGATCCACATGCGAGCTTTGAACACCCTCCCTGAGCTGCTCGACTCCGGCCCCATGGAGAAGTTCCGCCACGACCTGTACGCCGAGCGCACGGGCAAGACCATCACCGCCGGCCCCGAGCGAAGCACCGCGCGGCTGGCGTCCGATAACGAACTCAGCGAGTTCGGCATCGACGTGCCTCCGGACATCCCGGTACCCGTGCTGGTGCTGCGAACCGTCTATTCCGACGAAGACGGTCCTCTGGAGGTCTGGGTGGACATTCTCCGCCCCGGCATGTGGCACAGCAGCAGAGCCTGAACTCGTACCTCCAAGCACTGTGCCCCCTCTCGACCGTCTCGTCTTGTGGGGGCAATCACACTCGCGGCGGAGGAAACGGAACATCACAACGGCTTGTCGAAGCCCGTACGCACTTCCATTCACGGGTTTTCAACATCCACGTACACACGGGATTTGAGGCCGCGGGCCTAGGCTCGCGGCCATGACGACAGCGGAGGGGACAAGGGTGGGGAAGCACCGGACGGGGTGGCAGCCGGACAAGCTGCGCGAGCAGCGAGAGGCTCACGGCTTGACCTTGGAGAAGGCGGGCGAGCGCCTCCGGGCGGTTGCCGAGCAGGCGAAGCTCAAGGGCATCCCGGCCGCGAATCCGCAGACCTTGTGGCAGCACGAGCAAGGCGAGGTCTTCCCCGGTCCTCACTACCGGCGCGCCTACTGCCTCCTCTATCGGGCCACCGAGCCTGACTTGGGCTTCCGCAACGCTCTGCCGGGTGAGGAGACGTCGTTCAAGCTCACGCCGATGGATGACCGCCTCAACGGTTCGCACGTTTTGGCTGTTGAGCGGGCTATTCATCGCATCGCGCCCGGCTCGGGAGAAGCCGACCACTTCGACTTGCAGCAGCGCATCATCGACGCGTGGAAGCGCCGGCACACGGGCGGCGACCCGCACCGCCCCGTACTCATCCTGGTCGGTGGCTTCGCCGGCAGCGGCAAGACCGAGCTCGCCCGCTTCTTCGTTCAGCTCACCGGCTGGCCGCTGCTCGACAAGGACCCGCTCACCCGCCCACTGGTGGAGCGCCTCCTGGTCGCGCTGGGCGGAGACGCGAACGACCGGCACACCGACCTCTACCGCGAACAGGTCCGGCCGGTGGAGTACGACTGCCTAATGCAGTCGGCCATGGCCAACATCAAGTGCGGCATCTCCACGGTGCTCACCGCGCCGTTCATTGCCGAGATGACCGACCCGGCCTGGATGCAGCGCCTGGCCAACCGAGCGGGCTCGATGGGAGTAGACGTCTTCCCCGTGTGGGTGCGCTGCGACGAAGAGTCGATGCGCGAGTACATCGGATTCCGTTCCGCGGCTCGAGACGCGTGGAAGCTGGCGCGGTGGGACGAGTACATGGCGACGATCGACTTGGAGCTGCGCCCGGCGGTGCCGCACCTGGTCGTCGACAACCGACTGGGGACCGCGGTGACGCTCGCGGACCAGGCCCGGCAGGCGATGGGGGCGATGTACGCATGACCGGACGTCAGGGCGTGATCCTGTACGGCCCGCCGGCGTCGGGCAAGGACACCGTCACCGCCGCGCTCACCGAGCTGAACTCGAAGTACGCGCAGTTCGCCCGGCTCAAGGTCGGGTCCGGCAAGTCGGCCGGCTACCGGATGGGCACCGCACAGCAACTGCACGAGCTGGAGGCCGCAGGCGACGTCGTCTACGCGAACACCAGGTACGACAACACCTACGTGATCGACCGGCCCGGCGTCGACGCGGCGTTCACGGCCGGGGTGCCCGTGGTGCACCTCGGGCAGATCAACGGCATCCGCGCGCTGGTCGACGGCTACCCGACCGGCTGGTCGGTGGTGTTGCTGTGGTGTCCGCGCGAGGTGACCGAGCAGCGGTCGGCGGGGCGCGGCGACAGCGACACGCGGCGCGCCTGGCGGCGTGGGACGCGACCCGCGAAGACCTGGACGCGCACCCGGGTACGGCTTGGGACCTGACCGTGGACACCACGGAGGCGGCCCCGCAGGACGCGGCTCGACTCATCGACCAGCTGCTGGCGCAGCGGCTGGGGGCGGCGTCGGCATGAGCGCGGGCTACGGGTGGGCGAGTCGGTCCAGGGCGTCGGTGAGCGTGAGCTCGCTGTCGTCCTTGACCTCATGCCACTGGGCCAGCGTGGACGCGGCCGCGCGCAGCATCTCCGGTGGAAGGCCGGCGGCCGCGAGCGCGTCGGCGGCTTCCTCGAGCTCCGGGCCCCAGCGCCAGGCGCGGGCCGCGGTCTTGGCGACGTACTGCGGCTCGGACAGGTACGAGTCGGTGCGCTTCGAGGCGACCTTGATGAGCTCCTGGTCGACGCCGTGCTCGCGCGCCATCCCGATCGCGAGCGCCACCAGTACCCGGCTCGTCTTCTGGAAGCTGGCGTACGCCAGCTTCAGCGCGGACGCCTTCCCGATCTCCGTGCCCAGCACCGCCGTCTGGACGGCGGTGCCCGCGAACAGCGCCTCGGTGCGCTCGGTCGCGGCGGCAGGCCCGGACAGGTACAAGGTCGGCGACTTGCCGCGCACCGGCGGGGAGCCGACGACGCCTCCGTCCACGACGGTCGCGGTCGGTTTGAGCAACCCGGCGATCCGCTTCACGCGTTCAGGATTGACGGCGTTCGCCTCCACGTACACCCCGGTGAAGCGGTGCGTGGCGACGTCGCGGGCCAGGTCCTCGGCTGCGGCCGGCGGGCAGAGGCTGATGACGATGTCGCTGCGGTCCAGCAGGTCGGACAGCGTGGCCACGGGCGTCAGGCCGAACCGGGCGGCGCGCTCTTTCGACGGGGCGCTGCGCCCGGTCTCGCACCACAAAACCTCCATTGCGTTGGGCGCGGCGCAGGCGGCGACGGCGGCACCCATGCTGCCCGGATGGAGGATGCCGACAGTCGGCTGGTCCACGGTGCTACTCCCAGGTCTCGTTGAGCAGGATGGCGATGGCGTCGGTGACGTCGTCGACGACGTGGTTCGCGGCGGGAAGTCCGTTGGGCCAAGGGCGGCCGCGCAGCCAGATGGTGCGCAGACCGGCCTGGTGGCCACCGCCAATGTCTCCGGCCGGGTTGTCGCCGACCATCCAGCCGCCCTCAAGGCTGACGCCGCACCGCGCGGCCCCAAGTTCGAAGAGGCGCCGGTCCGGCTTTCGGATCTCCAGGTCGCCGGAGGCGGCGACTCCGTGCACCAGGTCGGCGAGGCCAGTCCCGGCGAGCTTGGCGCGCTGGATGTCACCGGCCCCGTTGGTGACGACGCCGATCGTCCACGCGGCCGCGCGCAGACGAGCCAGGCCCTCGAGGACCTCGGGGCGACAGGTGACGGCGGCAGCCATGAGGTGGACGTACTCCTGCCACAGGTCCCCGGCCGACACTTCCAGGCCGAAGACTTCCCGCAGTCGGGCGAAATCGCCGGCGGTTGCGCGGTCGGCCAGCGCGGCGCGCAGCCACTGTTCGGCGTCTGGGGAGAGCGCGCGGGAGCGGCACAGGCACGTCAACGCGTCGCTGAGCGCCGACTGTCTGTCGGCCAGCGTGCCATCCAGATCGAAGAACACGAGGCGGGCCACGGGACCGGACCCTACCGGGCACCCAGCGAAACCCAGTTCGCGGCGGCCGCTTCGCACAAGCGGAGATCAGATCTTGTATCTTTCGTAGTTACAACGATCATGAAAGGCGTGGCTATGTCCGACTCGGACCGCTCGCAGCGGGTCGACGCTCTGCTGAACGGCCTGCCCGAGGCTCTGCCGTCTCCGCAGGTGTGCGCGAAGCTGCGCCTCGCGGCTGGCCTCACTCAGCAGGACGTCGCGGACGCCGTGGGCGTGAAGAGGGTCGCGGTCACGCGCTGGGAGTTGGGCCAGACCAGTCCTCGACGCCCGCACCGCGAGAACTACTTGCGTCTCCTCAAGGGCCTCGCGGAACGCTTTCCCGAGGCCGCGAAAGCGGATGAGGGCATGCCGACGCCGGCCTCCGAAGGGGGGTCGGGATGACCTAGTGGCCATCGGCCGCGCGCGCCAAGAGGCGGACTACCAATCCGCTGGCCTCGCGCGGCCCGTCTACCGACCGGCTTACCGCCGTGTCGGTCGCTCAGGTCCCAGTTCCCGCTGGTCCTGAGCCGCGACTCACTGAGCCGCTCTTTTCTCTACCGGCCCCTTACCAGGGCCACCACCACCGGCCGCTTACCACGGCCACCACAGCCGCAGATCCGCACCACTGGTGTCACCGCGGGCCCCCACCACAGGGGCTTCGCGATTCACCGGGATCAAGAGAAGAGGAGAAATCTCCCCCACCTGATCGGTGTCCGCCCGCTTCTCACGAAGAGGGCTCACCCCTTCACATCCACTCGCCGACCGTTCCGCTTTGCGGACTGTGTCAGCTTGCTTATGGAAGTTGGTGTCCCCGTCATAGTGCCCGAGATCCGTGTCTCTTGTCAGCTTGGCCTTGTCCGTTTCACCCAGGTTCAGGCGCGGCGGTCGTCCCGTGTGACGGGATCGACGTACGGTTCATCCCCCCTTTTCCGCTTCGTACAGAAAGAGGGTCTTCCGGTAGGAAGCTACAAGCGCGGTGCTTTCGGAACGGTCTCGCCGGGCCGAATCGCGGCGTCGGCCGTCCGGCTCGTGCACCCGCTCGCGGACGTCATCCGCAACTCCGTCGACGGGGACGTCCTCGGGGGCGGCTTCCCGTGTGGCGGGACGCGATCTGAAGTTGTTGCCCGCCGTGCGGGAGCGACGGGGGAAATCGGGGCTCGCCGGCCTCTGTCCACAGGACTCCCGGTGCAGGGTCGTCGCGTGGATCAGGAATCGAGCGTTTCGGCTGCTCAGGGGGGTGTCCGCTTTGGCGTGTACACCGGCCCCATGCAGACGCAGAAGATCGCGGCCCGTGCGGGTTCCGCTCTCGCCGGGGTGGTGGGCCGATGAGCGCCGTGGCGGCACCGGCCGCACCCCCGCGCCCCCGTACGTTCGTCGGCGGGGCTGCGCGCCGTCGGCTGCGGTCGGTCCCGGCACAGGCCGGGCCGGTCGCGCAGCTGGAGGTGGGCAACCCGCTCCAGCTGACCGAGACGATGCGCACCCGGCTGCTCGCTGCGGTGCGCGCCCTGCTGTCGGATCCCAACCTGAAGGGTGCTGACGACCCGGTGCGCCTGGCGGCGGTGGTGCTGATGGCGAAGGCGAAGGTCGCGAAGGACTACCGCACCACGATCACGGCCAAGGAGCTCGGCCGGTGGGTGGGCCTCAAGCCGTCCCGGATCGCCCACCATGTGCTGCCGGAGCTGCGTGAGCGCGACGTGCTGGGCTCGAAGGAGAAGACCAGCGCTGCCGGGCGGGTGGAGGGCCTGAAGTGCTGGGTGGTCCCGATGTACCGGGCGCAGCACGGCGGGGACCGTCGGCACGCCTTGGCGCTGTCGCGGGTGGAGCTGGTCGTGCTCCTGGCGCTGATCGAGGCGCTGTTCGCGCCGGGCTGGAAGCACAAGGACGGCCGGGTGACCCCGGCCGGGATGCTCGCGGACCGTACGGGGCGCGGGGCGGCGACCGACCGGCTCGGGCTGCTGCTGATGGTGCTGTCCTCGAATGCGAAGGGCTGGCTGCAGCTGTGCTCGGGCAGCGTGGACACCGAGCGGGGCCGTCCGGCGGCGACGGTGGCGCGGCTGCTGGGCTGTTCGCCGGCGGGCGGGGCGAAGGTGCTCTCCCGGCTCCAGGAGCGGGACGTGCTGTCGGTGGACCGGCGGGAGACGGCGTCGGGGCTGAACGCGCGCAGCCAGGTCCGGCTGCTGTCGGTCGCCAAGGCGCATGGGATCGCTGTCCAGGAGGCCCGCGAGGCCGCCGATGCGGTGTTTTCAAACCTCGCCGTTACTGCATCCGGCGATCATGAGGCGACGGTTGAGGCTGTGACCCCTGTGGTTACTGGGGTTCAGGGCGCCGGGGAGGGCCTGGAGGCCGATTCGGCAGACCGCGCCGATGCTGCACACCTTCACGCCTCTCACGCTTCTGTGGTTCCTCCCGGTGGGTCTCTCTCGCTCTCTGGTGGTTTTTCCGGCGAAGGCCGTGGTGGGAACCACGGTCTGCCGGACCGCGCGTGCGTGCGCGAGGACGGCGGCCCGCTCCGCAGGGAAAAGCCGAAGAATTCCCCGTCGATCAGCAGCGAGAAGCCCGGCCTTGGGCCGGTGGCCGGTGGCCCGGTGCGGGTCGTGGACGGTGCGGGTCAGGGCAGGCAGCAGCGGGGGAGGGGGCCTCTGCCGCCGGAGGACCTGCGGGCCGTCCTGGCTCCGGTGGACCTGGTGTGGGCGCGGCTGGAGCGTCCGGCCGCCCGGCGCCTGGTGGAGGCCGCCGCCCGCAGCGAGCTGGGCAGGGTGGTCGGCTTCGCGGGTCGTACGGACGCGCCGCAGATCCTTGCCGACCGCCTCGCCCGGCGCCTGGCGGAACAGATGCGGCTGGCTGGGCCGATCAAGGACCCGGTGGGCTGGCTGATCGGCCGGGGCCTGCCGCAGCGCCAGCTATGCGCGGAGACCCGGTGCGACGAGGGCGCGCTGCTCGACTCCGGCCGGGACTGCCCGCGCTGCGAGGACCGGCAGCTCGACCGCCGCGACCAGCGCCGTGCGGTCGCGGCCGCCGTCGACGCCGCGATGCCTGGCGCCTCCGAGAGCGAGCGCCGCACGCCGTCGACCAGCAGCTGCACCAGGACGTGACGGCCGAAGCGTGGGCCAAGGCCCGCCGGTGGGAGCAAGTCCGCGAGCAGCAGGCCGCCGCTGCCAAGGCCCGCGCCGAAGCCGCTGCCCAGCGCGCGCGCCGAGGCCGCGGCCGCGCAGCCGGCCGACATCGCCGTGGACGAGCCGGTGGCCCCGGTCGTGCTGCCCGCGCCGCGCCCGGCCGCCGTCGTGCCTGCTCCGCAGCCGGAGCCGGTCGACGTCGACGACGACCAGGAGCTGGTCCTCGAGGAGCTCACCCGCGAGCAGGTCCTGGACTGGCGCAACCGCGCCGCCGCCGACCACCAGCTGGTGTTCGACCACATCGACCGGTATCGAGCTGTCGGCGCAGCGCCTGTTCACCCGGGCGTTCGTCGACCAGGTGCAGCGCCTGGCCGGCCTGGGGCACCTGGACCTCGGCTACACCACCTGGGGGCAGGCGTGAGCGGCGGCGAGACGTCCGGCGTCGACCTGGCCCGGGTCGCGCTGCGGCCGCGATGGAGGCGGCCCGCAAGAACGGCGGCGGCCAGAAGGCGAAGCGGAAGCCGCGGGCCGTCACGACGGTGCGGCGCGACGGGCGCGAGCCGATGGGCCTGGGCGCGGCGATCGGCGCGCTGGTCACCGAGCGGGCCTGGGAGCTCCCGGCCGCCGGCGCGACGCTGCGGGAGCGGTGGGCGGCCATCGCCCCCGAGCTCGCCGGGCACGTCGCCGCCGTGTCGTACGACGCGGACTCCGGCCGGCTCACCGTGTGCCCGGATTCGACGGCCTGGGCGACGAAGGCCCGCATGGAGCAGACCCGCGTCATCGCGACCGCCAACAAGGCGGCGGGCCGCACCGTCGTGCGCGCCCTGCGGATCCTGCCGCCCGGCTCCGCACCCGCGTCCGACCCAGCCGACATCGCCCCGGCGGTCCCGGCAGCCGTCGCCACGGGCCCGTTGAGGACATGGGAGACGGCGTCCGAGGGCTACCGTCGCGCCCTCGCCGCGCACCAAGAGGCCGCGCCGCCGCGCCGGGTAGACCCGGGCATCGCGGAGGCGGTGGAGCGACAGACGAAGGCGATGCGCGAACTCAGCCGCCGCGCATTCCCTGAACCCGCCGTTGTCCCAGGCGATGGGCCAGCCCCGCTCGATGCCGCCCGTGTCGAGCGGCGCTGCCAGGCCGATGCCGTCCACGCGGCCGCGGTGCTGCGAGCTCGGCAGGAGCGGGCCTGGACGCTGCCCCGGCAGAGCGCGCTCTCGCTGGGCAGGACGGCGTAGGTCGTGCCCCCGGCTGGAGCATCACCGCGGCCCGGACGCGGTCGTTGAACCGGGGTCACATCCGGTTGTCGAAGGGATTCGTGGTGGCGAGCAAGACGTCGCAGAGATGTGCACCTGTGTGGAGAGGGCGGATGACCTATTTCACCCCGACTTAGCCCGGACCCCAGGCACCGCAGCTCATTCGCAGGCGGGCGTGCCGATGGGATCGGAGGCGAAGCTCCTTAAGCTCGGGCTGGGCCAGTCTTGTGCCCTGGCCAGATAGTCGAGGGACGCGGCCAGACGGGTGCGTCCCTCTTCACCGTCTATGCCGATCCAGGCCGCGGCATCAAGGTTGGCTGCGGCGTAGCCCAAGAGCTGGCGCTGGTATCCGTGGCTGCGCTGTTCGGCTTGGCGTAGGGCCGCGATCAATGCAGGGGTAGTGGGGCACGGAGGCAGGTCTGGTGTGGTCTGCCGGGCAAGACAGGCGATATCCACGAGGGTGACGGTGACGTAACCAACTGTTGTGGTAAGGCCGTTGCCGGTGCCAGTAGGCTCTGCGGTGGTGGCTTTGGGAAGTTGTTGTGGCGCGGTTGGCTCGCTGTGTGGCCAGGGCAAGACGCTGTCCCCCATGATGGGCCGCCCCATATGAGTCCCACCGTCAGACGTTGACGGCACGCCGTGTCGTACCGGACCGCCCACGAGCATTCCGGGGCCGGGTGATGGCACGACAAAGCGGGCCTCCGCTGTGGCGTGTATGCAGCGGCAGACGTGTGATATCCGTTATGGGGCGGCTTGGGAAGAGTGTCCAGCAGCAGCGTGCAAGCGGCTGCTGGACATGTGCGGATTGGTAACCCTTCAGGCCCCTCGCGGCGTCCAGGTGTACGGGAGCAAGGGATTGCCGTCCCTCATCCAGTAACAGAACTCCTGGGCGTCGCGGAGCACACCCGTACCGGTGGCCCGCCGGCCCTCGACCTCGAAGCTGTCGACTTCGAGCAGCACGTGGGCGCCGACCTGGGGTGAGTGCCCCAGATCCAGGACAACGCGACCGTTGCAGTCCCCGATGAGGACCCATGCTTTCGACCAGGTGAAAGCGACCCGGGAGCCTTGGCGGAACAGCCACAGGTCGCCGGCGAAGTGCTGGTTGATGACGCAGAAGACCCACATGATCCCGGTGGCATGGGCGAGCTCTTTGCCGTGGGTGTTCGGGAGGGTCTCCTTCGCCTGCTGGAACTCCATTTTCGTTCCGTCGTCAGCCCAGACATCGAGCCGGCGGCGGCCTCCGTGCATTCTGATCTCAGACCGCCAGGCCCCCACCACCCGCTGGTAGCACAGGGTCCACAACTTGCGCTCCTCGGCGGTGGACAGCGGGGTGGGCATGAGTTGAAAGTGCTTGCGCGTGAGGGTGCTCATGCTGCGACCCTGGGGTCGAAGGCGGCGATGAACTCCCTGAGCTTCTTATAGTTCAGTCCGTGATCCAGCAGGCTGATCTTCTCGGCGCGGACGATTTCCTCCACGCCGCTCTTGCCATCCAGGTACCTGGGGCGGGCTGCGGCCACGAGGTTCAAAACGTCGTAGTAGTTCCGGAGCTGAATGTTCTGGCGATCGATGCCCTTGGCCTTCTCTCGTGCTTCCTTAGCGTTACGTGCCGCTTCGGCCAGCACTTCGTCGTCGGCCGCTTCCTTGAGGACTTCCGCCTGCCTGGCATTGCGGTTCATCGTCTCGAAGCAGTGGCTGAGGGCCGCATTGAGCTGTACAGCGACGTGGTCGACGGGCGGAGCTTGGTCGGTGCCAGGCGCCTCTGGCGGAACGATGACGGTGCGGAGTTCTCCGGTGTCCGGGTCGACCATCTCCACACGCTGACCAGGGATGAGCTTTTCCGGCAGTGGCGTGGGTGCATTGACGTGATGCGGGGGCAGCTTCGGGCCACGCTGGTGCTTGGCATGCGCGGAGTACGCGGCCTTGAAGGCCCGGTAGCTGGCCGCCCAGTGCCGTGCCTGCTCATTGCGCGCATAGGCGGGGTTCTCATGGGTGGGCTTTGGCATTTTGCGAAGCATGTGGTCCACCACCCCCTGAGGGTTGTTGGGATACGCGGCGGTGGCGGCCGACATATCAATGAAAAGCGCCAGTGCTGCCTCCTGGTCTTCTCGTTCGTAGTCGGATGGGCCGACGTACTCGGTGCCCTTGTGCTTGATCACATGAAAGCTCATGCCACTACCTCCGTTTTATTGTTTTCTGCTGTCCGCGCGGCTGCGAGCAACAGTTCGTGCCATTGCGACACTGATCCGCACAGCCGGTTCAGGGCGGCGAACTGCTCCGGGGGCAGCGCCTCCACGATCTGTGACGGGTCGAGATCTAGCGGTGCTTCCAGCGCCTTCATGGCGCGCACGACAGCCCGCAGGATCACTTCGAGAGGGGAGGGCTCCGGGTCCTTTCCGAAAACCTCCACCTCCCGGGCTTTGGCATCCGTCCTCGCCTTGCGCAACGAGAACGATGCAGTCTCCAGGGCCTCCAGGCCGCCCTCTTCGGCCAGGGTGCTGAAGAACTGGGCGGGCCCCTCGGGGTCTTCAGCGACGGCGCGCAGTACGGATTCGACAACCGCCGGGTCGGCTCGTACCGCTTCGATGACCGTGGCTCTCACCTGGGTGTCCTCCGCGATCTGCGCCAGGACGCGGCCAGCTTCAAAGCGGCCATCACTGGCAGGTTGCGGGTTGACCCCCAGGTGATGCAGGTAGTCGCGGCGGGTGATGTGCCGTTTCCCGTTGTCAGTGGCTCCGCGTAGCGCGGCCAGGAGGGTGGTGAAGCGGACCTCACCGTCGGTCGCTGTTCCGTGGGTATGAAGGGCGACCTCCCGCAGCAGCGAGTACGAAGCGATGACGCCGCTCTTCTCGATCGCTTCCCGTCGCTGCGGGTGATACCACGCAGCGACGCGCCGGTACTGATCAACGGTGTCGACGCTCAGGCGGCGCCGCCTTCCCCACTCCGCCAGCCGCTCCCGGACATTAGGCGGCGTGCCACCTTCGCTTATCGGTACATCTGCCAAGATGAGATCACCCTTGGCTAGGCGAGCGGCGCACACTGCGGCGACCCCTGCTGCCTCAGCTCGGTCCAACCGGTCCCACGGGTCAACACTGTTATTTGGCACGGCAGCATTCTGGGGTTGTGCGCCTGCGCCGTTTCCAAGGTTCATGTCGCCGACGCTAGAAGCCGCCTCTGACACTCGAGCCCCGAAAATCCCCCCTCAAATCCCGTTCGGCGTAATCCAATAAGAGAGCTTCACCAAGAAGGAGCATTAGTAGGGAGAAAAGAATCCTTCATGCAGTCCAGCGCGATGCGGCAGCACGCGCGATGCAGCCAAGGTGCACCTTGGTCGATCCACCCTGAACGGGTGAATCGTCCGCGGGGCCTGGCGGCGCTGACCGCTCGATCCGCAGCCTTCACCGCCTGTGTTGTTGGACTACTTCAAGATCTTCAGCTCTGAGGCCGGGGAGGCAGAACGGGCAGTCTTGTAGGGGATCTTGGGCGTCGACGGCAGCGTGACGGTGTTCGACAGCGTCAGCACTACGAGCTCGGTGTGTAGCCCGCCCACATTCGTTCACCCCAGAAGCGGCGGGACGTCACGTCGTGAAACCGGTGTCCGCAGGCAGGGCTGCGGACACCCGGAGAGAGCCAGCGGACTACCAACCGACCGGCCGCCAGCCCCGCGGAAGCAGTCCGCCACAGCAAGATCCATCGTTGCACTTAGCTGTCACCGGAGCTGAGGGGCCAGATACGTGGCGTGCGGACCCGGCGCGGTACGCGACCGGGCCCCAGGCTGCCTATGGAGAATCTGTTGCGGCCGAAACCACGCCATCTCCCGATACGACTGGTGATGTCTGCCTACGAAGCGTGGGCGCTGCGTTGTGGCGTTCTTCGGGCTCGCGGATCAGTCAGCGCCGCGCGTTGCGCGAGGAGGGAGCGGGCGGATCGCTGGGAGTTCTGGATGCTGCGCGCGGCCGCCAGTTCCCTGGAGGACAGGACGCGGTGCCCGAGGGCGATCTCCTCCATGCGCTGCAGGAGCACCGTCTCGGGTATCACTGCTTTTCGACTCAGCTTCCACATGTCCTGTCCGCCGGCATCGCGTGTGCGATCGAGGTAGACCATGGGGCCACTGCCCGCGATGACCGGGCGCCGACTATTGCGTTTGGCACCGCCGGTGCGCCGGTCCTCTGCGCGGTCCCACGCCTGCTCCCAATCTCTGAGCGCGACGCCTCGCAGACCGCAGACCCGGACGAACTGGGTGACGAAATCCCGGGTGGGACGCCCTGTCTGCTCGTTGAGTACCCGCCAGACGGTGGAGTGTGACAGCTGCCCGCCGCTGAGGTCCTCCAGCTCCTGGCAGGATCGGGCACCGTCTTTGCGGTACAGGTCCACCAAGGCCAGATGCAGGTCAGCGAAGTCGCGCACATAGGTGATGTGCTTCGGCTTCTCCTTCAGCGGCTCGGCCTCCTGGATCTGCCGGTAGCGGGCTGCCTTCCACAGCCGGTCGGCCTCGGCCAGGTTCGCATCGCACGCCGCTGCGTAGGCCAGCACCGCTTTGCGCCGCGGAACTCCGTGCGCCCCGGATGCAGCGCGCAGCAATGTGTCCGCACTGCACTTGGCCGACTCGCCCTCGGGCAGTGAAGCCCAGCGGATCCGCTCCGTACGGCGTGCCAGTTGGGTGTAGTTCAGCCCAGCGTTCTCGCGCTGGCTGCGCAGCCACTGGGACAGCGTCTGGAGCGCCTTGTCACACGGGGCAATGGGGTTTTCGCGTCGTCCCATCGTCAGTTCACCGCCCGTGCTGCCGTCCTGGACCCGCACAGTCTGCGGGCAAGCTTCACGCCGATGGTGGTGGCCTCGGTCAGCAGGACAATGACCGAGATGCTCGGCATGCCTGCCAGGGCAAGGGCCCCGGCGAGGATCAGCACGATGATGATGACGACCGCCTCGGGGGCGGTCAACGGGGCGGGGCCGGACTGTACGCACGTAACGCGGGTAGGGCGGCTGGGCACGGGTTCCTCCATTGGTTGCGGCTCCAACTCGTGCACACTCAGAGGCGGTTGGCGTCGCCCGTTGGAGTGGCACCCTCAGATGTTGTCGTACCGCACACTGACAGGGGAACGAGGGCCCCCAACAAGCCGCGATAGCGGGCAAGCACCTCTCAGACTGGCCTCGCCCATTCAGTTCTGACGACAGGACGTTGCTGCACGTCAGAACCTTGATCCAGAACTGAATCCGCAGGAACCTCCCAAACACAGTTGAGCGACCCGCTCAAGCCCGTGATTCTGGGCACAACCTCGTACGCGTACGTGCGCACAGGTACGGACAGTCCCTCCGGTCTGTGGCTCCAACCTCGACACGGGATAAACGCGGTGGCCGCGTTGGCGCGAGGGCCCCCGCAGCAAACTCGGCAGTTCATACCTGCCGACACCGAAGGCGGCCCGGAGACATCGCTCTCCGGGCGCCTTCGTGCTCTCGGCCCAGCAGCAGGAACTATCACCTACGCGGGCGCGAGGTAGTCGGGCCCGCGTCCTGACCGCGGTCCCGTTCGTGCCCGCGTACGTCCTGCTCGCCGCGCTCGCGGTCATCGTCGTACTGCTCACCGTTGTGGCCATCGTCGCGCGGGCGGTGATGGCGAAGGCCCGGCCCGAGGACTTACAGCACATCTTCCCGGGCTTGGGGCAGGTCCTGGCCGCGTTGGCCCTGCTCCTCCCCCAGGGGGCGCGGACGAGGGGGCCGACCGTGTCCCCGCCGGCCCTCGTGTGGTCCGAGCGAAGAGGAGGCCGACACCACCCGCGGGGCTGAGGTTTGGGTCAGCCCGCCGACGGCTGACCGGAGGGCGCGGCCTGGTCGGCGGGCTGGTCCAGCTGCTGCTGGCGACGCCGCTGCTCGTTGCGGCGGTCTTCGACCCGCTGGGTGAACAGCTTCAGCGCCTGCTGCTCCTGGTCGGCGTCGAAGTCGCTGTAGGGGCCAACGCCAAGGGTGAAGGCGTTGACCTCCTCCTCGATGGCGTCGGCGGTCTGGAGCAGGAAGTAGCTGCGCTCGCGGTACTTGTAGTAGCCGGTGAAGGCAGCGGCCAGCGTGACGGTGAAGCCGATGATGACGATCGTGATGTTCTGCCAGGTGAACTGGTTGCGAGTGTCCAGGGCGGCGACGGTGGTCGTGGACGCCGCCCCGATCATGATGAGGTTCTGCAGCATGTTGTGGATGAACCGGTATCTGCGGCTGTCCGTCCGGTGCTGCTCGATCACCCCGGCCACATCCTCGCGGTAGAGGCTGCGCCGCTCCTTCAGCGTCGGATGGATGAGCGCGCTGAGAAATCGGAGGGCCTCACGGTTCGTCGCGAGCATGTCCTCCAGCTGCGCCAGGCTCAGCTGGCCGCGGGGAGGAGCGGCGACCCAGGCGGCCACGCCGGAGACCAGCGCCACCACTCCGCAGATGATGTCCACCCGGAGGAACCGGGAGGGGGAGCCCCATGTCAGAACAGTCCACAGCAGGCCCGCCAGGACCGCACCGCCGGTCACGGCCAGGGCGACGCCCATCGTGCGGATCCTTCTCCTGCGTCGCGTCAGATCCCGTTCCGTCTGCCTCACGTCGTGCCGCAGCTTGCGCAGCGAGGAGTGTTCATCGGCTTCGGTTTGCCATTGTTCGGCACTCAGATGGTCGTCCGCGTCGCTGAGTCGGCGGGGCGCATCGTCGTCAAGACTGCGGGCCACGGCTTTGGTCCTCTCGTCTGCGCAGGCTCAGCGGGCGAACGCTTCGGTCAGGCTGATGCGGTAGCCGTCCTCTTCCATCAGCACGACGGTGACGCCGAACGGGTCGGGGTGGTCCAGCTCGATCGGGGTGAAGGAGAAGTTCACCGCCGCCTGGATCGGTGGCACCAGTTCGCCGCTGGGCTGCGGCGCGGGGGCCGGCCTCCAGTCGGGGGCGACCGAGGCCCAGCCCTCGGGGCTGCGGGACAGGAGCTGCTCGCTGTAGGGGAACTGGTGCAGGACGTGCCCGTCCCGGGTGGCGACCACCATGTTGAGGCACGGTGCCGGGCCGACGATCGGCAGCTCGCAGGCGGTGGCGACGTCGTGGGTCTCCCAGGCGAGGACGACCTCGTCCGCGCCGGCCGCCGCGGCGATGTTCGCGAGTTCCGCGATCCCGGCGAGCGCGTCCTGGCCGACCTTGAGCGGGCGGACCCAGATCAGCCCGACCAGCTCGCCGCGCACCAGCGGCATCATGAGCGGGCGCGGCATGACCCCCTCGCCCAGCGAGGCGGTGTACGTCTCCTTCGCGACGCCGACCAGTCCGTCCCACATCCGCGCGTCCACGGAAGCCCCCTTATCTCAGCTGTTCGTGATCGCAGCCGACCTTGCCACGCGGAGTGATGCCGTGTCAGGGCGATGATCGGCCAGCCCCTTCAAGCGGCGGATGCTGGGCTGGTGAAAGGGGAGCGCTGCCAGACAGTGAGGTGTGGCGTGAATCACAGCGGGTGTCGGGAAATTGAGTGCCGGATCAGCTCTTCCCCGTCGCAGGTAAGTGAACAGACTTACCCAAGCAACAAAGGAGGCCCGAGATGCCTGCGGTTTCAACTCCGGACTCGGCACCCGAGGATGCCGCTCAGCGTCCTGCTGCAGCACCGTCCGACGCAACAGGAGCGCTGCTCGTTCCCTCAGCGGAAGGATGCGGCTCGCCCGAAACCGTCGCGCTCGACGAGCCGGGCGACGCCGGTCTCGCAGCGCCGATGGACGGCCCGACCTGGACATGGACGGGCCCGACCTGGACCACGGTGTCTTCCCGCCGCTTGACGATGCCGTCCTGAACTCCGGCAGCCTGGCTGATGTCGTGGACACGGCCGCCTTCTGGTCCGGCGTCAGCGACTCCTTCCAGCCGCTGGTCGGCCTCAGCACGATGCTCAGCGAGTTCACCGAGCGGGCGAACTTCGGGCTCGCCCCGGCTCTCGCAGGCATCGAGCTGGCAGTTCCCCGGCTTCCCAACATCGGAGAGATGGTCGGCCAGTCACTGCTGGACGGACTGACGGCCCGCAATGCTGCGCTGTCGGCGCTGGCTGGCGTGCAGCCCCAGATCCTCTCGCTGTCCGAGAGCGTGAACTCGGTCCTGCCCTCCGTCGTGAACACGCTGGGGCTGCTGGACGGGCTCAACCCGGCCAGGGCGGTCTTGTCCGTAATCGAGCCGCAGGTCAACAGCCTGGCGAGCGTGCTGGGATCGGCCGCCCGTCTGTCGTCGATGGCTGACGCCTTTCAGCCGCTGGTTGGTCTCGGTGAACTCGTTCGTCCGTTGCACTTCGGCCTGGCCCCGGTGTTCGAGGGTCTCCCGGCTCTGATGCCCCCGCTGCCCAGCCTGGCGAAGATGGCAGGAACGCTCGCCCCATGCTTCGCCATCCAGGTGGGAGTGCCGCGGATGATGCAGGAGGTCCTGCGCACCCTGCCGACGATGGCGGACCTCATCGGTGGCCATATGGCCGACCTCTTCGCCGGAGTCCGGTCTGTTGCTGACTGGGCGAAGCGGCTGAAGCCGTCCGTCCTTGCCGAGGCCCGCTACGCCTTCGACGCGTATAAGAAGGGCGACACGGAGCCGATGAAGGACTTCCTGCGCCGCTGCCTGCGTCTGTGGCCGGTGCTGGAGGACCACTGTCAGGCCCTGGCTGTGGCGATGTTCGAGCGCGCATGGGAGCAGGAGGCCGACCTCACCGACGACCAGTCGGTGCGCAGGGTCCTGGTCCGGTACGCGCGCCAGGGCTGCGACTTTGAGCGCGATCACCAGATCCGCGGTGTCTCGATCGGTTACATCCCGGACGGTTGGGAGCAGCGGGACACCGTGCCCGGACCGGAGGATCTGGTGATTCCCCGCCTCGTTTCATGGGCCGAGCAGTTCGAGACCGCTCCGGTGAGCTACGTGGCAGGCAAGCTCAACGAGCAGGAACAGGCCCTGGTCCGTGCCTGGTCGGAAAACCACCCCATGACGTGGCCCAAAGCGTCGGACCTGGTGCAGCAGGATAAGGCACAAGGAGTGCGGGCCCGACGCAAACTGAAGCGCCTCGGCAAGGAGTGGCGCAGGCGCGAGAACAGCCGCCAGGAGCTGCCGTGAGTGCGCCGTCCGACCGATCGCAGGAGCCGCTGATGACGGTGCGTGCCGCGGTCATCTTGATGCTGGGTACGCAGATCGCCGTGGTTGCCGGCGTGCTGACCGTGCTGGCAGGGAACGCATGGGCTGTCGCGGTACTGGCTGCCGGGGGCGCCTTCGCCGGCACTGTCGCCTTCGCCCGGTCCGTGATCGGCTGAACCGCCCGGGCGAACAGGACGCCCGGGCCGACGCCGTGGTCACAGCGAAGAAGTACGCAGGCCGTTGCGGCGGGTGGTGACCAGACCTCGCCATCGCCGCCGCGTGTGCTGGGCACCGTCGATCCAGCGTGTTGGTGAGGTTTCCTCGAGGGCAGGTCGGCCATGAAGGCGACGATGTCGCTGTAGTAGGCGAAGTCGCCGCGGGTGTTCTCGCGCAGCCGGGCGATCGTCGCGGCCACCTGGTCCTGGTCGTTGCGGACGGCGTGGTGGAAGGCGAGGGCGAGGTCCAGGGCAAGCTCGCCGTACGTCACGCCCGCTGTGAGGATCTCGGCGCGCAGCACCTGGGCGCGGTCGTCGATGTCGGCGTCGGTGCGGCCGGCGTCGCATGCAAGCGCCGCGATATGGGTGACCAGGGTGGTGGCGCGCAGATCCACGCCAGCCAGAAGCTGCTCAGCGAGGGCGAGCTCGCTGCCGGCTAAGGCCGGGTCGGTGAAGGCCAGAGCGAAGGCGCGGTGGGCCTGGCTGTTGCCGCGCTCACCGGTGACACCGTGGTGCTCGGCTTCGTCGCGTGCGGCGGCGTACGCGACGGCGGCGCGGTCCATGTCGCCGTGGGGCCAGCTGCACGAGCGGGTGACCGCCCAGGCGTGGGCCAAGGCGCGCGAGTGGGAGCAGGTCCGCGCCCGGCGGGCTGCCGCGAAGGCCACGGCCGCGCAGGTCGCCGCCATCCCGGCCGAGCCCGTGGCGCCCGTCGTCATCCCCACGCCGCGCCCGGCCGCCTCGCCGGCCCCGCCGTCGACGACGTCGGCCAGGAGCAGGAGCTCGTGATCGAGGACCTGACCCGCGAGCAGGTCATCGGCTGGCGCGCCCGCGCCGCCCACGACCACCAGCCTGTGTTCGACCACATCGACCGGTATGACGAGACCTCGGCCCGGCGCCTGTTCACCAGCAGGTTGGTGGACCAGGTGCAGCGCCTCGCGGGCCTCGGCCACCTCGGTATCGGCTACACCCCGTGGGGGAAGGCATGAGCGGCGACCGGATGTCCGACGTCGACCTGGCCCGGGTCACGCTGCGGGCCGCGATAGAGCAAGCACGGAAAAACGGCGACCGTACAGCGAAGGCCAAACAGCCGCGCCCAACCACAGCGGTGCGCCGGGACGGGCGCAAGCCGCTGAACCTCGCGGCGGCGATCGGCGTGCTGGTCACCGAGCGGTGGGAGCTCCCGACCGTCGGCGCCTCGCTGCACAAGCGGCGGTGGGCTACGCCGCGGAGTCGTCGGCCTGGGCGATAAAGGCCCGGCTAGAGCAGGCAGCAGGTGCGTCCAGGGCGCGATCCCGTTGCGCGAATTCCGCCGCATGCCCAGTGCTACATATGTAGAGTTAGGGCCATGAGGACTCCTTTCCGTATCACGTCGACAACCCTCGACGTTCTTGAGGCCTTCCTCGCATCAAGCGAGGAACTGCACGGCTTCGCGGTGGCGAAGGCCGTTAGCAAGCCCACCGGCAGCGTGTACCCGATCCTCTCGCGCTTCGAGGAGGCCGGCTGGCTGAGCAGCAGATGGGAGGACGAGAACCCCCAGGAAGGCCGCCCGAGGCGCCGGTTCTACGAGCTGACGCCCAACGGCACCGAGGAGGCTAAGCGCATCGTCATTGAGCGGCGGGGTGGGCTGCCCAGTGCGAAGCCCGCGGACCAGCGGCCGCAAACCCGGCCGAGCTTAGGATTCATGGTGCGCTGGGGGATGGCTCGATGAACGAGATGCTCTCCAACCCGGTTGTCAGTCTGCTGGTTGGCCTGCTCTTGGCCGAAGGCACAGAGATCGCCCCTTGGATGGCGCGCAGAGTTCTGCACACTGCTGCTCGTCGGCTCGGGAGCCCCGAGGCCACCACTCGATACGAGGAGGAATGGCTTGCGCTGCTCGAAGAGCGCCCGGGGAAGCTCCTTAAGCTCATCCTTGCGATCAACATCCTGCTCTTTGCGACGCCGCGGCTCCGGCGCAGCTACCGAGCGAAGGGGCAAGCGATCAGCAAAAAGCGCAAGTTGGGCCCCGTCTTTCAGGCGGATGCGCTGCTTCAGCGCATCCGCGAAGACCACGCCTTCCTCCTCGACCCTGACCTGGGTTCCTGGGAGGTGCTGCGCATCAGGCGGGAGCGAAGTAAGCACGACATCCTCGCCCTCGTGTCGATGAGCATGTTCTTTGTCGCCTCGAACGCGTACTTCCTCGCCGCGCATGACTTCATCCACCTCGTTCCGTGGGCTTTCTGGGCGGTCAGCGTGGCGGCGGGGATGACCGGTGCAATGAGCATCCTCATCCTGATGCTCGGGTTCCGCACGAGGACATACACGATCCTGATCCAGCACACGAGTGGGCCTCGGATCGACGTCACGCGGGTGTCGCTCTACAAGTACACCTGGCCCTACCTGCTGAAGATGGCCTTCACGTAGGCATCGTGGGATAGGTCATTATGCTCCCCGGCTGCTCGGGTGCCCCCCGGGAGCCGGGCGTGTCATCGGTGGCGGTCGTAACGCGCAGGACGCCTGATCAGCCTGGAGTCAGCCGACGTGATGCCCGGCTCGAAGCACTTCGGAAGGCGGCAAGCTGCTGGCCCGGGTTGAACAGCCCTTGCGGTACGCCGAAGCCTTGAGCAGGACCGCGGACTGCTCCCCGCCGACATCGTGTCGTACGACAGCATCAGCGCCCTGCGCACCGCGTAGGAAGACATGTTGGCGCTGCTGGTGTCCTCTCTGCAGCGCTCCCACGTTCAGCTGCCGCATAACTCGGCTACGCCCTCAACCAGGTCGTCGGCGAGCTGCGCAACAGTTCGATTCCCAGCCCGGCCACTATCGCCGCTGCCGAGGCTGCCGTTGGCGCCCGTCGCGCCGTTCCAGCGCACCGAGCCGACTGCCTCGTAGGCCGGCTCCAGGCAGGCCGGTCGTGTCCTTCCGCTGTTGGGTACTGCCCGACAGACTGGCTCTCCGCACGAAAGCGATCAAGGGGAAACCATGGAGTTAGAGCCCACCGAACTGTCCGAGGCGATCAAGGCGGTGCGCAGGGGGCTGGCGGCTGCGCAGCAGGACGGGGATGGGTCACCGGTTCGGTTCACGGTCAAGGAGATCGTGCTGGACCTGGGGATCGAGCTGCGGCACACCGCGTCGGCCGGTGGTGGGGTGAAGGCGTTCGTGGTCTCCGCGGACGCGAAGGGCGAGCGGGCGAAGACGGCCACGCATCGCATGACGGTCACCCTGGCGGTGGCGCCGGACGGCGAAGGCAGTGATCTGCTGATCGGCGACTCCGGCGGAGGCCGCGGCGGGCCGGTGGACGGCTTGCGGTAGAGGAGGCGGCGCAATGGCGGGGAGATCAGTCCTGCGGACCGTCGAAGTCAGCAACCAGCACAAGGGCACGTACGGGACCGGCTGCCTGATCGCGCCCGGCCTGGTACTCACCGCCCATCACGTGGCCCTGCCGGGAGGAGACAGCGTCGTCACCGTCCGCGACACCGCGAGCGCCGGCTTCACCGAGGCGGCGGTGGTATGGGAGAGCCCTGAGCTGGACGCGGTGCTGTTGAAGGCCGACCGCTCTTTGGTCGGAGCCGGTATGAGCGTCGTGCGCTGGGGCGAACTGGTCTGTGACTACCCGGACCACCGCCCCGTGTGCTCGATGACTGGCTTCCCCAAGGCGATGCGGCGCCAGGCCTTAGCCAGTCCCGAGCAGTACGTCGACGACCTGAAGACGGTGGAGGGGACCATCGCCCCGCCCACCGGATCCCGTTCAAGGTTGTACGCGCTCGAAGTCGACGGCGCCGTGCCGGCCGACGTGAGGAACTGGCAGGGACTGTCCGGGGCCGGAGTCTTCTGCAACGGCATTTTGATCGGCCTCGCCCGCCTGGTCGACCGCCAGTGGGACCGGATCCTCATGGTGCTGCCGCTCTCGCATCTGCTGGCCGCCGACGGCTTCACCAGGGCGGTCGTCGCCCACACCGGCATGTCCCCCCGCCTCCAGCCCGCCGACCTGCGGCCGCTGATGGACCACCTGCCCGACCCAAGGCTGTCCTCCACCTACCTGCTCGATCCGCGCTCCCAGGTCACCGAGCTCACCGGCGTGAGCGAACTCGTCCATCGAATCGAGCAGTGGTGCAAAGGCACCGACCGCCTCGACGTCGCCGCCGTGACCGGCCTGGGCGGCACGGGCAAATCCCGTCTCGTCACCGAGGTCCTGCACCGCCTCACCACGAGCCCGGGCGAGCGGCCGTGGAGCGGGGGCTTCCTCGCCGACAACCCCAGCCACACCGACTACCGGATGCTCGCCACCGCCAACTACCCGCTGCTCCTGGCCGTCGACCTCGCAGAGACCCGCCTCCCGCAGATCCGCGACTTCATGGCAGCCCTGGCTGGCTCCCACGACGGCGCCGCAGTGCGCGTCCTGCTCCTGGCCCGCGGCCACGGCACCTGGTGGCTGTCGCTGCGCCGCCACCTGCAAACCCGCAACATCGGCCCGCTCGGGCACACCTTCACCCTCACGCCCGACGACGCGCTGGACGGCCACAGCCCGGAGGACATCTACGTAGAGGCGAAGGTGGCCTTCGCCCGCCGCATACGGCTGCTCCAGCAGGCCGGACACGGCGACGACACCTGGCCGGACCGTATCGTCGCCGACGCGCCGCGCCTCTACGGCGCCGGCATCGAGCACGCCGCGCACCAGCCGGTGATCTACCACCACATCGCCGCGCTCGCCGATGTCCTGTCCCACGCCAACCCCGAGTTCGCCCTGAACGACCACCCCATGGAGGTCCTGCTCAGGAACGAGGTGGAGTACGTACGGCGCGTCGCCGAAGCCCGCCTGCCCCAAGGCACCGTCGACGACGAGCTGCTCCGCACCCTGATCACCGCCCAGTTGCTCGCCGGCGCCCGCACCGTCCAGGACGGCCGGGCCGCCGTCCGGGCCGGCTTCGACGTCCATCACCGCGGCTACGGGACCACCGCCCCTCCCGACGCACGCCAACTGGCCGCGCTCGACGACGTCCTGACCACCGCCTACCCGGCCACCGACGGAGCCCACTGGGGCGCTGTCGGCGAACCACTGGCCGCCGCCTGGCTTGCCGAAGTCGAGGACGAGAGCGGCGAGGAGTTCATCGAAACCTTCCTGCAGCACGACTCCCTCGCCACCGAGCAGCGCCACCAGACCCTCAGCACCGTAGCCCGCACCGCCCAGGACCAGCCCGGCCTCGCCGCCGGTGCCCATCGGGCCGTCGCAGCCAACCCGGAGCGCCTGCTGCCGCTCGCGGCCCAGACCGTCACCACTGAACTCGGCATCGATCACGCCCGCCAGTGGCTCACCGGCCTCGAACACGCTGTCGCCGACCGCGCCACGCACCCCGATGCGACCCCGACACCTACGAGTGGGCCAGCAGCCTCATCAGCGAAGCCCAGGAGCGGACAGCGGCCGACAGGGACGACCTTGAGGACCTCGGCATTCCCCTCACCCAGGAGGTGGTCGACGACCCGGAACAGCCGGACGCGGAGACCGGCGCAGATGCCCCCTCCATCGACACCCCCTTTGTCCTGGTGAAACCACGGGTGGGCCGGCTCACCCGGACCGCCATCACCTTCCTGGCGCTCTGCCACCTGGTCCTGGTCACGGCCGTCCCCTCCGGGGTCGCTCTCACCAGCAACATCGGGAACGACGGCTGGTCCCTGTGGTTCTTCGTCGCCATCAACGTGTTCATGCACCTGACCGTCGCGAGCGCATTCGGAGGCCGCCAGCTCAGCACCATTCCACTCTCGTGGATCATTCCGCTCTTCACGATTGGGATGACGACCCTGTCCGGCCTCATGCTCGATCAGCACTGGCCCCCGGAATTGCCTCCGCCCTGGCTCGTGTGGCCGGTCCTCTTTGCCCCCGGCCTTGCAGCCCTGACCTATGCCTGGCGGATCTGGTTCGGTCAGTTGCAGGCCCGACGGCCAGCCACTCTCGAAGACCCGTCGGGATGAAGACCGAGCACGACATGATCACCCAGATAGCGGACGTTCGCGTCACTCAGCAGCCCGAGGCGGACAACGACGCCTCGGACCGTCACTATCACTTCCTCCGATCAATCGGTTCTCCTTGGCCCGGGCCTTTGCTGGACAACCAGCGAGATCGATGGCACGTCCGGCGGGAGCGCCCATTCGGTGACGTGCAGTCCCGCCAGCTCGATCAATTCCTCCGGTACTCCCAGCAGGTGCAGCGGGGTCCGGCCGTGATGGGTCAGCCAGGCTCGGCGCCGCTGCTGTTCCACCGGATCGAGCTGCGCCCACACATCGACCATCACCCCCGGCGGCACGCTGGGCACGGGGCGGGTACGCCGCCGCACATAGGGCAGGTTGTCCACATCAGCGGCGAGCGCGACCAGGCACCAGGCGACTTCGTAGGACAGGGTGGGTCCGTGGGCGGCCCGCAGCCGGCCGGTGCGCCATTGCCAGCGCGGTGCCAGCAGCCAGCGGACCGTCGTCAGCGATACGGCCCGCTCCCGGGAGCAGGAGCGCTCGGCGTCTTCTCCGCCGCCGCTCATTGCGCTGAGCGCTCGTCGTGTGAGGTGCTCTGCTCCAGCTGAATTTCGCGTTTGCGCTGTTCTTCTTTGATGCTTTCGACAGTTCCGGCGTACAGGATGAGTCGAGGGGTCTCCTCCAGTCCCGCGTAGTCACCAAGCTGAAACCCGCTGGCGTTGTAGTTCTTCTCGATGTCGTCTGCTGTCGACTGTGAGGTGGTGCCGCGCTCTCGGAACTTGAAGTATCCGGTGACTCCGGCAGAGATGCCGACCAGTGCGCTCAAGGATGAAGTGACGATCGATAGGGCTGCGTTGGACCCCGGATTCATCGCCGTAAGGGTGGATACCACGATCGACCCGGTGATAATGACTAGCTGGAATGAGTTGTGCACGCGCCTGTTACGGCTCGCCTGCGCCCGGTAGGAGGTGATGACATCGAGCGAGGCCTCCCGGTAGACGCGCAGGCCCGAGGTCGTGTCGAGGGGGAGCTGAGCGGCCGCCGTCTGGCGTTTCTGCAGGGCGTCACGTAAATCACTCGTCTTTGTAGCTAGGCTTTTGTGATTGCTGTACAGCCAGCATGCACACGCAATCCATAAGATGTTGACGATAATCAGGGAGAGCCATCGGGTGACTCCGTCGTTCGCCTTCCATAAGCCGACGATGACGGTGTATCCGAGCATTCCCGTCAGAGTTAACGAACCTAAAAGGATCAGCCAGCCGATCCTCTGAAGCGCCTTAGCTGCCCTTAGGTCCGCTTCTTTCATGCTGAATGTGGCGAACTTTTCTCGGTACTCCTCGTGCGGATCAGGTGTCAAGAGACTCTCCCCCCGGATGAATGAACCTCCGAAGGTACGGGGCGTGATGGAGGGGTCGCAATGGCGCCTTGTGATTGGTGAGTTCCATGCGGCGCAGGTTGCGTAAAGAAACACATGAGAATCAAGAGTCAAGAAGATGAGGACCAATGGAGGTTGTCCTGCAGGGAGCGGCAGGCGGGTCCTGGTCGATGACACATATCCGCCCGCCCGGTACACAACGCCCCCACCGGACGGACTTCCCACTGCCTGCCGATTCCATGACGACCAGTGAGGGGCGTCGTCCGAGCGCGCTAGACGGCCGCGGCTGGTGTTTCGTGGGCGTGCTCGAGCTTTATGCGCGCCGTGACCAGCACCGGGCCAACGAACCGCGAAGTGACAGCATGCCTATGGCGATGAAGCGGCGGGTGGTGTGGGGCTGTACGGGATATCCATCATCGGTTGCCAGGGGGCCGTCGGAGTGCCGTCCGGGTCCATACCGTGTGGCCATCGCGTGCGGAGCATCGATGCCCAGGCCGTGTGTTCGTATTCGACAGAGGCTCCGCCGTAGTCGGCAACTTCCCGGGCCAGACTTGTCGCGTTCGCCCGGTCCCCGGCAGACTCCCGCATCTCAGCCAGTTGGCGCAGGGCATCGGTGTCGCCGTGGTCGGCGGCCTGCCGGGCCAGGGTTTCCGCGTTCGCCCGGTCCCCGGCAGAATCCCGCATCACCGCCAGCCGGCACAGGGCGATGGCGTCACCGTAGACGACGGTCTTCCGGGCCAGGGCTTCGGCACCATCCTGGTCCCCGGCGAGTTCGCGTGTCACCGCCAGTTGGCGCAGGGCATCGGTGTCGCCGAGGCCAGCGGCCTGCCTGGGCCAGGGCTTCGGCACCATCCCGGTCCCCGGCTTCCTCCCGCATCTCAGCCAGTTGACACAGGGCGTCGGTGTCGCCGAGGCCAGCGGCCTGCCGGGCTAAGACTCCGGCGCCGTCCGGGTCCCCGGCCTCCGCACGCAACACCGCTAGTAGGGCCAGGGCCACAGGGCTTCCGTGGGCGGCGGCTTGGTGGCGCAAGTGGTGAGCCCACTGCAGCCGAAGGCGTTTCTCGGCTTCATCCGCGATGCGGTTCAGGTCATCGGGGTTGGCGAGATGGGTAAGGGCGGCATGCCAGAAAGATGCAGGTGGGCACAGGTGGCGGCGGCTGGTGCGGCCGTGTTGCTCGAGGTAGTCGGCGAGCCGGAACTGAGGTCCTCTCCCTGCCTCTGGACCCGTTGTGGCGGCACAGGCAGGGGCGGGTGGACGTCGCAGGGGGCGGGGGGTGGTCTGTCGTAAGGGAGCTTGTTTGCCGTGGACAGGCTTGGCGAGGGCGGCGTATGCCTGTTCTGCCCAACCCTCGGTGAGCTGGTCGTAGTCGCTCTGGCTGAGGTAGTCAGTGGCGGCATCAGTGAGGAAGGCCTGGGAGAGGTGCAAGCCGACGCCGAGGCGGCGCGCGTCCATCGCGGCCTGCAGCACTGCCTTGGCGGCTGGGCTGGCATGCTGGTAGCGGTTGAGAAGCTCGGGGGCACCGGCCAGGTCCTGGGTGATCCGGCCGTCAGCGTGTGCACGGGTGAGGGCGTCGGCCAGCAGCCAGTCGCCGTCCTTCGCGAGAGCCCTGGCCGCGGCCAGGGCCGGGGCGTCAAAAGCATCGGGTACTGCCAAGAGGTGGCCAGCGAGTAATTCTCGTACTCGACTGTGCAGGTCCGGCTCGGTCGGTATGGGTAGAGCCGTGTACTGGGTGGCGTACTCGGGCCAGAGCGTGCCCAGCACCAGCACGGGCCCGCGCTCCCGGCTGACCAGCAGGCGGTGCACGGCTGCCGCGATCTGCTCACCTACTGCCCGGTCGCCGAGGTAATGCTGGGCCTCGTTCAGCCACACCACCGTACGGGGCCCGACGCGGTGCAGCTGCTCCAACGCGGCCTGCGCCCTGGTCGGGTCGAAGGGATGCCACAACCGCCACCCCTGATCGGCAAGGGGTTGGACAGCCTCCCAGCACGCCCGTGTCTTCCCCGTCGAGGAGGCGCCCACCAGCACCATGATCCGACTGCGGCCGGCCATGGTGTCGTCGACTGCTTTGTCCAGCACCCGGTCATGCTCGCGGCGCACATAGGCGGGCCAAGCCCGCTCTGCAGACATGTCGGAGCCTGCGGCCGTCGGGCCGGGTCCGGCCCGGTGGACCTCCAGGTCATGCGGCGCCCACTCTCCAATGGGGCGGCCCGGCCCTTCTGTCGTACTTGTGCCCGCTTGCTGCACCGCGGTGCGCTGCAACGCCAGCATTTCTGCCTCGGGCAGCTGCAGCGCGCGTGACAGCGCCGCCACCGTCTCCGCGGATGGCACCGGCTTCTGGGGAGAGAGGGCCTCCGAGACGGTGGTCCGTCCCAGACCAGCCCGCCGGGCCAGCTGGGTCTGGTTCAACCGGGCCCGAGCCAGCCCGTCGGCCAGTCTCCCGCGCAGTTTGGTGAGTTGCGGGCTGTGGCCGTTCTGCTCGTCCATGTACCTTCCCCGAGGCCCCGATGTGTTCGCCGGTGTTCATTCTCGTCCCGGCGAACCCGGGCGAACACCGGTTCCGTGATCTTCGACCACGTCAACACTTCACCACTTACCGGGAGTCCTCGTGGCCGTCGTCCTTCTGACCACCGCGCTCGTGATCGTCGTCGCACTATTGGCCGCCGCCGGCGCGGGCAAACTCGCCCGCATGGAGGGCGCCACGTACCCCATCGCACTCACCCGGGCCGCCGTCGCCTTCACAGCGGTCCTCACTCTCGCCGCGACCGTGACCGCGGCCCTCGCAGCACTGTTCGCCTGAATCGCCAGACGGATGTTGTCCTACTCGTACGGAGCACGTACGGCTCCTCTAGCTGGAATAGGCCGGAGCGGGGTAGAGCGTCACCAGGGCGCGGTGGGTGCCGCGGTTCAGGTGGCGTCTCCAGGAGTCGAGGGCGACTTCCCCTTCGGGCGCGTCGACGAAGCCGCCCTCGGTTGTGGTGCAGCAGTTCCAGCCGTAGTCGATGACGCCGCTCACAGGCGAGGGTGCCGTGCATGTCCGGGTAGCGGCGCTGCCACTCGCCATCGAGGGCGATGACGTCCCCGGCGAGCGGGATGTTCCTGCGGCACAGGCAGCACCTGATGCGGAACGGGACTGACACCACAGGTTCCCATCACCGAGTGCATGACTGGATCAGCCTGGCATCTGGCTTTCGGCCCGAGCCAGAGCCATGCCGCGAGGCGGTGCTGACGTCGATGGCCGTGCAACACACGGTGCAACACAGATGCATCGCTCGACTGCAGCAGACCTCGCGTTGCAGCCCTGAACTGCGGAAGTGACGCGTTGCGCGCCTCGGCTCGGCTGGGAGGCCACGGAGGATATCGCGGGGAGCGCCTGCCCTGGTCCCATGCACGCGACGTTATGCGGCAGAGCCCTCTACGGTTCGCGCCATGACAACAGTGATCTTGATGTACGGCCCGGAGCACGGGCGGGTCCTCACCACTGAAGTGACCGACGGGGAGGTACTGCGTGAGGCCGGGTGGAGCTACCAGCTGACCGACGACGTGGACGAGCAAGGGAGGTGTATCGCACGGGCCTATATGGACTGACCGGGCGGCGGGGACTGTGTGAGGATGGCCCCGCCGACGGCTCAGCGCCTGGTGTCCAGGTACGCCTGCCGTGCGATGACCAGGCCGCGCCAGCGGTTGCGGGTGTGGCGTTCGCTGTCGAGCCACCGGGCTCCGGAAGCATGATCGAGGGACCTGTCCGCCATGAACTGGGCGATGTCGACGTAGTAGGCGTAGTCGCCGCTGTGCGTGAGGTCGCGCAGCCGGGAGATCGCCGCGCTGATCTTGTGGTGGTCGTCCTGGACGGCGTGATGGAAGCACACGGCCAGTCCCAGCGCGGCTTCCGACGCTGTCAGGCCGGCGTCGCTGATCTCGGTGCGCAGCAGGCGTACGGGCTCCAGGCTGCTGATTGCTCCGGCGTCTCGGACGAGCGCGGCGATTTTCGTGGTGAGGGTGGTGGCCCGTAGGTCAAGCCCCCTCAGCAGCTGGTCGGCGAGGTGGAGTTCGTCGTCGGCGGCGTCAGGGTCGGTGAAGGCGAGGACAAAGGCGCGTTGGGCCTGGCTCGTGGCACGCTCGCCGGCGATGCCGTGCTGCTCGGCCTGGTCGCGGGCGGTGGCGTAGGCGGCGGCCGCGCGGTCCATGTCGCCGTGGGGCCAGAAGACATCGCCCTCGACGCGGTGCTGGCGGCCTTCCCAGCCGAGGGTCTGCGCGACGTCGTACGCGGCGCGGAAGTCGCCGGCGAGGCGGGCCAGGTGAGCCAGGCCCCGCTGGGCGGCCGGGGCCAGGCGGCCTTGCCGTCGGCGACGAGCTGCATCCCCTGGCGCGAGCCGGCGGAGTCACCGAGGTCGCGCTGCGCCTTGGCGAGGTAGTAGACGGCCATCTCGTGCAGGTCGGCGGGCAGCAGACCGGTGCCTACGACGCCGGAGAGGCGGGAGGCGGTGAGCGAGCGGTGCTCGTGCTGGCGGCGGGCGAGCGTAGCCAGGAGTTCGACGAGGGCGTCGGCCGGCGTCGTCATACCGCCGTCGGCGTCGGCCCGGGAGGGAGGGGCGATCGGTTCCCACACCGAGTCGGGACGTACGCCCAGGCGGCTTCGGCCAGCCAGCCCAGGTCGAGACCGAAATCGCGCGCCAGGGCGAGGCCCTGGCGCAGGCAGCCGACCAGCAGCATCCGGTCCCGGCCGGTGCGCGCACTGAACTGCTCGCCCAGGGCGGCCAGCGCACGCTGGGCTGCCTGCTCCCAGTCGCGCGCCGACCAGCGGTCGTCGGCCTGGTCGTCAGCGCCGCGGACCGTGGAGCGGATCAGCCCGTGCAAGTAGTACGGCCACAGCCCGAAAACGTTCTCGCGGACGAAGGGCCGCTCGATCAGCCGCAGGGCCGGCGCCTCGTGCGGCAGTCCGGCGGCCGCGGTGGCCAGGTTCAGGTCGAAGGCGTCCAGCAGGGCCACGGAGCGCAGGACGTGGCGTTCGTCGGCGGTGAGGTCGGACAGGGTGCGGGCGATCAGCGCGGGGAAGTCGTGGTCGAAGTCGGCCGGCTGCGGCGTGCGGCCGGTGCGGCGGATCTCGAGGAAGCGCATCACCGACAGATCGAGGTAGAGGGGCAGGCCGTGGGAGCGGTCGGTAATGACCTGTCGGATTTCCTCGCTGATGAGCGGTTCGCCGCCGCGGGTGAACCGGCGGGCGAGGTGGTCGTCGCAGTCCTCGGGCGAGAAGTCGCCGACGAGGACCTGCCGCCCGTGGCCGTGGGCCGGCCGGGCGGCGCGTGCGGCCGGGACGGCAGCGGGAAGGGCCAGGCCGGGCCAGGCGGTCGGGCCGGTGTAGTCGAGCTGGCCTTGGAGGGCGGCATCGGCCCATTGCAGGCGGGAGCGGCCGGTGACGACGAAGAAGCAGTTCGGCAGCAACCACACCACCCGTTGGATGAGGCGCTCCAGGTCGCGGTGCGTGCGGTCACCGACATCCTCGAAGGTGTCCAGCAGGATCACCGGCATGACGCGCTTGTCCGCCGGGAGCTGGGCGAGCTCCCAGGCCAGCAGGTGCGGGTAGAAGGACAGCGCCTCCAGGTCCGCTTCGGCCTCCAGCAAGTCAACCAGCCGCGCGCACCCGGCGAGCGCCCGTACGGTCTGCCGCCGCTCCCGCAATGCCTTGGTGAGGGAGCCGACCACCGCACCCACCGCCGTGCCGACGGTGCCCGGCAGGAGCAGGGCCTGGGCGATGTCCGCCAGAGCGGACTGCATCTGCTGGGGCATGGCCTTGCCGAACCGGGCGCCCAGTCCCCCGCGCCGCAGGTACTCCTCCAGGCTTTCGCCGGGGTGCTGGCTCTCCCAGTAGCGGCGCAGGGCGATGTCGAAGGCAGGCAGTGGACGGCCCAGTTCGGCGAGCGCGGCACGGATCGTGAGGACGACGTCCTCGAACGAGGTGCCGGCGGAACGGGCGAGGTCGATGCGTACGGGCAGGATCCGCTCCCCGGACCAGGAAGGCTCGCCCCACTGGGCAGGCCGCTGGTCGGCGCCGGCGAGCGCGGCCTCCAGCTTGCGGGACAGGGTCGTCTTGCCGATGCCGCCGACCCCGTGGAACACCATCACGTTGTGACGCGGGCGCTCAAGGTCCTCGACATCGAATCCCGGCTCGGTGATCTGACGCAGGTGATCGGCCAGCGCGGCCGCGACCAGCTCCCACTGCATCTGCCGGTTCGTGAACGCCTCCACGGCCGTCAGGCCCCGGTCGTTCGTGCTGAACAGTGCCCGCAGATCCCGACCTGCCACGTCCCACCCCCGAAACGATGATCACCTGGGGCCAACCTATGCCCGCGCCAGACCCCTTGGAGAAGCATCTCCCGCAGGCGCCGGGGTGCGAAGGAGCTCTGCCCCTGCTCGTGGCGCGTCGCGGCGCTGGGCCACTGGTTCCGGCCAGGGAGACAATGGCCGTTTCGAATCAAGATCAACACGAAGGTGGTGGGCCATGTCCGACACTCCCAGCTCTGACTTCTCCGGCCTGGAGGGCGGCGAGGAGGAGACGGCCGAGGAGGCCATCCAGGAGGTGGTGAACTGGTACAACATTCAGCTCCTCGAGGAGCGCCGCGCGCCGGTGCCGGACGAGGAGCGGATCGAGGAGCTGAAGGCCAGCCGGGAGGCCGTCCTCGCAGACGGAGCCCAGCTGGCGACGGCGGATCCGGAGGAGGCCGGCCGAATTGCCGCCGTCTACGCCGCGCGACTGAAGGAGCTCAAGGAGTCGTAGCCCGCGGCTCTGCTCGGTACGGGCAGGGGCCAGACGTCCGGGTGCGGCCGCTCCAGCCGGGCCGGCTGCACCCCGGCGGGCATCAATGAGCGGGCGAGGGCGACGATCTTGTCCAGCTCGTCTCGATGCTGGGGGAGCGCGCGGCGCAACGCCTCATGGAGACGGAGGAACGCTCGGGCCTCCTGCTCGGTGTAGGGACGGTATCGCTCCGCGGCGAGCGCCCATGACGCCAGCCCGGCACCGCCGCCTTCGTGACGGAGCAGGGCATGGCCATCCCGGCGGATCACCGTGATCGCCGCGATCTGCGGGTGCCCTTCGGCGACGGCGACGACGTCGGCGAGCGCGCGGAAGCATGTCTTGTGCCCGGAGCGGCTGGTGAACCGGCCGGTTCCGCCGCGCTGCAGCGCGCGGGCGTAGCGCAGGGCGGTGGCGAGCCGGCTGTCGGGCTCGCGCACGGCCAGGACGACGAGGTCGACCGGGTAGCCGTCGGTCGCGAACGGCAGCGCGCTGGCGAGGAACTCCTCCGTGCTGCCGGGCGCGGCCTCGATCAGGACGTCGCCGCGCCGGTCGCGGACGTACTGCTCGGCCTGGGCGAACCAGGCCCGGTAATCGGCCCGGATCGACGCCCCGGCGCCTCGGGGGTCGTCGCGCAGCAGCTTGAAGTAGTCGGGGTGCTGGGCCTTCAGGTCGTCGCCGACCAGCCGGGTCGTGCCGGGCCGCATCGCGCGGCGGACCATCCTCGCGGCCAGCAGCTTGCCCGCGCCGGGCTGGCCCAGGACGTAGACGGCGCGCGGATCGTCCCGGGTGACGATGCCGTTCAGGTAGGACGGGGCGATCAGTTCGTCGAAGACCCACCGGTGCTCGGCGTGCGAGAGCCGGTGGTAGTCGACGCCGGGAGTCGCCTGCGGGGCTGGGCGATGCGGCGGACCGGCTCGGCGAGTGCTGCGGCCCGGCCGACGTCCCGGTGAACGGCCAGCCGCTCGTCCTCGGGGAGATCACGGTGCACCCGTACCTCAGCGTGCGCGAGCGCACGGTGGAAGACAGCCGTCTCCTGGGCGCTCCAGGGCCGACGCTGCTCGTACACCACGGCCTTGTCGGCGGTGATCCGGCGCCGCCACGTGCCGCCCATGAGCTCGTTGTCGTACAGGACGGTGCCGTCGCGCCGGACCACGGTGATCCGGTCGGCCAGCTGCTCCGCTTCGACGATCCTGAGCGTCAACGGCAGCTCGGTCACGCATCTGTCGTGGTTGCCCCATGCCACGTACCGCGCGCCATCACCGCTGACCGCGCCGTCCAGGAGACGGTCCAGGGTCCCGAGCTGGCTCCACGCCTCCGCGGTCGCGACCGCGACGATCTCGATCCGGTGACGGGAGCGCCGGTACGCCGCCGATGCCGTCCGAAGCTCGTCCGCATGGGCGAGGGCGGACTCGACGACCGCGTCGAGCCGCCGCGCGCGGACGCACTCCTCGACCTCGGTCTGCCAATGGCCGGTGTCGGGCCGGACCTTCGCGCCTGCGGTACGAATGTCGGCTGCTAACGCCGCGGTGTAGTGGCGGTGGGCGGCCTTGTAGAGGTCGCGGCAGACCCGCACCGCGCCGCCCCGGCGGTCGAGCGCGGCCTGAATCCAGTCTGCGATCTCGGTCTTCCCTGCTCCGGGCTGACCGCCGACGATCACCACGACCGGGTGGTCCTGGGATACGGCGCCCTTTGTGGCTGCGGGCAGGATCACCTGCTCCAGGACGTCCTGGCTCTCGCGGGCTGAGAGCACCGTGTAGGCGTCCAGGTTTTCCACGGGGCCTCCAGCCTCGTCCGCTTCCACACTCGCTAGATCGTTCTGGCAGACCCTAGCCTCAATGAGCAATCCATGTGAAATCCAATGAGAATTCTAGTGTGTGATTGGTGTAGGGTGTGGCGTGGAGGTGAGCTCTGTGCCCACGGAGAACGAGCTGTTCAGCGCCGTCGATGCGCTGCTGGAAGAGGTCGCCCAGGACGACCTTCCGTCGCCTGAGGAGCGCAAGCGTCTGCGCGAAGCCGCCGGACTGAGCCAGGAACAGATCGCGAAGGCCCTGAAGAGCCGACGGGAGACCATCGGCAACTGGGAGTCGGGGGAGACCGAGCCGCGGCCGCCGAAGCGCGCCGCCTACGCCCGGCTCCTGGAGGGCCTCGCCGCACGCTTCCCCGCCCCGGCTCCCGACGCACCCGGCGCTGCCCCGGCGCCGGCGATCCCGGAGGCATTCACCGGCCCGGCTCCCGAGCCGACCCCGGCTCCCGTCGCCGTGCCACCGTCCCGCCCGGCGGCGAGCAGCACCGCCAGCGGCGGCCGCGTCATCGCGGCGCCCAGGTGCGAAGAAGGCGGTGGCGAAGAAGACCACAGCGTCGGCGGCCGCCGTCGACCCGCGCTTCGAGAACGGTCCGCTCGCAGTCATCGACTGCGAGGACGGGCAGGTCTCCGCGTACTGCGTCGGCGGCCTTGTCCTGGACGTGCCCGCCAAGACGATCCCGGCGCTGGTCGACTGGACGCTGACCGAAGCCCGCCTCGGGCAGGCCCGGCTGCACCGCAACGGCCGCGACGCCGACCCGATCCTCGTCCTCACCGCGTCCGCGCTGGAGCGCTTCGGCCTGCCGGTCGCCCTGTCAGAGCAGGAGCGGCACGCGGGCCGACTCCCGTCCGGCCACAAGGTGGTCAAGCAGATCGAGAAGGCCGGACTCCAGATGAGCCAGCGCGGCTTCGGCCCGTGGGCCCGCCTCTACCGCGACCCCGAGGGCTCCCGGCGCCGCTGCGTCCAGCTGTGCATCCTGCCCTGGAACGCCCTGGACGCCCGCGAGTGGGACAAGAAGGACAACCCGCGGCTGCCGACAATGCACCCGGCCGACCTCGTCCAGTACCTCGGGCTGTACGCGGCGCGGGTGATCACGCCGCGCGGCTCCACGGCGACGACCGGCCTGGAGCTGATGACCGCGCTGCGCCCGCCGACCCGCGCGGAGAAGAACCCGGCGACCGGCGAGTTCGAGCGGGCGTACAACGACGACGCGCTCACCGCCAAGTACGACGTCGTACCGTGCGAGGTCCCCGACGAACACCCGATCCTGAAGGACGCGGGGTTCGCCCGGCACCACATCCGTACTCCGGCCGAGATGCTGATGGAGGAGGCGTACGACTGGTGCCGGCCGCTCACCGATGAGGAGTGCGCCAACCCGTACCTGGTCGCCGTCGACATCAACATGTCGTACGCCGCGGCCGCGAACGGTCTCACGGTCGGGCTCAACGGGCCGACCCACCTGGAGAACAACCCGACGTTCGATCCGGCGCTGCCCGGCTCGTGGCTGGTCGACCTGAGCCACGTCGACCTGTCCCGCGTACGGGTCAACGGCCGCACCGTCGACGGCGACCGGCTCCCCTCGCCGTTCACGCCGACCGGCGAGCGCCCGACCGGCCCGGCCTGGTACGCCACGCCCACCGTCCAGTACGCGGTGGAGCTCGGATTCGACGTCGCGCCGATCGAGGCGTACGTGCGCACCCAGACCGGCCGCTACCTCGACTCCTGGTACAAGCGCCTGCGCGACGCCTACGTGGAGACGATGGCCGATATGGGCGTCACCACCGACCTCACCGGAAGTGAGTTCCTCGAGGCGATGGCGCGGCGCAAGCAGGTCGACCCGACGATGGCGCTGCTGGAGACCGCGATCAAGGCGACCGCGAAGGGCACGATCGGTAAGCTGCGCCAGCGCTCCCGGGGCCAGGTGCCGTACTACGAGCCCTACCCGGCGCTGGAGCGCGTGAACTGGCGCCCCGACATCCGGGCCGCCGTGCTGGCCAACCAGCGCACCGGCCTGCACCGCAAGCTGATGAAGACCGCGGCCGCCGCCGACCTGTACCCGACCTCCATCGGCACCGACGCGATCGTCTACCCCTCGCCCGGTCCGTCCCCGCTGGACGTCCTGCCGCAGACGCCCGAGGGCAAGCCAGTGCCGGGCGGCTTCCGGCTCGGGGTCTCGCCGGGGATGGTGAAGCATCAGGGCACGCAGACCGTTCTGTGGGCGGAAGCCCAATTTGAGGAGCGCGGCGGTGTCTTCAACATCTCCAACCTGATCAAGACGGACCAGAGCGCCGGAGAAGGGGAGTAGGCCGTGGTGGACTCGCTCGGGGACAGCCTGGACCGCGCACTGGAGAAGGCGTTCACCCGCCCCGCTCCCAAGAGCGCCCAGGCCCAGATGAAGTACCTCGTCAAGCAGCTCAAGGGCACCAAGGCCGCCGCCCAGGCGCTCGGGATCTCCCAGCGCACCGTGGAGCGGTACGTGACGGGCAAGCTGAAGCGGCCCCGGCAGGAGCTGCGCGCCCGCCTGGAGGGCGAGGTGAAGAAGCGGTGGCAGCCGCAGGTGAGGGCGAAGGCGAGGCAGAAGGCGGCGACCACGGCCGGGCTGGTCGTCTCCACCCGTGCCCGTTTCGGGTTCGAAGCCGCCGGGGGCACGACCGACGATGCCCGGATCCGGGACATCACCCAGGCCCTGCCGCCCGAGTACGCCGACCAGTTGTTCAGCGCACGGGAGCAGGGCCAAAGCGAGGACCAGCTCCGGCAGATCGCGGCCGAGGGCCTGGCCAGGATGTACTTCCGCGCCAACAACACCCGCGCGCACGGCCTGGACGTGGAGTTCACCGACGTGGAGCGGCTCGACATCGAGCTGTAGGCCAGTCCGTGTACAGCGCCTGGTCCCCGGCATTGGAGCTGCCGGGGACCAGGCGCTTTACGCAAGGGGAGAGGCGGGTCTCCGAATCCTCCTCGGCTACCAGCTGTCCTGTTCCCCCTCCGAGCCAGCCGATCCTGTGGCCGCGGCCCAGTCCTCAGGGTGTGCCACGGACAACAGCCGGAACTGCTGCTCATGGGTGCTGTCGTACGGTGTGGCGGCCGACTTCATCCGGACGTGATCGTTGATGAGGAGCATCTCGATCACGCGCGCGGCGGTCTGCAGGTCGGCTTCAGTTGTCCCGGCGGGGATGGCCGTGGGGGACAGGATGGCGTCGTTCTCGTCGCGGTCGACGTAGAACCCGCGCTGCTTTGCCAGGTTGGCGGTCCGGGCAGCGGCCTCCGCTTCCTGCTGTCGTGCCTTGTGGGCCTTCTCCCACTCCTCGTAGCTCGATCCCGTGGCGCGGACGGCGCTGTAGTCGCCCCAGAACTCGGCAAGGTCGTCACCGAAGACCACAGCTTGGAGATACTTCTTGGTGTGGCTCCTCCCATGCTGAGCCAAGGCGTCCACCGTCCGGGGCTGATCAGCACCAGAGCTCCAGTCCAACTGGAAGACGTCGTAGATCCACAGGGCCTTCCCGAGCTCCTCCTGCGCCAGGACCGTCAGGGAGTACGCCCGCCCGTAGGACCCGGCATTCAGCAGGGTGCGGGCGTCGGTAATCAGGGAGGAGGCGTTGTCCACCAACGCCTTCCAGAACTCGCGTGCCTGCCCTGGGCTCATTTCGGTCATGAACCCAGTGTGCCGACCCCCGACCTGGTCAACAGCACTCGTTCACCGACAACCCCGGTTTGGTCGACGCCTCGTGCTTCCTCGTGTATGGCCTGATCCCCGAGGTCAACCAGGGCGCCGTCGTTCACGCCCAGCTGCCCACCGCGCCGATGCCGGGCGGCCGACAGGCCCCGCCTGCAGCCGGGTCGTACGGGAGGCGCATTGGGAAGTGACCGGCCAGGGATGGCGGTGACGTGGGCGGATTCCAGCCAAACGTCAAGTGTGGCCGCCACCTGCCAAGTTGAAGCACTCCGACTTTTCTATAGGCCAGCCTCTAGAGTCGATCACGCCTCTGACCTGGCCTTTCGTGGGTTCATCCGCGCAGATCGAAATCCAAGATCCACTTGCGTGGCTCCAAGATGCCCATGGCTCCGTCAGCCCCAGACGACAGCGCTTACTGTCGGCGAAGACGACGAAGGCCGCCTGCCGGGGCGGCCTCCGTATTCGTCCCAACCCACACATGAGGAAGCGAGAAAAGGACATACCCATGGAAGCACAGAAGTGGCGCGGCATCAGTATCAAGTGGTCGCGTCCCGCCACGCCCGACTTCGTCGTCTCGCTGACCCTCGGATACCTGCTCTACCAGCAGCCGAGCGTCCCTGACTGGGTCACGGTGTGTGCAATGATCACCGCCCTGCGCTGTATCCACGTCACCCGGACTGTCTGAAAGAGGCCCCCTGTCGCCCTCGTGTGGCAGGGGGCTTACTCGTCATCCGGTTGGTCCACTCCACGTTCGCGCAGCTGTTTCAGCAACTCAAGGCCCGCCAGGCGCAGCGTTTCGTTCTGCTCGATACTCATGCGCGACCCCAACAACTCCTCGATGCGGCTCAGATCGGCCTTCGGTGTCGGGAGTGACTCGGCCACTCGGCGAAGCAGGTCCGGGTCGATCGCTTGGGCAGGGAAGTGGCTGGCGAGCTGACGGTAGATATCCGGGTTGATCTCCGTCGCCGCGAGGAGATGGCCAATGCGGAGGTCTTCGTGCGACAACCTCGCCGCGTCCTCGATCGACAACTGCGCGTTCCTGGGAATGCTGGCCATCTCGGCGTCTGTGAGGGGCTCGAGTTCCTGTGACCGCAGGACGGTGACCTTCTCGGGAGCTGTCGTACTCAGAAGGACCCGCGTGGTCCAGGCGGCGTATGTCGGGCCCGTCGAGCCGGCGACTGGTGTCTCGGGCGCGCCCAGAGAGCACCCAGCGCGCAGTGGCCGTACACCATTTGTGCCCATTAATCTCGTATGCTCTGATTTCACCGACGGTGTTGAGCTTGGCCTCGGGCGTTCGCGTCCAGAGCGTGACCCGCCGTTGCGACGGCTCACTCGCGCCGTTGAGGACGACCGTGGCTGCGAATCCCGCCCCGCGAGTGCCTAGCTTGACGAACGGCGACCGCCCTTCCTGCGTCCGCAGAAGTGCCCGCACCTCATCATCTGAGACCTCGACTTCGGTGGCGAGCTTCCCGACGACCTCGTCAAGGGAGGTGTACAAGGCGAAGCGATCCTCGACGCCCTTCAGATCCTCGGCCAGAGCGGGCGGGAAGTCGATCCCGTCACCGAAGTCGTCGGTGTTGTTGCTGATGAAATAGACCTTCTCGGAAGGATGAGCCTTGGCATACTCGACGGCGGTCAGCCAGATGGCTGCGTCACGCGCGCCGGTCTTGTGTTTGCCGCTGTTGACTGTCTTGCAGGGGGCGATGAGGTTCGCTTCACGGAACAGGGCCTGCTCGTAGACCCACGGGCTCGTCGGGAGGATGTCCGTGACCTCCGCATACTGATGCCGCCAGTGCTCACGGACACGCTCCAGATCAAGCTCCCGCGGGGCGTGAACCCGACCCCAGGGTGTGGCCCTGCTCAGTGCCTCAATAGCACTACGGGCGGCCGCGTGCTTGACCTCGTAGGCCAGGGCCTGTTGAGCGGCGAGCTCCTCCATGGCGATCCAAGGAGCAACGACGCGCTCGGCGCCTGATGCACGGATCGTCCGCAGCAGGTCAGCGACCGGACCGCGAAGTGAGATCCCTTTCAGGATGTTTGCGTCCAAGATGATCAAGCGAAGTACCTCCCCGGCGGTGCATCGGATCAAGGGTCTCAAGAGGTGTCCTGGCGTGCGGCCGATTTCAGCACCCGGTGCTATCCCGAGCAGCGAACGGCGTTTACGCCGACGCTGCTGCGTCCGGCACACTGGCTCGGTGAAGTTGCCCCGCGCGAAGGGCTCCAGGTGCGATCGCGACGTCGCCGCTGGGCCCGTCGCCGGGCGCTTCAGCAAGGGCCGGGTGTGGCCGCACGACCCGCCGAACATGCGCACCCGGTACGGCGCCCTGGTGCCATGTGGCGGATCGCTGGAAATCGTCGACCTGCCGTATGGGCAGATGGAGACCCCCGTCGACGAGCCGGCCGACCCCGACACCGGCAATCAGGCCGCCGAGCCCACGCTGTTCTTACAGCAGCGGGAAACCTCGTGCATTGAGGACCCGCCGCTGCCACAGTGATCGAATGACGAGCCTGCCCACGGACCCCGACATCGCGGATCGGGTCCTTCTCGACCTCGGGCGAGAAGCGTTCAAGCACGCCCGGGAGCTGCTGCGCGCCGCCCGCCTCATCCTCGACGCCGAGATCTGGTCGGTCTCCTACGCCAACGCGGCCCTCGCCCTCGAAGAGATCGGCAAGGGCGTGATGTGCACCGCGATCCTGCCCGTGCCCGACGGGAAGCGGCAGGAGGAGATGGAACTCTTCCGCGCCAGGGTCACCGACCACGGCGCCAAGTCGTTCTGCGCCCAGCTCATGCTCGGCATGGCCGGCGAGGGGGCCCCTGACAGCGTGGAGGAGCTGTTCAAGCAGGCCGAGCGCAACGCCCGCCGCACGAACAAGAACAAGTTTCGCGGCCTGTACGTCGACTACAAGAACACCGGCCACATCCTCAAGCCGAGCGACATCACGAAGGCGCAGGCCACCGAGCTGATCACCACGGCCGAGAAGGCGCTCGCCATCTCCGAGGGCGCCGAGGACGCCCTGTCCCGGCCGGACCTATACATCCAGTACATCCGCCACGTCCGGGCGGCCGCCGCCGACGGCGTGTGGGAAGCGCTGACCGAGGAAGTGGGGCAGGTCGCACTCGCCATGCCTGCGGTCGCCCGCGACGAGCTGTCCCCCCAGGAGGCGTTGCAGGGGACGGCCATGGCGAAGCTGCTGGAGGGCCTGATCCCCGCCCCCGCCGAGGAGCCGACTGCCCCCTGACGGTTCCGGCAGATCGCCGCCGAGGGCCTGGGCCGGATGTACTTCCGCGCCAACGACACCTGCGCACACGGCCTGGACCTGGAGTTCACCGACGTGAATTGCCTACGGGGTCTGGCCGTGCTTGAAGCGGGCTGCGCGGTAGGCAGCGTGCGCGGCCTCGTCGCGGTCCTCGCTGATGAGGACGCCTCCGCCGACCCAGTTCCCCCACCGGGTCCCCCGCCCCTCCCAGTCGATGTACGGTCCGTCATTCCCGACGAGTCCGCCCTCGGGCGTGATATCGATGCCGCCGGCGAAGAAGCAGGCCATGCCCTGGAACACGTCTCCCTTGCGGAAGGTGAGCACTGTGTGGGCCGGCTGGGAGTATCCCGCGTGCTCGCCGGTAGTCGAGTCGACCAAGGCGTCGGCGGGACCGATCGGGCCCAGGATGAGCAGCCGGACCTGATGCTCGTCGATCAGGTGAGGGCCGGCCGGGTTCGGGAGGCCGAAGTGAGGGATCACCGCGTGGAAGAGCAACTCCACGTCGAGCTGCTCCTCAGAGCCCTTCACCTCAACCCAGAGCTTCTCCTTGGGCAGCCAGAAGTCGGGCAGGTACGGCTTGCGCTTGCTGTCCGGGCCGACGGCGTAGCCCTGAGGTTCGTACTCCCAGTGGATGTCCATCTTGTCGAAGAAGACGGCCCACCGTGCTTCCAGCCGGGAGCGGAAGCGGTGCCCGGCGTAGCTGGTCTCTATGGCTCGGATGGACACCTGATCTCCGTTCAGATGGTGCAGTGGCTGTTTTGCGGCAGCGCCGGGAGGGTTTCCCAGGATTCAGCATCCCGGCCAGGTGGACACGAGGGGATGGTGGCACAGCGCACCGACAACGAGATACTGACCGACATGGCAGAAGGCACAGATCACCAACAGGACGTCACCTACCAGGCGCCGATCGGTTGCGTTGATCTCAGGGCGTTCGACGACGACGGCAACTCATACGACATCCACGCGTGCCACGACTGTCTGCCCTGGCACGCCGAGGTCGTGGTCATCGAGGGGGAGATCCTCGTCAGGGAATGGCATGCCGTTGGCTGCCCGCAGTTCCAGCAGCTCATCCAGGACTGAGCAAGTGCCCCAAGGCTTGCTGTGAACGTCAGCCCGCGAGGCCCTGGTCGAAGCACGAAGCCCTGCCCCGTCTGCTGCTGCGCCGGGGCAGGGCCTCACCCGCGTATCCGTGGGGGACGGAGTTCACGCGTCGACGTGTCCAACGCCGACGGCCCACGCGCCGTCATGGGCCCTGGAACAGACGGTTGACCAGGTACATAGGCTCTCGGGCATGAGCGAGGAGAACCTGCACGAGATTCTGGGCGACATCGAGCGGTCCGTCCGTGACTTCACCGAAGCCGAAGCCGCCCTCGCGGAAGCCGAGCAGCGGCGCGACCATACCCGCCAGGCCGTACTGGAGCAGGTGGAGCGACTACATGCCGAGGTGGATGCCGTCCACGCCCCCGAGCTGATCGGCGTGCTCAGACACCTGTACTGGCAGCAGCCAGGCATTCACGGACGCCCTCTCGCAGAGGCCGCCGGCCTCCACCTCCACGACATGCTCGCCACGATCGGCCCGGCGCCGTCGGGGATTCTGTGCGCCGACTGCGGCACGGAACTGCTGCGCACCAGCCGCTCCTGGAAGCCGCCGGCCCGGTACGGGCGCCGTTGTGCCCGGACTGCGTGAGCCGGGAGCGCGACGCACAGTGGCGGCAGTGGGGGGTGGAGAGCCTGCGGGCCCGCATCGTCGCCGAGGCCCTGGTGCAGGCGCGAGCCATGGACTGGCGTGCCGCTGCCGAGCTGGTGCTCGCCTTCCCGCCGCTGTCCCAGGGGATCGGCCGCGGCAGCACCGCAGACCAGCAGGACGGCGTCTGGCGCGGGTGGGAGAACGCCCGGGTGATCCGCAACCGCCTGATCACGGCGGCCGCCGACGGTGACGACACCGTGGGCGTCGCCGTCGAAGAGGCTCAGCTCCTGGTGGAGACCGCGCTGCGAGTTGCCGACTGGGACACGGCCCGAACCCGTGACATCGTCGACCCGATCACCCATGAACCCGCGCTCGCCTTGCTCACCCGGCTGAAGCGCGAGGTCCGCGCCACCGCTCAGGCTGCCCGGGAGCGCGCGGACGCCGCGTACCCCGAGGGCTACGAGTTGAGCGAGGACGAGGAGTCCGAAGCCTGGCGTGGCACCGGCGGCTGAGGGGCTGATGTCCCAGGCCGCGGCCGGCGGCCAGGGGGTCAGCCGGCGGCGGCCTTCTTTTCGGCGAGCGCCTTCTTGGCCTGCTGGTACTCCTCGTACGTCACGGCGTTCACCGCCTCCCTCTGGGCGAGCACCTTCACCACGTCGTCCTGCTTCATCGAGCTGCCCGCGAACTCCAGCATCAGCTCCACCATGGCCAGGCTCTTCCAGTGCCGCAGTTCCGCCTCGTTCAGGAGCTCCGGGCCGCCGGCCTCCATCATGTCGACGAGCCGTTCACGAGCCCGCCACTCCCGGCGCCGACGCCACCAGCCGCCGCCCGGCCGGTTCAGGTCCCGCAGCTTGCGGATCTGGTCCACCATGGCCTGGATCTGTGTCTCCTGATCGGGTGTCCACGCCTTCCCAGAGCCGTCAGCGAGGGCCTGGACGGCCTCCTGGGCGGCTTCGCTCCCGTCGCCTGGGCATCGCCGCACAGCTGCTCCACGGCCTCTCTGAGCGATGCCTCCGCCGCTGTGGTGTCGTCGTCTTCGGACACGCTCTCCCTCTTCTCCTCGCCGAACGCGCAGCATGCCCGCCGCACCGCTCCTCGGGCAATCGGACGGCCGACCTACCGCGGGACCGGCGGAACCGCCGTACGACGGGAACGCAGCGGATGATGTCGGGGAGGCGGCGGCCGGGATGAAAGCCAGCCCGGTCATGCCGAGCTGTCCGGTTGTGCCGTACGCGCTTCAGCTCCGGGGGCAACGAGGCCATCGAAGTTGCTCACCGCGGTGGCGTCATCGCACAGACCGGTGGTGTCGGTGTCGATGGGGGTGAGAGTGCCGTTGCTTCGGACGGTCCAGGCCACCAGCGGGTCCACGGTGAACGTGCCGTCCTCGTTCTTGTACCGAGCACTCCACCCACCCCCGGGGACGGCGGCGACAACAGGGTGCCCGTCTTCCGAGAGCCCGGTGAAGGTGCGGCCATTGTTCGCCGGGACAAGTCGACCGCTGCGCTCATCGACGACGAGCGCTTGGCCCTCGTCGTCCCAGGCGATGACGGGCTTGCTGCTGTAGACCGTACGGCCGTCCTCTTCCTGCTGGTAGTGCGCTCGGTAGGGGTGTTGCGCTGGGATCACTGCGTCTCCTGGGCGGGTTGGTACTGGTCTTGGTGTGACCGTACGGCCGGGGCGGTCTGTCCGTCCCGGGGTTTGATCAGGTCAGACCGGCCGTACGGCGCCACGTCGCCGGGCCTCTGTCCACAGGCCCGGCCGGGCGGAATGATCACATGACTGCTGACGACGTGAAGCGCGCGGCCCGGACCCGCGCCAAGATCCTGGACGGCTTCGCCCGCGCGGAGCGGGCCCTGTTCACTCGTCCCGCGCCGAAATCCGCGCGGGCACAGATGAAATTCCTTCGCACGCGGGAGAAGGGCTCCATCAAGTCTCTGGCGGCGCGGCTGGGCGTCTCCTGCAAGACGGTGCAGCGCTACCTCTCGGGTGCCTCCACCAAGCCGAACAAGCGCCTCCAGGTCGCTCTGGTGGAAGAGACCGAGTCGGAGTGGCAACCGCAGGTCAGGGCACAGGCAAGGCAGCGCGCGGCGTCCTCAGGCGGGCTGGTCATCTCCTGCCGGGCGTACTTCGGCCTCGGTCCGGAGGGCACCTCGGACGCGGGCCGGGTACGGGACATCACGGTCGCCGTCACCCCCTCCCACGCGGCCGCCATCATCGCCGCGCAGGAGGATGGTGCGACGGAGAGCGATCTGCACGACGCGGTCGCGGAGGCCATCGCGGACGCCTATTTCCGTCAAGGCGGTGGCGGTCGCGCGGGCCTGGAGGTGAAATTCACGGACGTGGAGTGGTTGAACATCACGTTTTAGCAGCGCGTAATTCTGGCGTGCTGTAGACCTGTGTGACCGACCCGTCCAAGCGCATTCCGGGGCAGGCCCTCATTTCCGTATCAGAGCTGAAAGCGAGTCCTGATGAACACGTCCGACGGGTGGCGGCCGCGCCGTGTCCCCGAGGCCCGCGGCCGCGCCAGCGCCCCGCGCACGCCGATCGACTACGCGAAGGTCGGCCGGTCCTCGGTACGGCGCGCGCGCGGGGCATGACGCACAGCGAGGCGGTGGCGGCGCTCGAAGAGGCGGAACTGCAGGCGCACCTGGACCGCCGCGACGAAGCCGCAGCCGACGACGGCGGCCGCCGTGAAGCGGAGCTCGCGGAGTGGCAGCGCATCGTGCAGCTGCTCGCCGCGACCGGCGGCCCGTACGACCCGGACACCGACGCGGTCGTCCAGGAGGAGCTCGCCGAAGACCGCCGCCGCGAGGAAGCCGAGCAGCAGCGCCGCCAAGAGCAGCAGCGGGTAGCCGACCGCGCCGAAGAACTCGCCCGGCTGGGCGGGGCCGGCCGACTCGATCGCAGCGTGCCGAGCCAGGCCGGGGACGAAGCCGCCCGCGACCTCCTGGACGAGAACCGCGACTACCGCGCCGCGAAGGTCGACGCCTGGCTCGCCCGCGCCCTCGCCGACCAGTCCGGCCACTACGCCGACCCGGCCGCCCGCGCCGCCGCCGTCGGCCTGCTGCCCGTGCCGGTGCGCGCCACGCGCACGCGCTGCTCGCCGCTCTTGCCCGTACGGGCTCACCGGTCGACGGCGACCTCGAGTTCGTCGAGCGCTCGCCCAGGCCGACCCGGCCGCCACGAACGCGCTCGCCGCGTGGCTCGACAGCGCGGTCGCGGTGAAGGGCGGTACGGCGTGAGCGCGGCGGACGAGGTGGTGGTGGCCACCTGGAGCGAGCACAGCGAGATCGGGCACCACTACGAGGACCTGCTCGCCGACGGCCGGGTCATCGCCTGGACCGAGCCGCCGTTCGGCGAGAGCCTCTACCCCGGCGACGACGACCCCGACTACAACCCGATCTGCCACTGCCCGCTGACCCCGCGCCAGTTCTGCATGGAGGGCGCCGGGTGCAACGCGCCCTGCAACACGGGGTGCAACACGCGGGGTGCAAGAGCCCGTGTTGCGGGTCTGACCTGCGGCAACGCGCCCTATCCCAGCGTGAACGCGCCGTGTTGCACCGTGCGTTGCACCCGCTCAGCAGACCATGCTTCTGGCGGTGTCACGCTGACAGAGGGTGAGCGTGATACCGACTGTCACGCTCACCCGGAAAAGTGTCACGCCACCTTGAATACATCCCCGTATGTCCGTTTCCGGTGGCCCGGAGGCCCCTCCGGTGTCCTGTGTCAACGAACCTTGGCCACGTGCCATCGAACTTTGACGGATGCGATTTCGTGTCAGCGAAGATTGATCGCGCTGGTCAGAGACGTGCAGGACGGCCGAGCCTCGTATCGACCTCGTCCCTTCAGGAGGGCGAAACCAGACTGCCGCGCGTCGTCGGCGCACTCGTGACGTGACCGTTCATCGGTCAGGGTTCGTTGACACAGCACACCTAGTACGGACGTTCCTCTTCGGTGGTCTGGATCTCCGGCCCCGATGTCCCTTGCCCTTGCTCCAGACGTGCCTGTCGATCGCGTACTTCACATCGGACAGGATCAGAAAGCCGCCGCGCGAGTGCGCGCCACACGCACAGCTCCAGTGATAGCGCGTACGCATGACGGGGCTGGCCGGCTGCGACACAGCACCGAGCGCACGTCGAATCTTCTCGAACACGGCTGGTCCCCCCGTTTCCTGTTCTCGGTGCGGAAGCTTACAGTCGGCGGTCCTCCTCGTCGGACGCAGGCACTTCAAGTCTTCGCGTACTGCGAGGGGCATGGCTCGCCGCATCGACGACCGCCCCAAGGACCCCGACAGTGAGGCGTGTCTGTGTGGGACCCGCCGCGCGCGGGGGATGGCAAACGAACCCCGGGATCAGGGGTTCATGCCAATCAATCTTCGATGGCACACGATCACAGTTCGATGTCACAGGACATCCAGGCGGGCTTCGCGGGCGGAGCGTGACACATAAGAGTTGATCTCCCGCCCTCATGCGAGCAGTACGGAACATAGTCGTGGTGTCCGGCGCGACTGACAAAGGGGGCATCGGACAGTCGAGCCAGATTGGGCGGATCGGGGTTCGGCGAGCTGCCCCGGCGATACCGTGGTGACACACGCCAGATGACAGCCAGGAGCCCCCGGATGAGCGAGCAGCCGGCCCTCGTGCCCGACCGCCAGCCCCTCGATGAGCACGCCGCCGCTTCCGCCCGCGCCTACGCGGCCGACCAGCGCGCCGAGTCGACGTCCTCGCCTCGGTGCTGGAGGACATCGCCGCCAACGGCTACCCGTCCCCGGAGACGGGCGTGCTGTGGGAGGAAGCCCGCGACGCCCACCTGGACCGCCTCGCCGGTGAGCAGCCCCGTGTCGCCTGAGCACGCCCCGCGCCGCTCCCAGGTCGTCCTGGTGGAGCCCGCGCTGAGCCAGCTGGCGAAGCTCACGGCGCGCGAGACGCACCGCCTGGACCGCGCGATCGTCGCGATCAGCGTCAACCCCGAGCTGGGCACCCCGGTGCCCGACACCCTGCTGCGCGACTACGTCGACGACGTCGACGGGGTCCGCGTCATCTACTACGTCACGGCCCTTCGACAGATCACGATCGTCGCGTACGTCGAAGCCTGATCAAGCAGCACGCCCCGGATCCGCTTGGGTCCGGGGCGCTGCTGTGTCTGCTGCTCGTGGTGGTTCGGGGTGCCGGAGAGCGATGACATTCGGAAGGCCGGCCCCAGGCGCCGCACGGCTGCTGCTCGGGTAGCCGACCGTGCTGCACAGGGCAGCGGGGCCGTGCAGCAAACGGCCGTTCGGCTGCTGCACAACCCCGCTGCATCCGGTCATGGTCAGGACACGGCCTTGAGGTTCTGGCGGCGCTTGGCGTTCTCTCGCTGCCGGCGCTTCTCGGCGAGCTGGTCCTGGTAGGCCGTGACGGCCTGGCGGTAGTGCTCCACGAAACTGGAGGAGTTCAGGCGCTGGCCCTTCGGCATCGCCTTGACGGCCGCGACGGCGTCCTCGGGGGAGAGGTAGGCGGCCAGCATCGGGTTGAGCTGGTAGACGCCGGCGCGCTGCTTCTTCACCAGCTGCGCCAGGTCCAGGTCGCGCAGAGCCGCGTTCACTGCGGCCCGGCTCAGTCCGAGCATCTGCGCGAGGGTGACCTGGTCGACCTCGATCCGCCCGCCCGGCTCGCTGTGGGCGCGCATCTTCAGCAGCACGCGGTACGCCGCGGGCAGCAGGTCCAGGTCGGCGACGATCCCTTCCGCGTTCACCGCGGCAAAATGCAGACCACTCACTGTCCGGTCCCCTTCTCCTTCTGCTGCGCCCGCTCAGCGCGACGCGCAGCACGAATCTTCGCCCGTTCCTCGCGCATCTGCTCAATCTCCTGACGCATCCGCTCCAGCGACGGGAAGCGCACCAGGTCGGGCAGCGCCTCGTCCGACCGGATCTTCGCGATCGTCTCGTGCTGGTCGACTCGGACGTACCGCGCTTCCATGGTCTCCGTGCCCGGGATGAACTCGGCAACCCGGTAGGAGTACGGCGGGTTGAACTGGTAGACACCGCGCTTCACCCGGAACACGATCCCGTGGGACATGACCTCCTGCAGCGCCTCGTTCACCTTGGTTCGAGCGACGTCCAGGACGATCGCCATCTCGTCCTGAGTCAGCGGGATGCGTCCGCCGGCCTTCTGGCACGCGATCATCAGCAGGATCAGCCGCAGCGGCAGCGCCTCGCGGAAGAACTGCGCGATGACCAGGAAGAACTCCAGGCTGTCCATGGAGAAGGCGTTCGGCTCGTCCGGGGGCCCGTAGAACTCCAGCGGCTTCCGCTCGCTGTCCAGCGTGAGCTTGCGGCCGGGGTAGGCGCGGGCGACGTCGTCCAGGTCCTTGACGGGCCGCAGCGGCTGGTTCCAGGCATCGGACGGATCTCCCAGCGGCAGCTTCGGCTGCGGCGCCCCACGGGGGCTTGTACGGCGGCGCTGCGGCTCTGTCGACACGAGGCTGCTCTCCAAGCTGTTGATCTCTGCGACGCGAAGCAGTATGTCACCTGCGCTTGACATGCATGTCGCTTCAACACGACATGCCACACGAGTTGTGTCCCCCCAGGGGGGACAGATCTCCCCCCTGGCCGTCGAACGGTCCCCACGCGGGACACATCCGTTTCCTGATGTCGTCTCCAGTTGACATCCGGCACTAGATCGTGTCGCGTACAGTTGACATGGGGCAGTCGATATGCCCCCTCAGCCGAGACGTATCGACGTCGATACGTCCCCTCAGCCGGTACGTATCTCGCGATCTTCAACGCTCTGACCTGCGGTTTCTTGATCTCTCCATATATCAGTGGCTGAGGTCCCCCGACGGCGACCTGTGTGCACGCTGCTCCGCGGTGACCTTCACGGCCCTCTGCGTGATCACCCTCAGCAGCAGCGAACTCAGCCGCACAGCTTTGGCCAACCTCAGCAAACTCACGCCCTCGGACACCACCCAGATAATCTCTGCCAAGCACTCACTCGCCCGCCCGTCCACATTCCGCAGCGTTCCATCAGCAATATCCCGAAGTTGTATCTCGTCAAATCGCACGCGATTTCTCTGTTCACGTGACGCTGTATATCTGAGCATTCCGCGAACCTCTTTTTCCTGGTGACAGGTGGTCCACGTCCATTCCAGTCTTAAGCTAGCCGTTATCTTTGAAGCACGCGCCCAATCGCTTGACTTCACTCCCTCCGACGTCTGTTCGCCCCGTCACCCGCCCGACTACCTGTCACCTCCCCTTCCTCTTGCTGCTGCTCGGGCCGCAGGCCCGTGGGTGGGCCCCGCGGAGCGTGGCGCGCCCCGTGGTACGGCGGGTGACGTAGGGTCAGGCGGTGGGGTGGCGGGTGGCTGGAGCGCAGCGGAGGCCACCGGTCGGCCGGAGGCCGGCCCCGGGCCGCAACGCGGCCCGGCTGCCCTGCCCTTGGCGGTGAGCGCGGAGCGCGTGCCGCCTGACGGTGAGCGGAGCGAGCCGCATCCGCTCACGCGGAGCGGGAGCGGCCGGGGAGCGCAGCGACCC